>NZ_JBCGDO010000029.1:0-22850 GCF_038739835.1 Flavobacterium aureirubrum
ATATTGGCACTTCGACAGGCTCAGTGTGACAATGTGCTTCTTATTGTATTTGTTTATATGTTGGCACTTCGACAGGCTCAGTGTGACAATGTGCTTCTTATTGTATTTGTTTATATATTGGCACTTCTACAGGCTCAGTGTGACAATGTGCTTCTTATTGTATTTGTTTATATATTGGCACTTCGACAGGCTCAGTGTGACAATGTGCTTCTTATTGTATTTGTTTATATGTTGGCACTTCGACAGGCTCAGTGTGACAAACTGCTTCATATTGTATTTGTTGTAAAATGAGTATTTGTATTATCTAGGATTACAATTAAATACCGCGATGTCAGTCTGAGCTTGTCGAAGACGATAACTCCTTCATTTTCTCATACACCAGATGGCTTTCCCAACCTTTGCGTAGCAAATAGTCGCAAAACTTCTTTTTCTTTTTTTCGGCATTGGGTTCGCGCAGGGTTTCCCAGTGACGTTGAGCAAGCGTGTCGAAGGTTTCTTGGGATTGTGCCACACTAATTTCTGAAAGTGCCGCCGTGATATTGGGCGCAGCAATATGTCGTGCTTTGAGTTCGTTGACAATGCGCACTTTGCCCCACTGTTTGATGCGGTGTTTTCCTCGAGCAAAACTGCGCGCAAAACGCTCTTCGTTTAAAAAATTATGTTGGAGTAAATGCACCACTATCGTGTCAATCTCCTGGGATTTCATGCCTAGTTCGTATAACTTTTGCACCACTTCTTGATGGCAACGCTCTTGATAGGAACAGTAGTATTCCAGTTTACTTTGGGCTTCGAGCAGGGTTAACGATGGGTTCATTTTGAGTGTAAATCCTAGGAGAACAAACATAACAAAATATCCCTAACAGTTTGGAATTATACTTTCAATAATGGCAAGTAGGCGATTAAAATAGTGTGCCCTTTTTATGGTTTGGCTGTTTACGATTCCTACTTCTGTGATATAGTATCCATACTGTATCCATACTTCTGGCATATACTACCCATACACTCTTCATACACTACCCATATACTCGGGGTATTTTTTTAGCCATAATTGGGGCGATATAGCGATGTGTTGGGGTGTATTTTTACTCTATTGCGATGGTACTTTCTTCTTAATGTCCTACAGGAATATATTTTTTTAAGATAAAACTTAGGGCTAAAAAGTAGCGGTATTGTATTTATTTAACAAAAAAGAATAATAAAAACAGCAATTTCCTAACCTTATGCCATATTGTTCATAAAAACGGTAATTTATTAATAATAACTTAATCTAAACCAATTGTATTTAAGTAATTTAGATGTAATTTTGTCAACCCAAATGCTACTTAATTTAACTGCTTTTTTATGGCTTTGCCACGCTTTAGTATTGGCATAAAAATACATACATAAAACAATTCATTTTAAATGAAAATTAAATTACTTATCGTTACGCTTTTGATTTCGGGGATTTCTTTTGGGCAAATTGCTGCATGGGATTTTTTTGGAGAAAGTTCACCAGCAACTTCTACTGCGGATGTATTTAATGCTGGACTTGATGCAAGCAATTTGATAACAAGAGGAGCAGGAGCTACTGCTAGCACTGCTATGAATTCTTTTAGAACCCAAGGTTTTCAGAGCGACGGAATAGCAACCACAAATACCGATTTTTTTCAGATTACTTTATCGGCAACGCCAGGCAATACTTTATCATTATCCACTATAGATGCCCGTGTTGGGGGTACAAGTAGTTTTGCAGTTACGCCAGGTGTTTCTAATCAGTTTGCCTATAGTTTAGACGGTACAAATTTTACCTTAATAGGTACACCGCAATTACTGACTGGAGCTACAGCTACATTAACTCAAATCAATTTATCGGGAATAGCCGCTTTGCAAGGTGTTGCGGCTACTACCACTATTACAATAAGATATTACGCCAGTGGCCAAACTACGACAGGAGGATGGGGTTTTAATTCTCCTAGTGCTGGAGCTTATGGCTTAGCTATTGGTGGCACCGTTACTCCTACCGTAACTGGTATTCAAAGTATTGCCACGGGTAACTGGGATAATCCCGCTACTTGGCAAGGTGGCAACATCCCAGATCCTAACGAAAATGCTATTATTCGCACGGGTCATTTGGTAACCATGAACAACGCCATTTATGCTACGCGCGATGCAGGTACAACTACGCTGGTAGATGCAGGTGGTTTTTTAGCCACTCCTTTGTCGATTACCAATAACGGCACGATGACCATCAATGGCACATTTATAGTGCTAGCAGGTGGTGGAGTCACCGGCAATAATCTGCAATATGGCGTGGCAGGCCAGTTGCGCTTTGATCATGCCAACAGTACCACGATGGTGCTGGGTGCTTCGCAACGCATTTGGCCCATAGCCAATCCGCCCTTTAGTGTATCTTTATTTCCTAACTCGCCGGTGCAACTCAACACGGCAGTGGGTGCCGTTAATGGAACACTAACATTATTTGCGGGGTTGGATGTAGCGGTTGCCAATGCGCTAACGGTGAATGGTGTTTTGACTATTTTTAATGGTGGAAATGTTACTGGCAATGCTCCTTTGTATGGCGCAACGTCTACTTTGCGTTATGATATAGGAACTACTTTCGGAAGAGGAGTAGAGTGGAGCGCACTAGGCGTAGGCACTATAGGGGTAACGCCAGGGTATCCTAACAATGTAATCATACAAGGCAATACGACACTCGATTATGTTAATACAGCAGTGCCCAACAGTGTTTTAGATAAAGCCACAGCAGGAAATTTAACGATAGATAATGGTTGTACTTTAAACATGAATACCGGCGGTGTAGCTCTTGGCGGCACATTAACCGTGGGAGGTAGTCTTCTTGTTAATGGTCCTACAGGCGCGATGAATTTGGGTGTGGGTGCCAATGACGATTTGCGATTAAGAGGCAATCTAACAGTCAATGCGGGTGCTACTTTTAATGCCAATACCAAACGCGTGTTTTTTATCAACAATGCAGCGACACAAATCATCACAGGTCCTAATGTGGTGATTCCCTATATGGTTTTTCAACCCGCTTCGGGCAGCACAACAGTGCAGCTGGGTGGCTCAGCCACTACAGTAACCGTGTCGGCACCTGCTGGTGGGAATGCTATTGTTTTTAATAGCGCTACTGATGTTTTTAATATCAACTCAGGAGAACTGATTATTGGTACAGCAGGGGTTGCCAATACGATTTCGGGTTTGGGTACTTTTAGTGGAAGTCTTACTTCACGGCTCAGTTTGTTAGGTACCGGCAGTGTAGGCACCTTGCGTTTTCTTGGCTTTCAAAGCTTAGGTAATTTTACTATTAACCGCACCGCAGGTGCTGTTGCCTGTGTCATGGGCTCGCCATTAACCATAGCGACCAATTTAAACCTAACTGCAGGTATTCTCGATTTAGATACTACCACTTTTACCATGAATAGTACCGCTACTATTAGCGGTGCATCAGTCAACAATTTTATCATTGCTGATAATGCTTTTGGAGGAATTCTTCGCAGACAGTATACCACTACAGGGTTGTTTACATTCCCTATAGGTGATAAAACAGGCACTATAGATTATTCGCCTGCAACAGTAAATTTAACGGCTGCCGCCGGATTAGGAACCACTAGTTTTATAGACGTAGCTGTTAACGACAGTAAACATCCCAACATGGATGCCACTACTCACTTTATTTCTCGTTTTTGGGTGGTTAATCGTTTTGGAACTATTACTACGCCTACTTATAGTTTTACTTCCACCTATTTACCGGCTGACATTAATGGTACAGAAACAACGAGTTTCTCCCAACAGTGGAATGGTAGTACCTGGACAGTGGGAACCATCTTGGCAGCCAACACGCTTAGTTTTGGAGGGTCAACGACTTTGCCTTTATCGGGAACACCCAACGTCTTTTCTGGCGGATTACGCAATCAAGAAATCAATATACGTCAAGGCGCTACTAGCTATGGAACAGGAACTTCAAACCCAATATATCCGTTTGGAAATGTGGCTACGGGAAGCTCTAGTACTATAACCTTTACTATAGAAAATTTAGGGAATAGTAACTTAGCTTTATCGGCAAACACGCCTGTGACTGCACCTTTTAGCGCGACCATTCCGTTTACTTATGTAACCAATCTATCCACCTTCGGTTCGGTAACCTTTACTATTACTTTTGCTCCTACGGTAGCCGGACCATTTTCTGGCAGTATCACTTTTGCGAATAATGACTCTGATGAAGCTTCTTATGTATTAGGTTTTTCAGGAACAGGAACCGGAAGTACTTTGTCTGATATTTTTGCTATAGCAGGTTCAGACCCAGCTACTATTTCTAGTACCAGTATTGGAACTATTGCTACCGTAACTGATGGCACCGAAGTGTGGCGTTTTCGTTTACGCGATGGTGGCGCGGCAGCAGCTGATACTGATGCCTTGCCTACTATTATGACGGCTTTAACGATAACGCAAAATGGTAATGATGCTATAGGAAATTGGGACCAGACTATCCAAAACATTGTCTTAGTTAATTTAGATACCAATACTATTATCGCTCCAGGAGTTGTAACTGCCGATCAAATTCAGTTTACGGGCTTATCTGTTACAGCAGTTGATAATGGCAGTGTGTTGCTAGGACTTCGATTAACGTTGCGTTGTCCGCTGGGTGTTGGAGCAATTGACGGTGATGATTTTGGTTTTACCATCTCTAATCCCAACGTTACTTTTGCGCCAACCGGTTCAGGAAAAGTTACATTTTCGGCCCAGTCTACGGTAAATGGTCGACTAGCCATTGCGGTAGTAGCTTCACAACTTCGTTTTACTACACAACCTATCACTACAGGGGTAAACACCCCAATGAGTACTGTAGTGGTTGCTGCTACAGATGCTTGTGGAAATAGAGACTTAGGGTTTACCGGTGTGGTGTCCTTAACGAGTTCGGGCACCATGACGGGTTCGCCTATTAACTTGGCGGCAGCTTCAGGACTTGCTACTTTTATTGGGATTACACATACGGTGGTTGGCACAGACATCACATTGACTGCTACGGCAGCTGGTGTAACGGCTATAGGCAGTACGCTTTTTGATATTGCTGTAGTAACGGTATTAGCACCTGGTGACTTGGCGGTATTAGCCGTTAGTACCAATATTACCGGAGGTGCTGACCAAATTTCTTTTGTATGCTTTAGAGATTTATTACCCGGAACCAAATTGCTTTTAACCGATAATGGTTATGAAAGAGTATTTGCTAATCAATGGGGAGGAACAGAAGGAGTAATTACCATTACGAGAACCGGGTCATTATTGCCCAAAGGGACGATTATTACTATTGAAACTTCGACCACAAGTCCTAATGTAACAACACCTGGTCAGTTTGATGTGTATACCTGTGGTGCATTAGATACTAATTGGACAAAAACAGCGGAGAGTGGTGGTAGTGTTGGAGGGTTTAATTTGAATAATAATGATGATATTTATTTTATGCAAGGCGGACTTTGGACCAATAATATAGCACATACCTCTACCTATAGCGGCACCGTTTTATATGGATGGACAGAAAGCGGTTGGCAAACAGCGCCTAGTGGTAACACCTGTATTTCTCCTCCGAATGGCGATCCGAACGATTGTACAGCATGGTCAACGCTTTATCCTGGATTAGAATGTTTTAGTAACATCGCACCCTCGGGCAATGGTTTTGTGAAATTTGACGATCCAGATGCTGTAGATTTTAGTGCAACAACACGCGGAAAATTTGACTGGATTGCCTTAATCAATGATACCGCCAACTGGGATACTTATACTGATAATGCGGCTTATACTGCGGGTGGTTTTAATTACAGAGCGGGTTGTACACTAGTGCCATTGGATACTGATATATATGTAAACGGAACATGGAGCGGCCGAAGAAACAGCAACTGGTTTAACTGTGAAAATTGGGATACTTTGATTGTACCCGATGCAACCGTAGACGTTCAAATAATAGATAATAGTTTTTTAAATTCGCCTGCTGTTGATGCGACGGCGCCATTTGCAGCTAACTTTGGTTTTATAGCAAGAGCCAGAAACTTAACCTTAGCAGGAAAGAAGCTCGATATTATTGGCAATGTAAATAATAGATTGGAAGTACACGGCGACTTGGTTATTCAAAATAGTGCAGCCGACTCAGCACTAGACATGAATGATGGAAATAACGCTACTGCCGACGGACAGTTATTTTTATATGGTAACTGGAACAATAATAAAAACAATAACGCTTTTGATGAAGGCAATGGTACCGTGCACTTCGTAGGGGCAACACCACAAATTATCAATAATGTAGTGCCACAAGGAACAGAGCAGTTTTTCAATGTGGTCTTAGATAATAACTTTGATACTGCGGTTTCTAATGACCTTTTTGCCACTGGTGATGTGACAGTTGCTACTACTAGAAATGTATCAGTAGATGCGGCGGGTTATTTGAGAGTAAACAACAGATTAACCAACAACGGGAACATTACCATTCAAAGTAACGGTCAGTTAATTCAAGTGAATGATACCGATACTAACAATGGCGATTATACCGGAACCCGTTTTACTGTAAGACGAAATTATACGGCAAAAGATATTGATTATGTATATTGGGGTGCACCGACAAAATCATTTGCAGTAGCCAATTTACCCAATGGATTACGCTATGAATGGAATCCTATTTTTCCAAACTCCAACGGAACTTTTGGAAATTGGATTACACCTTCTACGGCGAATATGGCAGAAGGTAAAGGGTATATTGCTCGAACATTTAATGGTGCTGCTGTTCCTACCACCAACACGTTCAACTTTTTTGGACAACCTAATAACGGATTGATTAATTTGCCTATTTCGCGAGGCGCTTATTTTGGTGATGGTATAACCACAGGATTAAATTATGATGCTGAGCCTGCCAATCCGAATAATGTGCTCACTACGCGCTGGGATGATAACTGGAACTTAGTTGGTAACCCGTATCCATCGGCTTTAAATGTAGAAAGGTTTCTAGCCTTAAACCCTTCAATAGAAGGATTTATAAACATTTGGACACATCAAAGCGACCCAACTTCGGGTGTTGATCCCTACTATTTTGACTTTGTTTACAATTATAACACTAATGATTACATCACCCATAACGGTTTAGGAACCATTAGTGGACCAGCAGGATTTAATGGGAATATTGCATCAGGTCAAGGATTTTTTGTGTTGATGAGTGACGGTCCTGCGACAACGGGTTCGTTACAATTTAGAAATGAAATGCGCTCTAATTTAGTTGCGAATACTACCTATAACAATTCGCAGTTTTACAGAAATACAAACGGTAGTGATGAGGTAGCAACGGAGTCAGAAAAAAGCAGAGTTTGGCTAGATTTGGTTTCACCACAAGGAAGTGTTAATAGAGCCTTAATAGGATATACGACAGCAGCTACTAATAATACAGACCGATTGTGTGATGCAGTAACCAATGCTGCTGGATTAAAGATTTATTCGTTTGTTGACGACAATCAAAATCAACCCTATTGTATTCAAGGAAGAGCTTTGCCATTTGATATTCAAGACCAGGTTAAATTAGGAATTAGCGTTAATACAAGCGGCAACTATTCTATTGCTATTGCGGCAGTAGACGGCTTATTTTCAGAGAGTAATCAAGAAATGTATTTAGAAGATAAGCTTTTGGGAATAACACATCTTTTAAATGACAGTCCCTATCCGTTTACAGCATCACGAGGTATTGTAAACGACAGGTTTATCCTTAGATATACTTCGCAGAGTTTATCCAATCCTGATATAACCAGAGATGATGCCGTAATAGTGTCGTCAAATCTGCAAACGCTGACCATAACTTCGAGAAATGAAACCATCGCTAAAGTTATGGTGTTTGATATTTTAGGCAGAAAGATTTATGATAACAATCAGGTTTCTGATGTGATCCACCAGATTGACAATCTAAAATCACAACAAACAGTGGTAGTAAAAATAGTACTTCAAAATGGAGTAGTAGTGAATAGAAAAGCCATTGTGCCCTAGCTAATGGTTTTTAGGAAAAGAACATGCCCCAGATAGTGAAACACTATTTGGGGCATTTTTTATTGTATTAACAATTGTATTTACTTTCCTTTGGTCGATGCTTCTAGGTTTCGCTCGATGGTATGACCTGGTCTCGTCCATTTTGGTTTTTCGCCTAGCGCTTGAAACTTGGAGTCGGCTGCTTCGACAGTTGTAGGTTGCATGATTTTTATAAAAGGTTTTTGTGGCACTAATCCCAGGGTTTCAAACATTTTCATGTCTTCGTTTACATCAGGATTGGGAGTAGTCAATAGTTTATCTCCGGCAAAAATGGAGTTGGCTCCAGCAAAGAAACACATGGCTTGCCCTTCGCGCGACATTTCGGTTCTTCCGGCAGAGAGGCGTACTTGTGTTTCGGGCATCACTATTCGAGTGGTAGCTACCATGCGAATCATTTCCCAAATTTCGACTGGTTTTTCGTCTTCCATTGGAGTTCCTTCCACTGCTACAAGCGCATTTATAGGCACCGATTCAGGTTGTGGATTTAGCGTAGAAAGTGCAACTAACATTCTGGCTCTATCTTCTATACTTTCTCCCATACCGATAATGCCACCGCTACATACCGTAACATTAGTTTTACGGACATTTTCGATAGTTTGTAGACGGTCTTCAAAACCGCGAGTAGAAATCACTTCTTTATAATATTCTTCGGATGTATCTAGATTATGATTGTAGGCATACAATCCTGCTTCTGCCAATCGTTGCGCTTGATTTTCGGTCAACATACCTAGTGTGCAACATACTTCCATATCCAATTTATTGATGGTTCTTACCATTTCTAATACTTGGTCAAACTCTTCACCATCTTTTACATTGCGCCATGCTGCACCCATACACACTCTGGAGGAACCGTTAGATTTGGCACGAAGGGCTTGTGCTTTTACTTGGCTTACTGTCATTAAATCGTTACCTTCAATATTAGTATGATAACGAGCGGCTTGAGGGCAATAGCCACAATCTTCGGGACAACCACCTGTTTTTATAGATAATAAAGTGGAAACTTGCACTACGTTTGGATCATGATGCTCTCTATGTATTGAGGCCGCTTCATATAGCAAATCCATCAGCGGTTTATTATAGATAGCAATAATTTCTTCTTTGGTCCAATTGTGTTTAGTAATGCTCATAATGGTTAAGTAATAAGTTTCAAAAGTAGTTAATTTGTTATTAAGTAACAATTTTGAATACAATTTAAAGTAAGTAGCTTTAAACAAGCGTTAAGATAAGCAAAAAGGTAAGGTCGTCTTAAGTGATTAGAGCTTGCTGATGTAGGCAAGCGCCATTTTTTTATCGTGGTCCAGTTGATTTTGCAAAGCTTTTACTGTATCAAATTTTTGTTCTTGTCGCATCCATTCGAGTAGGGCAACAGTTATTGTTTGATTATAAAGGTCTTTGCTAAAATCAAAATAATGAACTTCTATAGTTGGTGTGGTTCCATCGACCGTTGGTCGTGTTCCAATATTCATCATTCCAAAAACAGTTACACCGTTTATGGTACTTTTTATAATATAAACACCATTTTTTGGGATGAGTTTATAGTCTTCTTCAACCGTGATATTGGCTGTGGGATAATCTATGGTTCTGCCTAGTTGTTTTCCTTTTACTACTGTGCCAGTTAACGAGTAGTCATAGCCAAGATAATTGTTGGCTAATGCTACATTTCCTTCGGTAAGAGCGTTTCGTATTTTTGTAGAACTAATAGCTACATCATTAATTTCTTTTGCAGAAATTTGTTCCACTTCAAACCCAAACTTAGTTCCAAATTGGATTAAATCGTCAATATTTGCTGTTCTATTTCGGCCAAAACGATGGTCATATCCTATGATGATTTTTTTTGTTTGAAACGTCTCTACTAAAACTTGTTTGACAAACTCCTCGGCGGTGAGTCTTGAAAATGCTGTATCAAAAGGATGTATGACTAAATTATCTATTCCCATTGACTCTAATAAATTTATTTTTTCTGCCAAAGTGTTTAGTTGTTTCATCTCAGTATCTGCTTGAAGCACTGTTCTAGGATGTGGAAAAAAAGTTAGTACCAAACTCTCACCGTGTAGTTCGTTTGCGGCAGCAGTTACTAACTTTAGTATCTTTTTATGTCCAAGATGAACACCATCAAAAGTACCAATAGTTACAATTGTTGGTTTTTTGGCATGAAAGAAATGTATACTATCAACTCTATTCAAAACGAAAATTTAGATGGCAAAAATAGATTTTTGAAGCGAAAAAAAATAATTTAAAAGTGTAATAATCATTTAGCTAAAATGACTAACAAGGGTTTCGCCTCGTTAAATGGTTTTTAGCAGTTGATTTATCACTTTATAAGTTTTTGTAAAGCGATATATCATATAATACTTAATAAAACTGTAGAAAATTTGCGAATACAAGACTTAGGAGTACGATTTGTTTAAAACTATTTAAAATAGTGAACTCTTATTTGCAAATTATTGAAAGATAACTATCTTTGAAACGATGAATTTAATTTTTTAACTTGTAGATTGTTTTCTATTTTAAACAGCATAATAGTTAAGAAAAATACAATACTTAATTAACCAAATAACCATGAAAAAAACATTACTATTAGTAATTTTTACAATTACAGTTTCGGGTGCTTTTGCTCAAAAAAACACGCCGTGGAAGCTTTTTGATAGCAACAAGGCTATTACTTCAGAAAAAGTTAGACCGACGGAGTATTCTTCAAATCAGAAATTAGTTCAGTTTAACGCTGTTCAGTTTAAGCAATTACTTGCAAACGTAGCCACTAAAGAATCTGGACTTCCAGGTTTTGAAATCACATTACCTAACACGAGTGGTCAATTAGAAAAATTCTTGATTTGGGAATCGTCTAATTTTGATCCTGCTTTACAGGCAAATTATCCTGAAATTAGAGCTTACATCGGAAAAGGAGTTACAGATATTTACGCTACTTTAAATTTGAGTTTTTCTCCTCTTGGGATACAAACTATGGTTTTTAGAGCAGGTTCGGGAACAGAATTTATCGAACCTTATACAAAAGACCGTTCGGTATATGTAGTTTTTGATTCTAAAACAAGAATAAAAGGTAATTTACCATTTGTTTGTTCAACCGAAGATACTGCGGTAATCCAAGATTTGCACAAGAATGGCAATGTAACCATGGCAAACAATGAAGTATATAAAACAATGCGATTGGCTTTATCTTGTACTGCTGAGTATACCACATTTCACGGAGGAACGGTGGCTTTGGCTTTAGCAGCAATGAACGCAACCATGACCAGATGTAATGGGGTTTTTGAAAAAGATTTAGCTATTAAACTTATCATTATTCCAAATAACAATTTGGTTGTTTACACTAACGCTGCAACAGATCCTTATTCAACAGTTCCTGCTGGTGGTGGTGCGCCAGCGGCTTGGAATTCTCAATTACAAGCTACATTAAATAGTGTGATTGGTGCTGCAAACTACGATATTGGACATCTTTTTGGTGCTACAGGTGGTGGTGGAAGCGCCGGATGTATAGGTTGTGTTTGTGATGCTTTGAAAGGAAGTGGAATTACGTCACCAATAGATGGTATTCCTGCAGGAGACACCTTTGATATTGATTTTGTGGCTCATGAAATGGG
This sequence comes from Flavobacterium aureirubrum, assembly GCF_038739835.1. Taxonomy (NCBI): domain Bacteria; kingdom Pseudomonadati; phylum Bacteroidota; class Flavobacteriia; order Flavobacteriales; family Flavobacteriaceae; genus Flavobacterium; species Flavobacterium aureirubrum. The sequence continues at coordinate 11,649 of NZ_JBCGDO010000029.1, forward strand.
GCATCAAATGGGTGCGAATCACACTTTTACGCATACAGCTGAAAACAATTCTGTAAACGTTGAGCCGGGCAGTGGTTCTACTATCATGGCCTATGCAGGAATTGGTGGTGGTGGCACTGACATGCAATCTAATTCAGATGATTATTTCACCTATAGAAGTATTTTGCAAATACAGAATAATATGCTTAATAAAACCTGTCCAGTAAGCACTAGCTTAGCTGTTACAAACCCTAGACCGACAGTTTCAGTAACTAGTACTTTTACCATACCGGTAAATACTGCTTTTAAATTAACTGGTTCATCTACAGGCTCAACAGGCGAAGTACTAACTTACAACTGGGAGCAAAATAATGACGCAACAGTAGTGGGTGGAACTTCTACCTTTCCATCACCTACAAAAACAAACGGGCCTAATTTTAGATCAGTGGTTCCTAATGCATCACCTGTCCGATTTATGCCAGCATTCCAAAATGTGCTTGCAGGTCAATTAGTGACTCCTTGGGAAACAGTTTCATCAGTTCCAAGAATCTTAAATTTCACTTTCACAGTTAGAGATAATGTTCTAGGAGGAGGACAAACAAATACTGGCACAACGACTGTTTCAGTTGCTGATGCTGGCGGTGCATTTGAATTTACAAGTCCAAATACAAACGTTTCTTGGCAATTGGGTTCTACTCAAACTGTTACTTGGAATGTAGCGGGCACTACTGCTAATAATATGAACACAGCAAATGTTAACATATTGATTTCTGTAGATGGTGGCGCAACGTTTACAACGTTAGTTGCAAATACTCCAAATGATGGTTCTCAGACGATCACTATGCCTACTACTCCGACACAAAATTGCAGATTATTAATTGAAGCTGTTGGAAATATTTTTTATGCAGTTTCTAGAAATATTACTTTAGGATTTGAATGTAATGTGGCTTCTGAAAGCCCTGGAACAGCCATTCCTGATGGTCTTGGTGCAAATTCACCCGGTGCAGCAGTAGTTCGTACCATCAATTTTCCAAACAATGTTACCATTAATAATATGAAAGCTACTTTTAATACTGGTCATACTTGGATTGGAGATTTAAATGTTAGATTAAGACATCCAGACGGAACGGAAGTAATTTTATGGAATAGAACATGTAATAATCCACAAGCTTCTGGATTGAATATTACTTTCCAAGATGGTGCGCCAGCGCCAGCATGTGGAAGTCCAACGACTGGTACAGCAAGCCCAGTGCAACCTTTAGCTGCTTTTAATGGAAAACCATCAAACGGTACTTGGACCCTAACAGTTCAAGATTTCTTTAATGACGATTCTGGGAATATCAATTCATGGGGAATTGACTTTGGTTGTACTCTAGCCAATCAGGAATTTGATAGTGCAGATATCTCAGTTTATCCAAATCCGAATAGCGGAAACTTTATGTTGCAATACACTAATCCAATTTCGGACAAAGTAACTGTGAACGTCTTTGATATTAGAGGAAGAAAAATATATGAAAACTCTTTTGGTAACCAAGCAACAATTAATGAAACTATTCAGTTAACTGATGCTCAAGCAGGGTTATACTTAATGACCATTACAGATGGGAACAGAAAAGAGGTTAAGAAAATTATTGTTGAATAATACGTTCTAACGATAAAATGAAAAAGCCGTTTCGATACTATACGAAACGGCTTTTATTTTGTGGAGAATATCGGATTCGAACCGACCACCTCTTGCCTGCCAGGCAAGCGCTCTAGCCAAATGAGCTAATCCCCCATTTTATGACCACAAATATATCATTTTATCAAAACAAAAAGCAATTCAAAAATCAACTTTTTAAGATTTGTTATAAATTTACAACAAATACATTATTATGTCAGACCAAAATTCTAATGGACAAATCCATATTCTATTTGAAGACTCCATCGCTACTATCACTTTTAGTCACCCTGCGAGCAATTCTTTCCCTAGTGAATTATTACAAAAACTAACGCAAGAAATTAATTCTTTAAGTGGTAATGATACCGTTAATGTCATTATTTTGCAAAGTGAAGGTAAAACTTTTTGCGCGGGTGCTTCGTTTGATGAATTGCTTTCCATTAAAAACTTTGAAACGGGAAGGCAGTTTTTTTCTGGCTTTGCGAATGTCATCAATGCGATGCGAAAGTGCTCGAAACTAATTATCGGAAAAGTACAAGGAAGAGCTGTTGGTGGTGGTGTTGGTTTAGTTTCGGCTTGTGATTTTGCTTTTGCCTATCAAGATGCCGCAATCAAACTTTCTGAAATTGCGATTGGTATTGGTCCTTTTGTTATTGAACCAGCCGTTTCCAGAAAAATAGGGAAAACTGCTATGACTCATCTGACTTTGCAACCCAATACATGGCAAACTGCAGATTGGGCTATTGCAAAAGGATTATATGCTGATGTATTTGACAGCTATGCCGAACTTGATGAAGCTACTTTATCTTTTGCCAAAAAATTAGCCAACTACAATCCAGAAGCACTTTCAGAAATGAAAAAAGTGTTTTGGGAAGGAACAGCGCATTGGGACGAATTATTGTATGAACGAGCAGCAATTTCAGGTAAATTAGTGCTTTCTGATTATACTGCAACTGCTTTAAACGAATTAAAAAAATAAAATCAATATGCTACTGTTACTTATTCAACAAGCAACTATTGACGAAAAAATAAAACAAGCTCCCGATAATGGGTATTTAATTGGAGTTTGGATTGGTTATGTCTTGCCCTTTGTGATTTTAGTTGCGCTAGCTTGGTTGCTATATTATCGGGCAAAAAAAAGACGAAACGACTTGTAGTATTAATGACTAAATTTACAGCGTAAAAAAAAATCTGCCATGAGCAATATCAGAATTACTAAACAATTTTCTTTCGAAACCGGACATGCACTTTATGGCTATGATGGCAAATGTAAAAACGTTCACGGCCACAGTTATAAACTTTCGGTGACAGTCATTGGGAAACCTATAACTGATACTACCAATGTCAAGTTTGGAATGGTCATTGATTTTTCGGATTTAAAAAAGATTGTCCGCGAAGAAATTGTGGATGTTTTTGATCATGCCACTGTGTTTAATAAAAACACACCTCACGTGGAACTAGCGAACGAGCTAAAAAATCGTGGGCACCATGTTATTTTAGTAGATTATCAACCAACGAGTGAAAAAATGGTAACCGACTTCGCAAACAAAATTAAAAATCGTTTGCCTGCCGATATTCAATTGCATTCTTTAAAATTGCAAGAAACAGAAACATCATTTGCCGAATGGTATGCTTCGGATAATGAATAAATAATTAGTACTGACAAGTCGCGGCTTGTCCCTTCCAAATAAAAACATGACTATTTCTCCAAACAGAAAAATATATTTCGCTTCCGATCAGCATTTTGGCGCTCCAACTCCTGAAGCTAGTTTTCCTCGGGAACAGAAGTTTGTTGCTTGGCTTGATGAAGTAAAAAAAGACGCCGAATGTATTTTCCTTTTAGGTGATTTATTTGATTTTTGGTTTGAATACAAAACGGTTGTTCCCAAAGGTTTCGTGAGAGTTTTAGGCAAACTAGCCGAAATTCGTGATAGCGGCATTCCCATTTATTTCTTCGTAGGCAATCACGATTTGTGGATGCACGATTACTTTGAAAAAGAACTCAATATTCCGGTTTATCACGATAATCAAGAATATACCTTCAACGGAAAAACCTTTTTAATAGGTCATGGTGACGGAAAAGGTCCGGGCGATAAAGGCTACAAACGCATGAAAAAAGTATTTGTTCATCCGTTATCGAAATGGATTTTTCGATGGTTACATCCCGATTTAGGAGTGAAATTAGCACAATATCTTTCCGTGAAAAACAAACTAATTTCTGGCGAAGCCGATGTGAAATTCCTTGGCGAAGAAAACGAATGGTTAGTGCAATATTCCAAACGAAAATTGGAAAGCAAACATTATGACTACCTAATTTTTGGTCATCGCCATTTGCCGATGATAATTCCCGTTGGCGAAAACTCACAATATGCCAACCTTGGCGATTGGATTGGTTATTTCACGTATGGTGTTTTTGATGGTACAACTTTTGAGTTGAAGGAGTATAAACAAACTTAAATTTTGGTTCTACCACGGATCGAATAGGTTGATATCTTTCACATTATAAACCATTAAGTAATTTTAGTTTCATTAAGTCTTGATTTGCTTAAATTGCTTAATGGTTTAAAAATTTGTGCTTAATGTTACTAAAAAAATCTATTTGGTTTTACGCAGATAATTCGTGGTAAAACCTAAATTCTAAACTCTGTTAGAGTTCAGAGTAAAATCACCTCAAATCCTTCAATCGCAATTGAACAGTAATATTCCCATTAAATACATTTTCATCGATACAAAAAGCGATATCAAACGGATTTTGGTTTTTTGTTATTTCTATTTTATTTCCTAAACCAAAACCAATAACACCAAAACCTTCAGTCCCGAAACTTCGGGATTGTTTTACAAACAATTTTAAATGCTCATCACTTTGACCAATTGTTTTTCCATAACCAGTATCTTTAACACCTTTTGCCATAAAAACCGGTGTCATATTTTGCGGCCCAAAAGGTTCAAACTGGTTTAAAATTCTAATGAGTTTTTCGTTAATTTCGGATAACTCGATTTCAGCATCAATGGATATTTCTGGAAGTAATAAATCGGGATGAATGGTTTTTTCAACAACACGTTCAAAAGCATTTTTGAATGCTAAATAATTTTCTTCTTTTAATGTCATTCCTGCAGCATACATGTGTCCACCAAATTGCTCCAAATGTTCTGCGCAAGCTTCCAATGCATTATAAACATCAAAATCTTTCACTGAACGAGCTGAAGCTGCTAATTTATCGCCACTTTTCGTAAAAACAATCGTCGGACGATAATAGGTTTCCGTCAATCGAGAAGCCACAATTCCGATTACACCTTTGTGCCAATTTTCTTGATAGACAACGGTTGTAAATTTTTGTTTTTCGTTATTTTCTTCTATTTGCGAAAGTGCTTCAACCGTGATTTGTTTGTCCAAATCTTTTCTGTCCGAATTGTGTTGCTCAATTTCGGAAGCAAAAAATTCTGCTTGGTCTAAATCATATTCCGTTAGTAATGCAACCGCTTCGTTACCATGTTTTATTCTTCCCGCAGCATTAATTCGTGGTGCAATGATAAAAACGACATCGGTTATTGTGAGTACTTTTTTCTTCAAATTCTGAATTAAAGCTTTAATTCCTGGTCGCGGATTGGAATTGATAACTTCTAATCCAAATTTTGCCAAAACTCGATTTTCTCCCGTAATCGGAACAATATCTGCTGCAATTGCCGTAGCAACCAAATCCAAATAAGGAATTAAATCTTCAATGGTTTGATTTCGATTTTGTGCCAACGCTTGAACCAATTTAAAACCAACACCACAACCACAGAGTTCATCATACGGATAACTGCAATCATCACGTTTTGGATCTAAAACCGCAACGGCTTCGGGCAAAGTTTCTCCCGGTCGATGGTGATCACAAATGATAAAATCAATATTTTTTTCTTTAGCATAAAGCACATGATCAATCGATTTTATACCACAATCCAAAGCAATAATCAGCGAAAAACCATTGTCTTCAGCAAAATCAATTCCTTTATACGAAATGCCATAACCTTCATCATATCGGTCTGGAATGTATGTTGCAACATTGGGATAAAAACTTTTCAAATAGCTTGATAGTAAGGAAACTGCTGTCGTTCCATCAACATCATAGTCGCCAAAAACCAAAATATTTTCTCCATTCTCAATGGCTTTTTCAATTCGGTTAACGGCTTTGTCCATATCTTTCATTAAATACGGATTGTGTAAATCATCCAAACTCGGGCGAAAAAACTGTCGCGCATCGTCAAAAGTTTCAATGCCGCGTTGCACCAAAAGAGTAGCAATGAGTTCGTCAACTTTTAATTGTGAAGCTAAAGCGTTTACTTTTTCAGGAGAAGGTTTTGGTTTTAGTGTCCAGCGCATTTGATATTAGATTTCTGATATTAGATATTAGAATTTTTGAAGAAATTTTATTTAAAAATGTTTTTTAATTTTTTTGCTGTTTCAGAATCTAACTTTCCATTATATTGGAGTTTATCAACTTTTTCATTTGAAAAAATTCTGTAAAATTCTAAAGCATTTAAAAATGAACCTATTTCTGAGGGATGATAATCATCGTCATACAGTTCGATTTCTGGAAAATTTGTTCTAACTTTATAATGGAGATTTGGGTGATTTGATACCAATAAATTATTTACTTCTTTGATATTATTATACGATTCATTCAGAATTTTAATATCTTCTTCAAGGTTAATTATTTCAGTAGAACAGAATTTTTCTTTATTACTTACTTCTTCGTTTACGTAGTATTTTTTCCAATCAAAATAGTGCTTTGGGATACACATTTTTTTTCTTGGATAATCTCCTATAGAAGGCCAAGTACTGAAAATAATAAAGGTGCAATCTTTATTCTTTACTTGTTGTTTAATTTTTAAAATAGTTGGCTCTGTTACTTCTTTTGTCACTTCAGGGAAATATTGATTTTGTGTTACATCTTGTAAAATTATAAAATCCCAATTTTTTTCTTGTAGTTTTTTTTCGGTTTCTGTAAGTTCGTTTAAGGATTTCTCTCTAACACGAATATTATCTTTTGAACTATTTATTATAATATCTTCTAAATGACTTTTTAATGTCATACCAGGAAAAGTAGATTGCTCAATATTAAAATTATTACTCTTTTCATTTAACATTGCTTGCAGTGTTTTTGGCATATCATGATAATAAGTCAAACTATTTCCAATAAATAAAATATTGATTTTATCTTCAACTAAAATAGGCTTTGTTTTGCAGCTTGTCAGCATGAATAAAATGAATAAAAGCGTTTTTTTCATGTCGTATGTATTATTTAATGCTTAGTGTATGTATATGATTTCTTGAAGAAAACTTTAAAAACTATATATTTTAACAGAACGTATTCAAGTAGTAAAACAACAATAAAAACTAGTGCCAAAAAGAAAACACCCATTTCAAAAGCAAAACTTATTCCACCAACTCTCAAATCAGGTTCAATAAAAATTTGATAGATTAGATAAAAGTTTAGAATTGAATATATAACTACGTTAACTAAAAAAGTCACTTTGCCATTTTTTAGATTATTCATATACAATTTATATATAAAGAAAGTTATCAATACAACAACAAACTGAAGAAGAAGAAATTCTTTCATCAGAGAAGTAAATATTTCTTGATTATAAACCTTATCCATTTACCAAAAATACAAAAAACACTACAGAAAAGAACAAGTATTTTCAATATATAATTTGTTACTTTTGAATAAATAAAACACATAGAAACATAGAAAAAATAAACGTTAAGTTCGTATAGAAAAATTCTTTTTTACATAGTTCTATTTAAACTATGATAAGCAAAGCGTCTAAAATTTTAAAAATGAAATCTATGTTTCTATGTGTTTAAAATAATCTAAAAAAACCAAAATGCAAATCCAAGGTCAAATTGTCGATATTCTAAACAAACGAATTTTTTCGGGTGAAATTACCGTAGAAAACGGAAAAATTAGTTCCATAATCGAAAAAGAGCACAACGTTCAAGAGTATATTCTTCCCGGATTTATCGATGCGCACATTCACATTGAAAGTTCGATGTTGGTTCCGTCCGAATTTGCTAAAATTGCGGTTTTGCACGGAACTGTTGCGACAATTTCTGATCCACATGAAATTGCGAATGTTCTCGGAAAAGACGGCGTTTATTATATGATTGAAAATGGAAAAAAAGTACCATTAAAATTTCATTTTGGCGCACCATCATGCGTTCCGGCAACATTTTTTGAAACTGCTGGTGCTGTTATTGATTCTGAAGAAATAAAGGAATTAATGGCACATCCTGATATTTATTATTTGGCAGAAATGATGAATTATCCTGGCGTTTTATTTGACGACACAGCAGTTTTGAAAAAAATAGCTTGGGCAAAACATTTCAACAAACCCGTTGATGGTCATGCGCCAGGATTGCGAGGCGAACCGATAAAAAAATATATTTCGGCCGGAATTTCAACTGATCATGAATGTTTTACCTATGATGAAGCAGCTGAGAAATTATCGCTTGGCATGAAAGTACTCATTCGTGAAGGAAGTGCTGCTAAAAATTTTGAGGCACTGATTGATTTACTTTCCGAAAATTATGAAAACATGATGTTTTGTTCCGATGATAAACATCCAGATGATTTGATTGTAGGTCACATTAACCAACTTTGCGCACGAGCGATTGCGAAAGGTTTCGATGTTTTCAAAGTGTTGCAGGTGGCGTGTGTTAATCCAGTGAAACATTATAAAATGGATGTTGGTTTATTGCAAAAAAATGATGCTGCCGATTTTATCGTAGTAGAAAATTTAACCGATTTCAAGGTGAAACAAACGTTTATCAACGGCGAATTGGTTGCTGAAAACGGAAAATCATTTGTTCAACATGTTGATTTTGAAAAACCGAATAATTTCAATACTTCGGCGAAAGTTTTAAACGATTTTAAAATAGAAAGTTCCGCAAAAACCATTCGTGTTATTGAAGCTTTGGAAGGACAATTGATTACGAATGAAATTCATTGCGCGCCAAAAATTGTTGATGGTAATTTAGTTTCCGATGTGGAAAATGATGTGTTGAAAATGGCAGTTGTTAATCGGTATTCTGATGCTGAACCAGCGATTGCTTTCATCAAAAATTTCGGGTTGAAAAAAGGCGCGATTGCTAGTTCAGTTGCGCATGATTGTCATAATATTGTAGTTGTTGGCACTACTGACGAGGAAATTTTAAATGCTGTAAATTTGATTATCAGAAATACTGGCGGAATTTGTGCCGTGAATGGCGACATCAAAAAATCATTAGCATTGCCTGTTGCTGGAATTATGAGTGATAAAGATGGTTGGAAAACTGGGAAATTGTATCAAGAAATTGACGCTATGGCAAAAGAACTCGGAAGCTCGTTAAAAGCACCGTTTATGACTTTGTCATTTATGGCGTTACTAGTAATTCCTGATTTGAAATTATCGGATAAAGGTTTGTTTAGTGGAAAACAGTTTGCGTTTACGGATTTGGAAGTTTATTGGTAAAAATTTTTGTATGCTTGTTTTCATTTATTGGTTTGGGAAAAAGCATCCGCTTCTATCCAAATTGCAAAAAAAAATTTAGCTTTTTTTTGAATAAATAATAAAAGCTATAATTATGTCAAATCTTCAACTTTATCAAAATAAGGAGAGACTCCTTTCGAGATTATATAATCTTTAATTTTTTCGGTTTCACTTAAATCAACATATTCAACTAAATGACTATCTTTAACATGTTTCCATGTTCTATGGTTTGAAGGGTTTTCAATTTTATTAGGCTCTTGACCAACTAGAAAGTATTTATTTTTATTTGCAGAAGAATAATCGACAGCTTTTGTAAATGATATAAATCTTGTCAAATCATTTTCTAAATTGTATAACCTCTTTACGAAATCAATTGTTTGTCCAGCGACTATAACTCCGTTTTTACCTATAAAATTAACATCTACAGGGGTTAACAATTCATTAAAATCATTTGAACTTATAGTAACATTTAAATTAACTCTATCTTCAATTTTAGTGAATAATCTTGTTCTAACTTTAGACAAAATATCTTCATTTTTTACAATGTTGATTTCTTCATCATATTCAAAAACATATTTATTAAAAATTGACTTAAAGCTTTCAAGTGTAACATCACTATCGATATTTCTCGGTTCAGAATAAATCACTAAATTGTTAGAATATCTATTTAAGTAACTAAAATATGATTCATTTAACCAATTATTTGAAACATCCGTTTTAATATTTAATTTAAACTCATCTATTTTCGGTTCAATTTCATTTATAATGTTACTAAAGTAATTTTTTAGAATATTAAATCTATTAGATGAAATTAATCCCTTTAATACTTGCATTTTTGGATTTGAAACTCTAAATATAGTTTGCTCACCATTAGACATAACCAATCCGACACTAACTTTTTCTTGTAAATTAGAGTTTAAAGGAAGATATATTATACTAAAAAATGTTTTCATTCTATATTAAATATTAGCTTGGATTAATGCTCTAAAATGATTTTCACAATCATTTTTCCAATTTTCAGTAAACAAATTACTTCGAATAAGTAATTCTAAATTTTGAATATTTAATCCCCATTGAATGGGAATATCAACAAGTATACTACTTAATTGATCTTCACATTTCAAAGTACAAAGATAGAAATCTTTAACAATGTTATCAACAATTTTTGTTAAAGTCTTACCCTTTCTGAACAAAACTTGTGCTAAGTCTGAGCATATAATGGATTCATTCTCAGAAATTAATTGAATGCCATGAACCAAAGCATTAGAATTAAAAATTGCTCCATGATCAAATACGTTAAAATAATATTCATTAGATAAAGTCTGATCTAACAATAAATTACTATTCCCATGATGTCTATCTTCATTTCCTAGCCATATATCAAACAATGCAATTTTTAATAAATCAGTTTTATTTGCAATTTTAGTTCGAAAATTAGAATTTCTAAAAGATGGTAATAGTGTCTTATCTACAACTTGACTATCTTCTATGTATAATGAACCAAAACATGGCTTGTGAAAAAAAGCAGGTTGGACAACATTTAAATATTCACTAGGCAAATGTTCTGTCAAAACATTAACAAACGAAATTTGAGGAGTTTTTAAATCCCATAATTGAGCAAAAGTAGAACCTATAACTTCGCTAAATAAAATAGAAGGATACAATCTACCATGTTTACAAACCCAATCAGACATATCAGAACAAGTAACTAATATTGGATTGTCACCTGTCATAAACATGTGTTCTGACCTATATAAACTTTGCTGCGTGGGAATCATTTAAAATCCTAAATAATTGTAAATATAAATAAAAGGAAGAAATAATGACGGAAATATTATTTTCTGATATTAAATAATACAAACAATAGTGGTCTAAAAAAATCTTTAAACTTGGATTTTCCGTTAACTTTTTCTATAATTTAACCCGTTGGGTGTAATTAAATTATTTGATTTTTAATATTATTTATTGGTCTATCAAAGATGAATTTATTGATATATTGAACTAAAGTTAATGCTGTAATTTTTGCTAATATTCTTGTTTTAAAA
>NZ_JBCGDO010000030.1:0-20884 GCF_038739835.1 Flavobacterium aureirubrum
GGGTTTTAAAACTAGAATTTTAGCAAAAATAACAGCATTAACATTGGTTCAATATATCAATAAATTTATCTTTGACAGACCAATAAATAACATCAAAAATCAATTAATTTAATTTCACCCAACGGGTTAAATTAATTAACTTTTTATCATTCTTTAATTTTCAACAAATGCTCGAACAAAAATACAATGTTATCGGTGTCATGTCGGGCACTTCGCTTGATGGTATTGATTTAGCGCATATAGCTTTTACAGTAATTGACGGAACATGGCAATATAACATTCTTACATGTGAAACAATTGGTTATAGCCAATATTGGGTAGACAAACTTAGAAATGCTGTTGATTATTCACAGGAAGAATTACTTCAACTTAATCAAGATTATACGGTAATCTTGGGCTCTATCATCAAAACTTTTATCGACAAATACCAAATAAAAAATCTTGATGCGGTTTGCAGTCATGGTCACACTATTTTGCACCAACCACAAAACGGATTTACACTTCAAATTGGAAATCTTCCTATAATTGCAAAAATTATCAACGAAACGGTAGTCTGTGATTTTCGCGTGCAAGATGTGCAATTTGGTGGACAAGGCGCACCTTTGGTTCCTATTGGTGATCGCATTCTTTTTGCTGATTATGATTATTGTTTGAACCTTGGTGGTTTTTCAAATGTTTCGTTTGAGCGAGCTGGTAAGCGAATTGCTTTTGATATTTCACCGGTGAATACGGTTTTGAATTTTTATGCGAATCAGTTAGGTTTTGAATATGATGATAAAGGAAAAATTGCACGCTTTGGAAAACTACATCCAGATTTGTTAGCTGAACTTAATAATTTGGAATACTATAAAAAATCATTCCCAAAATCACTCGGTTTTGAATTTGTGAAAGAAATTGTGTTGCCATTAATAAATAATTTCAACATTTCTGTAGAGGATAAAATGCACACTTTTATTGAGCATATTGCTATGCAAATGAGTTTGGCTTTACCCAATCAGAAGGGCAAAATGCTGATAACTGGCGGTGGTGCTTACAATGATTTTTTAATCGAAAGAATAGCACATCATCTACCAACTATAAAAATCATAATTCCTGATGCTAAAACATTGGAATATAAAGAAGCACTAATTTTTGGACTTTTAGGAGTTTTAAAACTTCGCCATGAAATTAATGTTCTAAGTAGTGTTACCGGTGCAAAAGAAAATCATAGTTCAGGAAATATTTTTAAATAGTATTGATGAGAAAATCTGTTCTTTTTAAAATCCTATATTTGCACCACAAACTAAAATACATTCTAACTAAAACTTACAATCTGAAGTGAGCTCAGATTAAATACCATGAAAGATTTACTTAAAAAATTTGAAAATAAACAACCCGAAATAGTCTTTAATTGGAAAGACTCAGAAACCGAAGCCGAAGGTTGGACGGTAATCAATAGTCTTCGCGGCGGCGCTGCTGGCGGCGGAACAAGAATGAGAAAAGGATTGGACATGAACGAAGTGCTATCCTTAGCTAAAACAATGGAAGTTAAGTTTTCAGTATCTGGACCAGCAATTGGCGGAGCAAAATCAGGCATCAATTTTGACCCAAACGACCCAAGAAAGAAAGGTGTTTTACAACGGTGGTACAAAGCGGTTTCGCCTTTATTAAAAAGCTATTATGGCACTGGAGGCGATTTGAATGTAGATGAAATTCACGAGGTTATTCCGTTTACAGAGGAATGTGGTGTTTGGCATCCGCAAGAAGGGGTTTTCAATGGCCATTTTAAACCTACAGAAGCTGATAAAATCAATAGAATTGGTCAATTGCGTCAAGGTGTTATCAAAGTAATTGAAAACCCGAAATTTTCTCCCGATGTTTTGCGCAAATATACTGTTGCCGACATGATTACAGGTTACGGTGTTGCTGAAGCTGTGCGCCATTATTATCATATTTATGGCGGCGATGTGCAGGGCAAAAAGGCAATTGTACAGGGTTTTGGCAATGTTGGCTCAGCGGCAGCTTTTTATTTGGCAGAAATGGGTGCGAAAGTTATAGGTATTATTGACCGCGATGGTGGAATCATTAATGAAGAAGGATTTACTTTTGATCAGATTAAAAGATTATTCTTGAATAAAGATGGTAACAAATTGGTTGCCGAAAACATGATCCCGTTTGAAACAATCAACGAGAAAATTTGGACATTGGGCGCTGATATTTTTACACCTTGTGCCGCTTCTAGATTGGTTACTAAAAACCAAATCGATAATTTAATTAACAATGGATTGGAAGTGATTTCGTGTGGCGCGAATGTTCCTTTTGCTGATAAAGAAATCTTTTTCGGTAGCATTATGGAAGAAACGGATAGCAAAGTGAGCTTGATACCTGATTTTATTTCTAATTGTGGTATGGCACGCGTTTTTGCTTACTTTATGGAGAAAAAAGTACAGATGACTGACGAGGCCATCTTTTATGATATTTCAGAAACGATTAAAAGCGCATTAGAAAAGGTACACAATTTGCATACTGATAAAAAGAATATCAGTGCGACTGCCTTTGAAATTGCTTTGAGTCAATTGGTATAATATTTTAGAAGATTTCTCGTTATAGACTTAAGCATGCAATAAAGTTTAATTTTGAATTAATTTACTACTATTTACAATACTTTTACAATCATCCAATAATAATTTAAAATCGATAATTATATGAGTTTATTTCTTCAGACCGATTCGCTTTCTTTAGCAAAGGAAACCTTGACAGATGCAGTTCCTGTTGAGAAAACCATATCCATTTGGGAACTTTTAACAAGTGGTGGTTTAGCAGGTCAACTTATCATGATTGCTTTATTTATCATGTTATTTTTTGCATTGTACCTTTATTTCGAGAGACTTATGGCTATCAACGCCGCTTCTAAAGTTGATGCAAATTTTATGATGCAAATCAAAGACCATATATCAAACGGGAGAATTGACTCTGCAAAAATGCTTTGCGCATCTACTAACTCTCCAGTATCCAGATTAATCCAAAAAGGAATTTCAAGAATTGGAAATCGATTAGAAGACATCAATACTGCCATTGAAAATGCGGGAAAATTAGAAATTTATCGTTTGGAGAAAAATACAAGTATGCTTGCCACTATTTCAGGTGCAGGACCAATGACTGGTTTCTTAGGTACTGTAGTAGGTATGATTATGGCATTTCATAAAATGGCAAGTGGTGGTGGTCAAATAGAAGTAGGTGCATTAGCCGAAGGAATTTATACGGCAATGACTACTACAGTTGTTGGATTAATAGTTGGTTTGATTGCTTACATTGGCTACAACCATTTAGTGGTTAAAACAGATAAAGTCGTTCACTTAATGGAGTTGAATGGCGTTGAATTTTTTGACTTATTAAACGAAAAAAAGTAATATGAATTTACGAGGCCGAAATAGAGTTAGTCCCGAATTCAATATGTCATCAATGACGGATATTGTCTTCCTTCTGCTGATATTCTTTATGTTAACATCTACAATGGTTACAACCAATGCGTTGGATTTAGTTTTACCCAAAGCAAAAGGTAAAACCGACAGCAATAAAAGTATTTCCGTTAGCATTAATAAGGATTTACAATTTTATATTGACAAAACACCTGTCGAGGAGAGTTCAATGGAGGCGCAATTACTTTCCTTAACGGCAAAAAATAAAGACATGCCAATTATTCTTAGAGCGGAGGAAGGTGTCCCGATTGAAAAAGCAGTATATGTAATGGATATTGCTAATAGAAACCAAATGAAAATCGTGTTGGCTGTAAGACCTAAATAAGAAATGAAATTTTTAGAAACAGAAGAAGAAAAAAAATCATTTGCAATCACAACTGTAATTTTTGTGATACTACTTATTCTATGCTTCTTTTTTGGATTGACTTACATGGATCCACCTCCAGAAAACGGAATAGCAATTAATTTTGGAACATCAGATATCGGACAAGGTAAGGTACAACCTCTTGAACCCGTAAAATCTTCCCCACAACCCGAGTATACGCCACCTCAAAAAGCAGTTGATGAAGAAATAGTAACTCAAGACAACTCTGACGCACCAGTAATTAAAAAAAACGATACAAAAAAGCCTGTAAAAGAAGTTAAAGAAGTAGTTAAACCGAAACCAACTTTATCAAAAAATACTACAAGTGCATTGGAAAGCTTGATTAATAGTCCTAAAACAAATGGTGCAGAGGCAAGCCAAGGAAATGATAATTTGCCAGGAGACAAAGGTGATCCAAACGGCGACCGTTATGCCAATAGTTTCTACGGAAATGGTTCGGGGAATGGTTCGGGGAATGGAACAAGTTGGGGGTTAAAAGGAAGAAAATTAAGTTCACCAGCTAAAGAAGTTCAGGACTGTAATGAGGAAGGAAGAGTGGTTGTGCAAGTTACAGTGAACCGTAATGGAAATGTTATAGCGGCAAAATACTCCAAAGGAACCACAAACACAAATCCATGTCTAGTAAATCCAGCTTTATCAGCAGCACGTAAATTCAAATGGCAACCCGATAATGATGCTCCGGAAACACAAATTGGTTTCATTGTTATCAACTTCAAATTAGGAGAATAGCGGAAGTTATTCTTTTTTATTATGAACTATAAAGAAACACTAGATTGGATGTTCAATCAATTGCCAATGTACCAAACGCAAGGTGCATCAGCCTATCGAAAAGATATTACAAACACCATCTTATTAGCAAATCATTTAAGAAATCCTGAAAAAAAATTAAAATGCATTCACGTAGCCGGAACTAATGGAAAAGGATCTACATCACACCTATTGGCTTCAGTTTTACAAGAAGCAGGATACAAAGTAGGTTTGTATACTTCGCCACATTTAAAAGACTTTAGAGAACGAATTGCCATTAATGGTCAAACCATTTCAGAAGATACTATCTGTGAATTTATAAAAAATAATAAGTCGTTCTTTGAAACTCATCAGTTAAGTTTCTTTGAGATGAGTGTTGGATTAGCCTTTGACTATTTTGCAAAAGAAAAAACAGATATCAATGTTATAGAAGTTGGTATGGGTGGAAGATTAGATTCTACAAATATAATTACCCCTTTGATCTCTGTAATTACTAATATTGGTTTAGATCATACACAATTTTTAGGCGATACATTAGAAGCTATTGCCTATGAAAAAGCGGGAATTATTAAACCGAAAATTCCTGTTGTAATTGGTGAGTATGTTAGCAACACAAAACCAGTTTTTTTAGCAAAAGCAGCAACAACCCATTCGGAAATATACTTCGCGTCAGATTTAGTTGAAAAAAATTACCCATCAGCATTGCTCGGCGACTATCAAATCCAGAATAAAAAAACAGTGCTACAAACCATTAGTGTGTTACAAGAAAAAAAACTATTGTCTATAAACGAAGAAGCAATTAAAAATGGTTTTTTGAATGTTGTTAAAAATACGAACCTTCAAGGCAGGTGGCAACAATTAGGAAGTAATCCAAAAATAATTTGCGATACGGCGCACAATGCGCATGGTCTTTCAATGGTTTTGGAGCAAGTAAAAAAAGAACAATTTGAAAAGCTACACATCGTTTTGGGCGTTGTTAATGATAAAAACTTGGACGAAATTTTGCCCCTATTTCCCAAAACTGCCATTTATTATTTCTGTAAACCCAATATTCCGCGAGGACTTGATGCAGCAATCGTAAGTAAAAAAGCTGCTGAATTTCATCTTATCGGCGCAATATACAATTCAGTTTCAATTGCTTATCAAAAAGCCAAGGAAAATGCAGCTCCAAATGACTTGATATATATTGGCGGAAGCACATTTGTAGTTGCAGAAATTTTATAATTTTTATTACTTTTTATTTGTAGAATTGAAAAAGTAGTCTATATTTGCACTCGCATTAAGGGCGATTAGCTCAGTTGGTTCAGAGCATCTCGTTTACACCGAGAGGGTCGGGGGTTCGAATCCCTCATCGCCCACAAAAAACTTCAACAGAAATGTTGAAGTTTTTTTATTTTACAAATATTGTAATGTTCGTTCTAGAGCCATACCACGCGACCCCTTAATGAGCATGACTTTGTTCTCTATTTTAGTTTTAGCTAAATATTCAGCAAAGTCATCGAAGGTGTTGTAAAAATGAAAATTAGAATTGTCAATCCTATTTTCAAAAAAATCTTTCCCAACAAAATGACATTCGAATGTACTTTTATCATTTAAAAATTCAAGAATAGCTTTATGTTCATTTACACTTTCCTCGCCAAGTTCATACATGTCACCTATAACAATCAACTTATTAGCTTTATCTAACTGCATAAAATTTTCTAAAGCTACTTTCATGCTGCTAGGATTAGCATTGTATGCGTCCAAAATAATTTCATTTGTTCCTTTAGTCAATAATTGTGACCGATTATTCTCTGGAATATAACTTTCAATTGCCGATTTAATTTCCTCTACTGGAACAGTAAAATGATTACCTATAGTTATTGCCGCATTGATATTATTGGCGTTGTATAAACCAATTAAATGCGAAACAATTTCTAAACCCATTGTTTTTATCTTCACAAATGGATTTGCTGTAATATTTTCAATAAAAACAGTAGCGTTTTTGTCTTTTTGACTAAACGTAATCCTTTTAAATTCCGACGATTTTATATTTTGAATATCATCATCTAGATTTACAAAAACAGACTTATTATTTTCTTTCATGTAGGAGTACATTTCACTTTTACCCTTGATTACTCCTTCAACACCGCCAAAGCCTTCTAAATGAGCTTTCCCAAAATTAGTTATATAACCATAGTCGGGTTGCGCTATGTTGCATAAAAATTCAATTTCCTTTTGATGATTGGCGCCCATTTCCACGATACCTATTTCTGTTTCGGTAGTAAAAGATAAGATAGTAAGTGGAACTCCGATATGGTTATTCAAATTACCTTTGGTTGCTTTTGTATTATACTTTTTTGATAATACAACATTAATAAGCTCTTTAGTGGTTGTTTTTCCGTTGCTTCCAGTTAAAGCAATTACAGGCAATTTTAAGTACTTTCGATGGTATCTTGCTAAATTTTGTAGTGTCACAAGACTGTCGTCTGTTAAAATTGTTCTCTCGTCGATGTAAAAATCTGGGTTATCGATAACCACATAACTTGCTCCTTTATCCAGTGCTTCTTTAGCAAAAGTATTTGCATCATATCGTTCTCCTTTGATAGCTACAAACAAAGAATTAGCTTCAATATCGCGCGTATCAATGGAAACCTTACTACAACTTAAAAACAACTTATGAATATTTTGAATTGTCATATCAAATTTATTTAAAACAAAAAAGCCCTTAAAAATAGACTGCACCCAAAAGTTTGGACAAATTTATAATTAATTTTGATAATAATGAGCTCGATATTGTATCGGGCTCATTTTGTTTAAATTGGACTTTCTTCTGTCGTTATTGTAATAGTTTATATATTCTTTGATTTCCATTTTTAATTGGTCTATAGAGGTGTACTTCTTTAAATAAAACAATTCTGATTTTAATATTCCGAAGAAATTTTCAATAATTGCGTTATCAAGACAGTTACCTTTCCTGGACATACTTTGTATGATTCCTTTTTCTTTCAGTTGGTTTTGATAGTTTTTCATTTGATATTGCCAGCCTTGATCTGAATGTAGAATTAGGTTTGTATTGTTTGGTATTTTCTTAAAAGCTTTGTTTAGCATCATTACAACTTGATTAAATACTGGTCGTTCTGTAAGTTCATAGCTAATCATTTCTTGATTAAATAGATCAATAATAGGCGATAAATACAATTTCTGACCAGAAACATTAAATTCTGTTATATCGGTTGCCCACTTTTGATTTGGTGCCGTTGCCTTAAATTTTCTTGCTAGAATATTTGGTGCAATTTTACCTTGTTCCCCTTTGTACGATTTGTATTTTTTTACTCTAATCAGACTTTTTAATCCTAATAATTTCATCAATCTTAAAACTGTTTATGGTTGATAATTAATCCTTTGCTGTTGAGTTCATCTGTAATTCGCCTGTATCCGTAACGACCTTTATGTTTGTGATAAATGGATTTTATAAATTCTTTTATCTCTTGGTATTTATCAGTTGATTTTGTCTTTTTTTGATAATAATAAAAATTACTCCGTGCCATATTGGTTTGATTTAAAAGTAAATTCAAATCAAACTTATGCCTTAATTCCATTATGGCTTGCGCTTTTTGGCTTTCTCTTCTGCTTGAATTAAGGCTTGCAACTTTTTTAGCAATTCGTTCTCACAACGCAGTGCCTCATTCTCTAAAAGAAGTTCTTCTTCTCTTGTCAGTGGTTTGTCTGATTTTCGCTTTTTTCGTTTATTGGTTTCCATAGATGTTGGTCTGCCTCTGGTTTTTGGCTGTAAGCCTTCTGAACCAAAAGTAGCAAAATCTTTTTTCCATTTAACAATAATGCCAGAATCAGGGATATTAAATTTCAAACTTGATTCTCTTAAAGACATCAAGTCTTTGTCAATTGCTTTTAATACCTTCAATTTAAAAGTAACAGAATAACTCTGGTTCTTTCGTGGCAGCAAACCAATGCTACCATATTGCCTATAAAATCCAACCCATTTACGAATGTTAGATTCATTTAAACTTTTTAGATTAGAAACATATTTGCACGAATAATGTTTTTCTAATACTAGTTTTACGCATTCAAGTTTAAACACATAATCATATTTGACTTTTCTTTCCATAAAAATACCCCCAAATAGTGTCTAACTTTTTGGGGGCAGTCTAAATTCAGGGCTTTTTTTAAACTATTTAAAAACTATAAATTAGTTTCTTGGTCTTTTCTTTTTGTCGGCTTTTGGACCAACTCTTGACATTGCACATCTAAAGCCAATGAAATCTGTTGCTATATCCTGAGGGAAGTATCTTCTTTGTGCAGGATCTAGCCAATACGCTCTATCTCTCCATGAACCACCTTTATAAACTCTAACATCATCATTAATAAGGGTTGTTCTCTTACTAGACTTGTCATATTTTTTTACCATATTTCCTAAACTATCAACAGAAACATTGTGTTTTGGGGAGTCATACATCCTTTGATCATCTTTCATTTTACCTTTCTCATCTCCTTCTTCAGCTGCGCCAAATTTAAAATATCTAGTTGACTGCTTGTCACCATCGCGATAGTTTCTATTATCTGATTTATCAAAGTTTTGTCTTAAATAGGTTTCTTTATCGTCCACAGGAACTTGCGCTATCTGTCCAGGGAAGTTACGAGAAAAAATTTTTCCATTAGACAACGTATCAAATTGTTGTGTTTCGGCAGTCACTAATTCTACTTTACCGTCATCACCTATTTTATTTTTCATGTAAACATTACCTCTATAGTAATTGAAGTCGTTTGCTTCGTCATCTACAATTGGTCTGTATACATCAGCAACCCATTCGGCAACGTTTCCTGCCATATCGTATAACCCAAAGTCATTTGGAGGATACGATTTAACTTTGTTAGTGATATCAGCTCCATCATCCGACCAACCAGCCAAACCACCATAATCACCTTTACCTTGTTTAAAGTTAGCCAATTGATCACCGCGAACTTGTCTTTTACCAGAGCGAGTATAAGTTCCTGACCAAGGATATTTTTTCTGACCTTTATATGCGTTATATTCTCTTTGTCCAACATCAGCTGCTGCGGCATATTCCCATTCTGCTTCTGTTGGCAATCTATACTCTGGCAAAATAAGTCCCGACGAAAGCTGTGCATAAACATTTTTAGCGCTATTACCAGCTGTATTGTTTGCCCCTGATGGAGCAGCAGCGTTATTGCTTGGTTTTGCCGCGCCTCTTCCCTGCCCTCTTTTCAACACTAGCGCTTCGTCTCCACCTTTTGCCGTAGATGGCGAAGCTAAATAGGCTTCTGTGCTGAATACTTTATCGGCAGTCATGTCTGTAACCTTTGCATCTTTTTTTAAATAACGTTGTTCTTCAAGTATCTTTTCGTTAACCCTGTCAGTTCTCCATTTAGCAAATTCTGTAGCTTGTATCCAGTTTACTCCCACTACAGGATATTCAGCATATGCAGGATGCCTCAGATAATAGTTTGTCATGGTTTCGTTGTAACCTAATCTATTTCTCCACACTAAAGTGTCAGGTGATGCACCTTCGTATATATTTTTATAATTGTCTTGGTCAGGAGGAAAAACGGTTTTCAACCAATTTAAATACTCCATGTACATCATGTTTGTAACCTCGGTTTCATCCATGTAAAAAGACATTACATGTTGTTGATTTGGTGTATTATTCCAATCATGCATTACATCATCGGCAACTTTACCCATGGTGAAGGTTCCACCTTCAACCAACACTAAACCGGGACCAGTAGCTTGTTTTTTAAAATTTGAAGCATACTGAAAACCACCCTTTTTGTCGTTTATTTTCCATCCGGTGGCTTTGGAACTGCCTTTAGAATCAGTCTTTTTACTACAACTAGCAAAACCAACAATTATTAGCAGTGACAGCAATAATTTTAAAGCAATAATTTTGTTTACTTTCATAATATTAGTAGGTATAATTTTAGTGGTGCAATATAATAATTTAGGTTTAAATTGCAACAAATTTTTTAAATTAATACTAAATTTGCTCTTCTAGGAATTTTATTGTAAAACGCAAATTCAATTCTTTTATTATATTTTTGCTTAAAAAAAAAATTTTTGGCTATTCATACTTTTTTAATTTAATATACGTTACTAGCTAACTATGAAAAATTTTTATACTCTTCTGCTTTTGTTTTTTGCTGTTTTGGGAGTTTTCTCTCAAGAACAAGGTAACGTCACATTGAATTGGACAGAGAAAAAAGAATTATCTTACGGAGACTATTTTTACAATGTACCACAATTTAACCCTAAAAATTACCAATTCGACACTTATACAAAATCAGTTAACTTCAACTTAAATATAATACTAAACAATTCGCTAAACGAAAATAGCCTAAGAATTACAAATGTTGTTTTTGAAACTATTACCGAAAATCAACTTGGGGATATCTCAGTAGCTGCAATTCCAACTGAATTAAAGTCTTCCTTTAAAACTAATATAGCACGAGATAAAGTATATGGAAATATTACAATCTCTCCCATTATCAAGGAAGGGAGTGGTTTCAAAAAGTTAGTTTCTTTTAGCTACTCCTTCGACCAGATTAATGCCAACAGAAATCAACCAATTGTGAATAACGTTGCTACAGTAGTGAATTCTGTACTAAATTCAGGAAATTGGTATCGATTTTATGTTGAAAAATCCGGAGTTTATAGGCTTTCACGAAGTTTTTTAAGAAGTTTAGGATTTGAAACTAACGTTGATCCTCGCAAAATTAAAATCTATGGTAATGGTGGGAGAATGGTCCCGCTATTAAATTCAATTCCATACCCAAGTGATTTAGAAGAAAATGCAATCCAATTTATAGGTGAAAGTGATGGTGTTTTTGATAATCAAGACTATATACTTTTTTATGCTGAAGGTGTTGATAATTGGAGTATTGAAAATAGAACCAATTTAAATCTATATGAAGACAAATCATATTATTATGTAACAGCGAGTGGTGATAACGGCAAAAGGATTACTGAAATGACTCAGCCTCTAGGAAATGCAACTACTATTTTTAGCACTTTTGATGATTATCAGTTTTACGAAGTAGATGAAGAAAATATTGCAAAACTCGGAAGAGTATGGTTTGGGGAACAGTTTAGTTTTGATAACGAGCAAGAATTCAAGTTTAAATTTCCGAGCTTAGTTACTACAACGCCGCTACAAATATCAATTCATGCTGCAGCAAGTTCTTTTACGCCAACTAATTTTAAAGTTGAAGCCAATAATCAACTAATTGGCACCATACCTTTTAGTGCATTATCTGTAAATAGTGGATTTTCTGCTTTCGATGGAACTTTAAATACTACTGCTACAGTTTCATCTGAAGATGTGACAATAAAACTTACTTACGACAATAGCGGTGTTCCTAATTCAAAGGGATATCTTGACTACATTAATATTAAGGCCAAAAGAAATCTTCAAGGCTTTAACAAACAGTTTAGATTTCAAGTGGATCAAACTAATTCACTACTTGGAATAGGTGAATACCAAATTTCAAATGCTACTTCAATAAACCAAGTTTGGGACATAACTGACATCTATAATGTTACAAAAGTTGAAAACAACAATCAAAGCAGTTTTTCTTTCAAATCAACTTTAGGAGAAATTAGAAAATATATCGCAGTTTCTAACAATGATTTTTTTTCACCTTTAAAGGATAGCCAATCAAAAGTGGATAATCAAAACCTTAAAGGGTCGATATTTACAAATGCGCAAGGGCAATTTCAAGATGTAGATTACTTAATCATTACACCGAAATTTTTAAATACTCAAGCTGAAAAACTTGCAAATTTTCATAGAAATTATTCTAATTTAAGAGTAAAAGTAGTGAATTTGGAAACCATTTATCAAGAATTTTCATCTGGAAAACAAGACATTGGTGCGATTAGAAATTTTATCAAATATGTTTACTTTAACGCCTCAGCACAAGATAAAAGAGTAAAATATATTAATCTTTTTGGCGATAGTTCGTTTGATTTTAAAGATAGAATTTCCAATAACACAAACATTGTCCCTATTTTTCACGCTTTAAACAGTTATGGTGAGTCAGAGTCATCGTTTGCATCTGATGATTTTTTTGTGTGTATGGATAATAATGAGGGTAATCCAAATAGTTTTTTCACTGGAATAGACATTGCCGTGGGTCGAATGATAGTTAGCACAGTACAACAGGCCGAAGAAATGGTTAATAAAGTAATTGAGTATCATGATTTCAAGTCTTATGGTAGCTGGAGAAACAATTATATTAGTATTGCAGACGACACAGATAAATCCTCGGACGCTTCCTTACAAGTAAATCAAAATAATTTAACAAATGAACTTGTTGCCGAAAAGCCATTTATAAACTTTAAAAAAATATTCTTAGACTCTTACGAGCAACAAACTTCGGCGGGTGGAAAACGCTATCCAATAGCGAGAGCTGAAATCTTTGAAGCTTTTGAAAAAGGGGCTTTAGTTTTTAATTATTTAGGTCATGGCGGTGAAGACGGTCTCTCTGCAGAGCGCATCTGGGAAAAGTCAGATGGTCAAAACTTAAACAATCGTTACAAATACCCTTTATTTATTACTGTAACTTGTTCTTTCTCAAGATTTGACAACCCATTACGGCCAACCGCAGGCGAATTTACCTACTGGAATCCAAGAGGTGGCGCTATTTCAATGATCACAACTATTCGATCTATTGGCCAAATAAATGCTGAAGATTTTAATCAATCACTATCAGCAGTATTGTTTTCATATGGCAGCAACCAATATAATTCAATAGCCGAATCACTTCGCTTAGCTAAAAATGCTAATTCAAGCTCTGCCACTAGTGTAATTTTTTACATCGGCGATCCTGCTTTAATGCTAGCTATACCAGAACCAAAAGTTGTAGTCACCAAAGTAAATGACATGCCAATTAATGGGCCTATCGACGATTTTAAATCTTTAGCTTTTGTAAAAATTGCTGGTGAAGTTTTTGATGAAAACAACAATTTACTTCCAACTTATAATGGTGAGGTTTCAGTAAATATCTTTGATAAAAATGTAATTCGAACAACTCTAAATAATGACGGGCTAAGTCCTGCACTGAATTTTAGCACGCTGGGAGAAACCATTTTTAGGGGAAATGCCACTGTTGTAAATGGAAAATTTGAATTTGGGTTTGTAGTGCCTCGTGACATTCGAATTCCAGTGGGCAATGGTAGAATTAGTTTTTATTCCAAAAGAAACCAAATACTACTTGATAAAACAGGTTTCAATAACGACATCAAAATTGGAGGTATTAATACCAATGCAGTTGCTGACAATACTGGTCCAACTGTTAAACTGTATATGAACGACGAAACATTTGTAAACGGCGGAATTACAAATGAATCGCCTTTCTTTCTTGCCATTTTAGAGGATGAACACGGCATTAACACCGCAAGTGGCATTGGTCACGATATATTAGGCATTCTCGATGGTGATGAAAGCAAACCATTCATAATGAATGATTATTATGAAGCCGAATTAGATAATTTCAGACGTGGAAGAGTTTACTTCCCCTTTCGAAATTTAGCACCAGGACTGCATACGATTACCTTTAAAGCTTGGGATGTATATAACAATCCTATTACAGCAGAAATTCAATTCGTAGTAGTAGGGGATGAAAGCATAACTTTAAAAAATGTTTTAAATTACCCAAATCCATTCGTGAGCTACACAGAATTCTGGTTTTCACATAATAGACCTTTCGAACCATTAAATGTACAAGTACAAGTTATGACCATAACAGGAAAAGTTGTTTGGACAAAAAATCAAACAATAACTACAGATGGTTTCCTTTCAAGAGAAATAACCTGGGATGGAAAAGACGATTTTGGTGATCGTATTGGAAAAGGAGTTTATGTTTACAAATTGACCGTAAAATCTACATTATCCAATAAAACGGCCGAAAAAATAGAAAAACTTGTAATCCTTTAGGAAAATACTATATTTGTTAACTTTTATAAAATCAAACATGAAGAAAATTGCAATCCTTTTATTATTTTTCATATCCATACAATTCATTTATTCCCAACAAAATAGTCGTGTTATAATCACTGGTGTCCCTTTTCTTTTAGTCGCTGCCGATGCGCGTTCTGCTGGTTTAGCAGACCAAGGTGTTGCTACTTCTACAGATGTGTTTTCCCAGCAGTACAATCCAGCAAAATATGCTTTTGCCATTGATGCACAAGGTTTTTCTGCCAGTTATACACCCTATTTAACTGACTTAGTTAATGATATATCATTAGGTCAAGTTACCTACTATAAAAGATTTGGTGCCGAAGGAAGGAGTGCCTTTGCTGGAAGTTTACGTTTTTTTGGCCTTGGTCAAATCGAGTTAAGACAAAATGCGGACGATGATCCGTTTATCGTTGAACCAAGCGAAATGGCATTAGACGCATCCTATTCCTTGAAATTAAGTGAGCGTTTCTCGATGGCGGTTGCAGGTAGATATATCCGATCGGCATTAAGAATACCAACAGGTGAAACAGATGCAACACCAGCAAGTACCTTTGCAGTAGATGTTGCCGGTTTTTATCAAGGCGAAGAAACAGCGTTTTCTGACTTTAACGGACGATTACGGTTGGGCTTCAACTTCCAGAATATGGGACCAAAAATTAATTATGATGCTGGAGAATCAGACGATGACAGTGCCAATTTTTTACCTGCAAACTTACGATTAGGAGGATCATATGACTTCATATTTGATGATTATAACAAAGTATCTCTTAATGTGGAAGTAGCAAAACTCCTAGTGCCCACACCGCAAAGTGCAGATCTTGATGGGGATGGACTTGTAACTACTCCAGAAGAACTTGACTTACGCAATCAAAACAATTTAGATTACAATAGAATTAACTGGGTATCAGGAATGTTCCAATCGTTTGGAGACGCTCCTGGAGGATTTAGCGAAGAATTAAAAGAATTCACCTATTCTGTCAGTACAGAATATGTTTATCAGGACGCGTTTGCCATGCGATTAGGATATTTTAATGAAAGTGCTATTAAAGGTGCCAGAAAATTTTTCTCCCTTGGTGCTGGTTTTAAGTATAATGCAGTTAAAGTGGATGTTTCTTACTTGTTTTCTGCATCACAAGTTAGAAATCCGCTAGAAAACACGTTACGCTTTTCATTAACATTCAACTTTGGTGAAAAATACGATGACTATTAATGTCCCAAAAATAATATTAACAATGTCCAAATTTCTGAATTGAAATTTGGATTTTTTTTCCTTACTAATGAGAGAAATTAAAATTGATACTTCATTTACAGTTTTTAATTCAATAGCAGAGCTATCCGAAGATGTTCAATCTTTGATGAAACAAGCTATAGCAATAAGAAAAAAAGCCTATGCTCCCTATTCTATGTTTAGAGTTGGCGCCGCATTACTTTTAGATAATGGAAATATAGTTTTAGGCTCAAATCAAGAAAATGCTGCTTATCCCTCAGGGCTTTGCGCAGAAAGAGTAGCTATCTTCCATTCAGGAGCAAATTATCCTGAAGCTAAAATTTTGAAAATGGCCATTACTGCTGCATCGGACACTAACGAGACTAAATCACCAATACCTCCGTGTGGTGCTTGTAGACAATCAATATTTGAGTACGAATTTAAGCAAAACAATCCCATTGAAATTTATTTTATGGGAGAAAGCGGCGAAGTTTATAAATCTGACTCTATTAGAAACTTACTACCCTTAAGTTTTGATAAAAACTTCTTATAAAAAGGCAAAAAATTACCGTTTTAAATTTTACATCTAAGTAGGAATGTCATACTTTTGCTTTTCGCAAATTTGTGAGTGAGTGAGCTATTTTGCGTTGGATAAAAAATCAACAACTTATTAATACTTAAGCAAAAAAGTAACAAATGAAAGAAGTAACAAGAGAAGTTTATTTAAAATGGTATGAAGAAATGCTGTTTTGGAGAAAATTTGAAGACAAATTAGCCGCGCTCTATATTCAACAAAAAGTGAGAGGTTTTCTTCACTTGTATAACGGGCAAGAAGCGGTTTTAGCAGGTGCTTTACACGTAATGAACTTGGGCGGAAAAGATAAAATGATTACGGCCTATCGTAATCACGTTCAACCAATAGGAATGGGTGTTGACCCAAGAAAAGTAATGGCTGAACTTTTAGGAAAAGTAACAGGAACTTCCAAAGGAATGGGTGGTTCTATGCACATTTTCTCCAAAGAACACGGATTTTATGGAGGTCATGGTATCGTTGGAGCACAAATTCCAGTAGGTGCAGGAATGGCTTTCGCCGATAAATATTTCAATACAGGTGGAGTTACATTAACCTATTTTGGCGATGGTGCAGCTCGTCAAGGTTCGTTACACGAAGCTTTCAATATGGCAATGCTTTGGAAACTTCCAGTAGTATTCATATGTGAAAACAATGGATATGCCATGGGAACATCTGTAGAAAGAACAGCCAATCACACTGATATTTGGAAACTTGGATTAGGATATGAAATGCCTTGTGGACCTGTAGATGGAATGAACCCGGTAAAAGTCGCTGAAGCCATGCATGAAGCTATGGAAAGAGCTCGTCGAGGAGACGGTCCAACTTTCTTAGAAATGAAAACCTATCGTTACAGAGGTCATTCTATGTCTGATGCACAGTTATATAGAACAAAAGACGAAGTAGAAGAATACAAAAAAATAGACCCTATTACTCAAGTACTAGATGTTATCAAAGAAAAAAACTATGCTACTGATGCAGAAATTGCAGTCATTGATGACAGAGTTAGAGATTTAGTAGAAGAATGCGCCACATTTGCGGAGGAGTCTCCTTTCCCAGAAGTTCAGCAATTGTACGATGTAGTATACGAACAAGAAAATTATCCTTTCATCCCACATAGACTTTAATTATGGCAACAAAAATAACAATGCCGCGTTTAAGCGATACGATGACCGAAGGAACAGTGGCCACATGGCTGAAAAAAGTAGGCGATAAAATTTCTGAAGGAGATATATTAGCTGAAATTGAAACTGATAAAGCTACCATGGAATTTGAATCATTCAATTCAGGTACCTTATTGTACATCGGAATCAAAGAAGGAGAAACAGCTGCGGTAGATTCGCTTCTTGCCATCATCGGCAAAGAAGGTGAAGATATTTCAGAAATAATTTCTGGAACAGCAACTGCTGATGTACAATCTGTCACACCGAGCGCAGTCGAGGTGCAACAACCAGCTGCCGAAAACAATAAATCAACTAATGCAGTCGACATACCAAAAGGAGTTGTAGTTGTAACAATGCCGCGACTTAGTGACACCATGACCGAAGGAACAGTAGCAACTTGGTTAAAAAAAGTAGGGGATCAAGTTAAAGAAGGCGATATTTTAGCCGAAATCGAAACCGACAAAGCTACAATGGAATTCGAGTCCTTTAACGCAGGAACACTCTTGTTTATTGGAATTAACGAAGGTCAATCAGCACCAGTTGATAGTGTCTTAGCCATCATCGGTCCAGCAGGAACTGACATAACCCGCATTGCCGAAAATTATAAAAAAGGTGGAACAACTTCAGCTAAAGAAGAAATACCAGTACTGCATACAGAAGCTACTTCCAACTCCCAACTCCCAACTCCCAACTCATCAGAAAGAATTTTCGCTTCTCCATTAGCCAAACAAATTGCTAAGGATAGAGGAATAAATTTAGCTGAAATAAAAGGCTCTGGCGAAAACGGACGTATTACAAAAAGCGATGTTGAAAACTTTACCCCGGCAACGCAGTCTAATGTTGTCACACCTAGCGCAGTCGAGGTGCCCCAACCTGCAACCGTAGTAAAACCATTCGTTCCCGCTGGCGAAACCTTCTCAGAAGAAATCAAAAACTCGCAAATGCGTAAAACCATTGCAAAACGTCTTTCAGAGTCGATATTCACAGCACCACATTTCTATCTAACGATAGAAGTAGCCATGGACGAAGCAATGAAATCAAGGGCTGTTATAAATACTATTCCAGATACCAAAGTATCGTTCAACGATATGGTTATCAAAGCCTGTGCAATGGCATTGAAAAAACATCCTAAAGTAAACTCTCAATGGAGAGAAGACGCTATAACAATCAACTATCATGTAAATGTGGGAGTTGCCGTGGCTGTTGAAGACGGATTGGTTGTGCCTGTACTTAAGTTCACAGACCAAATGAGCTTAACTCAAATAGGTGCTAACGTAAAAGACCTAGCAGGAAAAGCAAAAAGCAAAAAACTACAACCAGCCGAAATGGAAGGAAGTACCTTTACTGTGTCCAACTTAGGTATGTTTGGTATTCAATCATTCACCTCTATCATAAACCAACCCAACTCTGCCATTCTCTCCGTTGGTGCCATCGAAGAAAAACCAGTAGTGAAAAACGGTCAGATAGTAGTAGGAAACACCATGACATTAACTTTAGCGTGCGATCACCGTACAGTCGATGGAGCAACAGGAGCACAATTCCTGCAAACACTACGACAGTATCTGGAAAATCCTGTTACGATGTTGGCGTAAACAAAATTTGTCATCCCGAGCGCAGTAGAAGAACATCAATACAACACAAAAACCAGTCTAAATTGGACATGCCCCAAAAAGTTAGATACTATTTGGGGCATTTTTTTTATGGAAAAAAAAGAAAATTCACATCAGAAATAGTTTTACCTAGCGCTGCGAATTCTCCTGACTTCTTAGTAATAACCAACTCACAATCCCATCGGGATGAAATATCGGTAGTAGCAGGTTTCAACCCCTCGAAAAAAAATCCAAAAAAATTTGCGAATTTGAGGTAAAGTACCCCGCTTGTTGTCACTCCGTAGGAATCCCTCCCTCTTCTTGTCATTCCGACAAAGGAGGAATCTTATAACATTAATAACTAGCTCTGCGACGTCTCACAACTTTCAAGCCAATTCAAAACCACAATCCCACACAAATTAAATAGCATCAGTAAAAAAACCATTAAAAAAATAACACCAATTACGGTTTTCCGTAAAATAAATCCAAAATAACCTGATAGCTTTGAATAATAATAACATTATAAAACTTAAAAATCATGGCATCAACATCAGAAAAAGGACACGCAAAAAACATTGCAAACCAAAAACTACTAATCACAAACATCCTCGGATTAGGAACACGCTACAACCCATCCAATCCAAACATTGCGATTGAAGTACTCCAAACTATCTATGACAAAGCATTTGCAGACCAAAAAAATGTGAATGATTTATAAGCACCCTATAAAAATGCAGTGGCAGAAAGAGAAAACCTCTTCAAACCACTAAACCGTCTGATATCAAAACTTAGAAAAGTGTATAAAACAACACAAGGAGTTTCCCCCAAAGAACTCGAAAACTTCATGACAATCGCTCGTAAAATAAAAGGAGACAGAAAAAAACCAATAGCAGAATCCTCAAACCCAACTATTCTAGAAAACCAATACTCAGTCTCACAACTAAGTTACGACCAAAGAACAAACAATCTAGATCTACTCATCGGATTATTAGAAAACACCCCAAACTACAATCCAAACGAAGATGCCTATAAAACCACAACACTCCGGGCCATGCATGACGATATGCTATTAAAAACAGAAGCTGTCGGAGCAACATTCGTTCCCTTCAATAATGCAAGAAACAGAAGAAACAACAGTGTCTACTTCGAACCAAACAACCTAGTTGATACTGCATACACCGCCAAAGACTGCATCTTCACCATCCTTGATGTCAATTCCACACAATACAAAACAATAGCAAAAATAAAATTCTCCCGCATCTAAAACCAATACTCCTCCAACGAGGAGTTTTTTTATGACCTACACAATCTAATGACTACTCCCCAACAAAAAAAACCGAATCGACATCCTTTCGAATCAAACACGCATCCTTTCGTATCAAACATCAATCCAATCAAGCCGAATCGACACCCATTCAAATCAAACTCGCATCCTTTCGCGTCAAACTCGACTCCTCTCAAGTCAAATACCCTTCCCATCAAACCAAATCGAAATCCTTACAAGTCAAACACACATACTTTCAAGTCAAACACCCTACCCAGTCTCGCAAAGACCCAATACTTCGTAATCAAAACAATAAAAAACGATTTAATCCATGAAATCCTTATCAAAAAACCATGGCATACTTTCCGTAAAACTGCTCACACTTTGCCGTTAAAAAAACAAAAAGTCCCCATCAACTAAATGATGAGGACTTTCAAAAAAAGGCAGTGACATACTCTCCCACAAAATTGCAGTACTCCCGACACTTCGGGACGCAGTCGGACTTAACTTCTCTGTTCAAAAT
>NZ_JBCGDO010000031.1:0-18441 GCF_038739835.1 Flavobacterium aureirubrum
TGGCTTTTATAAAATCAGTCTTTTTAGACTTAAAAAACTCGTTTGTAAGCACTCCAAGTTTTACAACTTTGAATTATAACTAAAAAACTAACCTCCTTAAAATAGCTTCTAAAGAGGTTACTTTTTACAAATATTTTAAAATTTTAGTTTTTTATTGAGGTTGTGCAACAGTTACCGCTATTATAGAGCGTTTTTCTTTATTTAAGTTTAATTTCTTCAATTGTCGTTACTACATCGCCTTCATATCTTACAATTGTCAGCCGTGAAATTGTACCTCGTAACTCAAACTCCTTCTTATTCCATTCGTCAACCATTTTCTTGCATTTATATCTGTCTTGTGAATTTCCGATTCCTATGTGAGGTACAAAATCAAGGTCAAGTCGCAAGTTCTCTTTGAGTTTATCGCTATAAAGTTTGTCGTGAAGTTTCACTATTCTACTGAATCCTTCGTCCGGCACTAAGAAAGTATGAAAATAGTCACTAAAAGCATCTTTATTAATTGTTGCACAACGAATAATAAAGTCAAATTTTACCGAATTCGCAGATTTGTCTTTTACTTCTTTAGTAAATTCTTCTTCTGAAATGTCAAACACTGGAAAAACAATCGTAAAATGAGGATTGACTACGTTGAAAAATAGTTCGTCATTGTCCTTGCGATAACTTTGAATTCTGTCAAAATTTTCATTTGTCAGTTCTGGATATGCTAATACTAAGTATGCCATCTATTTGTCTGTTTTTAACGGTTTATTTTAAAATGCCCTATAACTTATTATTTTTTACAATCGCTCATTCTAAAAATCAAACTATTTTAAATAGTTCTGCCTCTAAATGTTGCTGATGGTCGGGTGTGTTTTGTGTTGCCATTTTTTTGATATAAGATAAATTTTGATTGGAGATGGTAAAAATTCGTTCGCTACTGATTACTCGAGGATCGTTTTGTAAAAGCTTCATTTTAAAATGCAAAATATGCTTTCCATGTTCAGTTACTAGTTCACCTATCAAAACCTCTACACGACCACTATCTTGTGCGTTTGAAATTTCAAAAACATTTTCTTTTCCTTCAACAGGTTTTATAAAACCACTTTCCCAATGGGACGGTGTGTGATTCGGCTTTAACCAAGTACGTTGTTCGTAATGAATGAGATCATTGGCGCCATCCATTTTAAACGTTAAGATTTCGGTGTATTCAAACGAACTGATGGTAGGAAACTGACCTTTTCCATTTCCATGCCATTCACCCAAAAGAAAGTGAAGTTTAGTAGTTTTTAAATTATCCATTAGCCAGGTTGTTTTGTGGGTACATACAAGCTTGTCCTTGTCCTATGGGCAGTACTGAAGCAGTTACCGCATCACTGATTTTTTTATCATACATTTTTGTAATAGCCCATGCGATTAAATCAACTGCGGCCAAACAACCGGCTGCTGTTCCAATAGATTCATGAGTTACTAAATGAGTATCTTCAATAACCTCAACTTCGTAATTTCTTAATGCTTCAAATGCTGTTGGATAAGTTGTTGCAGAGAGTCCTTTTAAGTGACCAAGTGCTGCTATAATCAGAGCCCCAGAACACATAGAAGCAATAATTTGTTTTTCAGGATTCAATTGAAAACGCCCAAGATACGTCTTATCTTTAATAACATCTCTTGTTCCTGGTCCACTCGCAAAAAATACAAAATCCGCTTCATTGGCTTCTTCTATAAAGCCATGTGTTTTTAAATCGATTCCGCTAACGGATACATGTGAATAAGTGGTACCTAGTAGTTTCACTTGAAATTCCTTATCTATTAATTTAACGCGATTAAGTAAGTCCCAAGGCAAAAAGACATCTATATCGGTAAATTGATCAAATGTAATGATTACTGCTTTCTTCATAATTTGATTTTAATTTTTTTAATTTCTAATAAGTTTACATACTCAATGAACTCTTAAAAACGGTAATTATTGTAAAAGTCTCTCAAGTATTTTAGAAACTTCATACGGTTTTTCTAGGGGGCTAATATGTCCACCCTCAATAACAATAGTTTCAATATTGGGCGGTGTTGGCACATAATCCTCTACTCCTTTTAAAGCTAAGGCTTTAACTTTTAGTGTTTTGATTAAATCCGTTGCATCAATAGCATCCAAAATAACAACTTTGTCGATTTGCTTAACTTGCTTATTTGATAAGATACTCATTGGGCGTTGGAGCTGATTTATCAAAGATGCATTTTCTTTTAATGATACTTTTCCAAATAAGGCTTTTGCGGCTTGTTTTGTATAAAAATTTCGTAATACTAAAATGGAATGTTGTAGGCCAAAGGTAGCCTTTCGCTTTTTTGAGGCTGCTTGAAATGGCATATTACAAAACCCTATTGACGCAAAACGTTCTGGATATTTGTGTGCTGCTCTCAAAATAGTCATACTACCCCAGGAATGACCAAAAGCAATGACTTTGGATATTTTCAAACTGTCTAAAATCTCAATTAGCATGTTTGAACAGTCAGTCATAGTCCAATTCGTTTTTATAATCTCTCTGCTATTTCCATGAAAAGGCATATCAATAGAAATTACTGTACGGTCGTTTATTTCTTTAATTTGGCTGTCCCATAATTGATGGTCAAAATATACCCCATGAAGAAATATAATTGGCACTTTATCAAAAGTGTTTTCTTTTATATAAACGGCTATCCTCCCGATATTTGTAGTTATATATTTTGGTTGTGCATAAGTATTCATAATTGATAACAAAGAAAGGATTACAATGAGAAAAAAATTTATTTTAGTTGCTAATTGAAGGGGCTTGTTTTGAAAATGTTTTATCTGTAATTTGCTCAACAATGAAAGCTGCCATATCTTCTAATGTTATTGATAGCTTTAACCCTTTACCATCAATAGTTGCTTTACTATTTTCTTTCGCAGGTTTATCAACAATATTTGGGCATCGAACAATGGTCCAGTCCAATTGGCTATTCATTATTACCGGCTCCATGCGGTTCTTGTCATCAATGATTACTTTCAACCATTTCATGAAATAAGGGAGAATAATTTTGTTGAAGAACCAAGGCTGAAAAGCAACACTATTACCAGCACCAATATTGCTCATCACAACAAGTCTTTTCACGTTGCTTTTCTCCATTTCATCTACTATTATTTTGGTAGCATCTGATATAAAAGTGGATTGTTTTCCGTTACCTTTTCCGCCAATGCCCAAACATTGAATTACGACATCTTGATTTTGTATGATTGCGTCAACTGTATTTCTGTCAAGTACATTTCCTTCAACTATTATAAGATTACTAGCTTTCATTGGAATGGAATTCCTATTTCGAACAAGAATGGTTACCTGATAATCTTGAGATAAAGCTTTTTTTAGAATTGCGCGCCCCGAAAAACCACTGGCACCAAAAATGACTACTTTCATATGTAATATTAAATTTCATTTGTTAAACAAAATCGTTTTCTAATATAAGTGTAAAAAAATGAATTTTTTGGAATGCTGTCTGTTACAATATCCTCTGAAAATAAATTAATTAGTAATGTCTATTCGTTTAGAATTGTGAATGAAATGATTTATATTTCCAAATAATGTTAAAAACAGAAAACTAACTCTATTAACACTTTCTCATAAAATAAAAAAACTTTCAGTAAAGTATCGTAATGCCGCTTGACGAAGTAGCAGATTTAGAAGCACTTACTTTCAATTTAGTACTAAACCCGCCATTTTGCTAAACCGCTATTGTATGCTGTTTTTATTGAAGACCCTTAAAAAAGTTCCAAACTTCTTCCGCAAATTCAATATCTCGGTTTTGTACACCTTGTGCAGGAGACGAATTGGAAAATACTGTTTTGCTTGGAGCTTGATGTCCTGCATTATTTAATATGTAATAAACTAATGGATTTGCACCATTATATATTCTTTTTTCTACGTTTCCTGCATCGCTAGTGTTAAGGTCAAATGTTGAAGTTGTTGGTGTGACATTTTGCAAACCGTTTCTTTGTAACCAATAACTTAAAGTCGCTGACTGCGAAATTACTTTTCCACGATTACAATTTCCACCTACATTAGCAACACATCCACCATTTGCTGGCATTGCTGGGTCACTTGTTCCATGTGTTAGCAAAATTGGAATGGGAAGTGTGGAGCCATTTGTGCAAATTCCACTTTCAGGAAACTCAGGTAAATTGCCACTACCCACAGCTATTGCCTTAATTGTTTCTGGAAATTGAAAAGCATAAGAAAAAGTCATTAAAGCTCCATTACTTCCACCTGTCAAATACATTTTTGATGAGTTGATATTCAACTCAGCCATTAGTTTTGCATTTAATTGCTTCAAAAACGTAACATCGTCACCTTGACTGCCGGAAATATCATCACTTCTACAATCATTCCAACCAGGATTTCCTAGGTTATCAGGCGAACCTTCAGGATATACTACTAAGAATTTATCGATGTCTGCAAGTGTTCTGAAAACAGAAAGCGGATGCTCGCCAAGGTTTGAAACTCCTAATCCTGTACCACCACCACCGTGTAAAACTGTTACAACAGCATTTACAGCAGTCATTCCTGTTGGTCTATAAACTAAATATTTTCTGGTAATGTTGTTAATTGTTATATAATTTGTTGTCAAACCTTCTTGGTAAGGAATAACATTAGGATTTTGATTGTCGTTATCCTTGTTACAACCAAGGGTAAAAATTACGACAAATAATAAAAATGTTCTTTTCATATTTTTTTATTTTGATAGTTATACTTTGTTAGATATTATTTTCATTGATAGGTTTAATCTTGGTACATTTTTGTGAAATAGCACACAACGTCAGACTGTGAAAAAACTTCCACAATCCTTGCACCAAATATAGTAAAATAGTTGTACGAAAGTTATAGTTTTTTTACCTTTAACGATGCAACATATACAAGGAATAGCTCGCAACCAACTGCAAGTAAGCAGTCTAGAAGACACTATTAGTCAGGACAATCCTGTTCTCCCGAAGCGTCGGGATTATAGATGCTTTCGTTAACCTTATCGATTTAGAGAAAATAGGATTTACGCCAAGAGTTTTAAAAACCGAAGGTCGCCCAAGTTTTGATACCAAGGTATTTTTAAAAATCTATTTGTATGGTTATTTAAACGGTATTCGTAGTTCGAGACGATTAGAAAAAGAGTGTCTTCGCAATATTGAATTGCAATGGCTTTTAGAGGCTATTTGCCCTAATTATCATAGCATTGCCGACTTTAGAAGAGACAACCCAAAAGCACTAAAACAACTCTTCAAACTGTTTGTATCCTTTTTAAAAGATGCCGAATTCATAGCTGGCGAAATCATCGCAATTGATGTTACAAAATCCAGAGCACACAACGGAAAGAAATCCAACTTTAACCAAAAGAAAATAGATAAACACTTAGCGTATATCGAAGCCAAAACCCAAGAATACCTCACGGCATTAGACCAAAACGACACCCAAAAAAACAGCATTAACTCTGGTTCAATATATCAACAAATTTATCTTTGATAGACCAATAAATAACATCAAAAATCAATTAATTTAATTTCACCCAACGGGTTAAACATAAATTAAAAACTAAATTTCAAAGAAATTATTCTTTCATGTTATCAGGAAGTGGTTTAATATTCAAAAAATTATAAGTATAAATTAAACTATAAATTTTCCAAGTGTTATCTGTTTTTACTAATTGCCAAGATTCTGCGCCCCAATTTGTAGTTGTAGAACCCATTATAAACTTATAATCAAAAACAACAGTAGCTAACTTTCCGTCAGTAAAGATGTTAACGTTATAAAATTTTTCTTCTAATCCAATATCTTTAAGTTGCGGATCATTCAATAGCTCATAAGCTCCACTCTGCTCTATTTCTTTCGCATTAGGATCTAACCTTTTTCCATATTCAAAAGACTTGTCATGTGCAACAGAAATCCATACAACTTTTTTATTGTAAAAAAGATTTGTTAAAGCAATTGAGTCTTTACTTTTAATGGCATTTTTGAAGTCATCTATAAGAATTTGTATTTCTTTTTTTGATGCTGTCAAATCAATATCATTTAATTCTTTATCAATGTTTGATTTTGATTTTTCTTCTTTAACTTTTTCAAAAGAAATAGTTTTCCCAAATTCCGTAGTAATTGAAAATACAGAAGAAGTTAGAATTTCTATTTTATATTTTGTTGTTCTGATAAATGCTAAGGATAATTCTTTTTGATCAGATGAAATTTGCCAAGTTCCCTTTTGAGATCCTTGAGGCGTAATAATGCTTAAAGAAAAATCTTCGTCAAACTGATATCGAATTTCAGGAATGAATGATGTAATCAGTGACTGTTTTTGGCTTTCTAATTGAGCTACTAATGCCGCATCTGACTTTTTATAATTCTCTACTAAATCAAAGAAATAAACTTCTGTTGATTTTTCTGATATTTTCCATAATCCAACAATATTTTTTGAAAAATTATTTTTTTGTGCGTTTAAAAAATTAACAATTAAAAAAGTTACTAGGATTGTTATTTTTGTTTTCATAATTAAATGTTTTAATGTTATTTGACACAAACGTATTGATAAAAAAAAGTGATTGGTAATAGAATCAATACAAAATGATGAATAAATGATGAAAAAGTGACAAAAAAAGTCTTGTTATATGATAATGATAAAAACATCCTTTACTTTTGGGGTAACTATGAATGAATAATAAATATTTAGTTCATTAATAAAATTTTACAAATAACAAATGACAATAGCTAACACTACTATTTTTCAAAGAGGCTTATTGCTTCATTTACTTTTTTGGTTTTCGGTATTGGCTTTATTAATATATCCAAGCTTAATTGTTGATCAACCTCTACCGGTTGACTATTACAGAAATTCGTTAATTCTATTTATTTCCTTGTGTTTATCTGTATATACCAATAGATACTTATTGCTACCATTATACAAAAGGAAAAAATATATTTTATATTTTATTCTGATTTTAATCAGCATAGCTATCATAAGCTATACCGAAAGTATATTTTGCAATAACTTTATAAATAGTTTTATTTTCAATCTATTATTTGTGATAATTACTTCCTTTTTACACTTTTATAGAAATACGTATTTAGAAAATATTCGATTAAAAGAACTACATGATAGTATAGAGTTAAAACTTTTAAAAGAACACCTAAATCCACATTTTTTTTTTAATACGCTTAACATCTTGTACAATGCCTCAATGACAAATGCAACTATTTTGCCAAATCTAATCGTTAGTCTAGGTACAATGATGCGGTATATATTTACAAGTATAGAAAAAGAAAAAGTACTGGCTACTGATGAGCTAAACTTTATAGAAGATTATTTAAATTTTGAAAAAATTAGATTTTCTGACCATATTAAAATTTCATTTTTTAAAAATGTACAAATACAAGATCAAACCTTACCTCCTATGCTTTTAATACCATTTATTGAGAATGCATTCAAACACGGTGGAGCAAACTATAATGAAAAATTAGAAATAGATATAACTATTATGGTTAACCAAGCGTTTCTTTGTTTTGAAATTAAAAACACAAAAAATAATACCAATAGTAAAATTCTGCAATCAACAGGTATTGGAATTGCAAATACAAAAAAAAGGCTTGAGAAGTTAATTCCAAATCATCAAT
Source organism: Flavobacterium aureirubrum (assembly GCF_038739835.1). NCBI lineage: Bacteria > Pseudomonadati > Bacteroidota > Flavobacteriia > Flavobacteriales > Flavobacteriaceae > Flavobacterium > Flavobacterium aureirubrum. The sequence continues at coordinate 7,629 of NZ_JBCGDO010000031.1, forward strand.
TGATTATTGATTCAACATCTGAATTATTCAGTGTTTATTTGAAGATACCTTTTTAACAATCTTAATGTAAACAGCATAAAAATGTCATTTAAATGTATCGTAGTGGATGACGAAAAACCGTCAAGAGAAATATTGAAAAAATTTATTGATAATATACCAAGTCTAAAATTAGTTGCAGAGTGTTACAATGCAATTCAAGTAATTGAAATTACTTCTAAAGAGTCTATTGATATAATTTTTTTAGATATTGAAATGCCAGACATGACTGGGGTTGAGTTATTAAAAATATTACACAACAAACCCTTAGTCGTATTTACAACCGCTTATGATAAATATGCTTTAACGGGCTATGATTTGGGTGTTATAGACTATCTTTTGAAACCTTTTTCTTTTGAAAGATTTGTTATTGCTGTACAAAAGTGTTTTTACAATTTAAAATCTGATAGGTTAATTAAATCCGATAGTGGAGAATTGCCATACCTCCTAATTAAAGTTGATAAAGACATTAAGCGATTTGATATCAATTCTATTTATTACTTTAAATCTTTTGGAAATTACACTAAATTATTTTTGCAAAATCGCGAAATTTTATGCTCAGAACCTCTTTCAAAAATTGAAATAAAGGTGTCCGATCACAATTTTATTAGAGTTCATCGATCATATATAATTTCAAAATCAAAAATAACTAACATTTTATCCAATGCCGTTTGCTTGGATAATTATTCTGTACCTCTAGGTAACCGATATAAGCTGAATTTATAATTTACATTTAATGTTTCATTTGTTCAAGTTTGTTTTCGTTATGTAAATCATTTTGTGTTTCATTATGAATTAATTCAAGTTGAATGATAATTTTATACATTTAGATAATCTACTCTTTAAACATTATGCTCTTTTAGGCTATTTTAATTTTCACTTTAATTTGTAAACCTTTACATGTTCTGTTTCGATATAATGAATAAATAATTTTTACAAAGGAGTAACAATAATGTTTATATTATATTCAATTTCTTCATCAAAATACTTTTTGATTAATTTGAACGGATTACTATTTTTATTTTGTTGTGCTAAAAAATAAAAACTTACTGCACTTACACAATTATGAATAGATAGCCATCCATCTACATTAGAAATACTTCTATCATCAAGAGCAGATAATAAATAGTTCTTATCCAAATAAGTTGTAAAACCTCCACTCTTAGTTTGATATAATAACCATTTTTCTACTATATGATTTTCTATCTTGAGATTGTTATGAATAAGCGATAAAAGAACGAAGTTCGTTGAATCTGCATCTTCAATCCAAGAAGTATTTTAGCCCCACAATGATTTTGTAGTGTTTAGACTTAAGAAACTTAATGCCTTTGATATTTCTTCTTTACAACTTGATTTCAAAATCTGAGATTCTGATAACTTTGAAGTAATAAAAGCAGTTCCCCAAATATTACTTATACCGCCTTGATTAACATATTCTCTCCAACTGCCATTATCTTGTTGCTTCGTTTTTATATATTCTATTGCCTTAGATAAACTTTTATCTAAATTGTTTTGAAGTAAAGGTTTATTAGATAAAATTATTTCTGAGGTTAACAATTCAATATAGTTGTCTATCTCTAAAATAGAAGATATCAAAGCCTTTTTAGTGTCAGCTATTACTTTTTTCCAACTTGGAACATCTATATCTTTAATAACATCTAAAGATTTGTCACAATAGTCAATTGCTAACATATATATTTTTTTGGAAACGCCTCTTATATAAAGATATTTTTGTAAGACATCCGGGTTTTGACTTTCTAAATTTTCTTGTTTTAAAAGGTAAATTGCCCAATTGAATTGCCCTTTCTGAAAATCATTTTTAAAATCTTGAATATCATCATTAAGTTGAAAGGCAACAGAGAAGTATTTATGAGACAGCAATAGTTTTTGGTATAAATTTTTACTCTTTTTGTCTAAACTATATAAACAATCAATTGCTACTTTACCAAATGCCGATTTTTGATCCGCCAAAATTTCAAACTCTTCAATAGTGACAACCTCTTTTTTGTAAAGTTCTTTTTCTATATATACTGCTTGAAAATACTCATTCCGTCTTTGGTTCCAAAGTTTCCAAAAATTATCCTCTAAACCATAAAACTTGCTTAAAATCTTTATACTTTCCTCTTGACAAATTGTAATTAAAAGAAATTTTGAAATATCTTTTTCATCAATCAAACTATCTGTGTAAATTGTTGATTGGTAGTATAAGTAACCAGAAATATCAAGAAAATCTAAGTAATCTTCATTAATCGAAAAGGCATTTGAAAATAGTGATGGATAATTTTGATAGAATTCAGGATTGTTCTTGATAAAATTACTATCCAAAATTATATCCTTAAAATTTTGAGAAATAGACAAGCTTTGAATATACGAATGAAATTTCAATCTGAAGGATTTTGTTTTTTGTAAATCAATTATTTAAAAATACTCTTAAAGACGGTATTTATTGAACCTATAATTATACCTGCTCTTAAATCATTTACCCCGTTTGGATTAAATGAATCCCTTTTTACGAATTGATTTATATTTACGTTCACACTCTTTGAATAATAAAGCGAATCTTGTGAGAAGTAATAGATGTCATTTAATTTCGAATTACGATCATAAATTGAAAATTCTGTAATATCATTTGACCTGAATTTATAATTAAAATTCGGTTTTATTAGAGCTATGGAATCTAACGACTTGTTAAAACTGTAAAGGTTTTTTATTTTTTTTGCGTTTATTGAATCTTTTGTTTGTGAATAAGCAACAAAGCAATAAAAGAAGCTAAAGACTAAATATTTCATAGAATTAAAGATTTACAGGTGTAACAATATATCCTTTCTCTTGTAACATTGAAATTAACCCAGTTTTAAAATCTAGATGTGCTAAACCAACTGCAATAAAAATAGATTTATTTGACTCTAAAGTTTCTTGAATTTTAATAAACCAATTTTTGTTTCTTGTATATATTAGACCGTCAAAAACTTCAATATCAAAATTAAATTTACATTTTTTTTCTTTATATAGCTCATTATAAGCACAATTTTTACTTATTGAACCCTTATTTATTTCATTTAATTTATACCTTAGAGATGCAATAATTTTTGATTCTTCAGCTCCCTTTAAATATTCTGTTTCGATGTAATTCAAAGTTTCACTTATTTTCTCTAGGCCTAACACCTCTTTATTTTCTTTTAAAGCATAATTTCTTATGAAAGCATCCATAAAAATTTTGTCATCATCAAAATCGCCGTTTAAGCATGATGTTTTGTCCCAATAATTTTGTGTTAACAATAATAATTCTCTACTCGTTAGCTTTTTACAATTAGAATTGCTCTAAAATATTTTCTTAAAAGTTTTTTTCTCATTGGCAGTCAATTTTTCTATAAAATCAAAATCACTCCTGTTATTAACAATTGAATCTTTAGATTCGATATTTTCTAAAAAAACAATTGAACTTGCTTTAAGAGCAGAAAGAATTTTTTCATCTTCTTCAATCAGTGATTTACCAAATATGTGGTTAGTACCTAAAATATAGCTAACTGTTGAGTCTTTTTGAATTTTCCAAAAAATAGAATTTTCTTGAGAATGTAAGTTAGATAAAAATAGTGAAATAAAAATAAAAATTATTTTTTTCATATACTTTTTTTAAGAAGATACTCAAACTAAACTTTTGTTTGAGTATCTTAAATTAATTAGAAATTTAAATTTATAATTACAGAACCTCCGTAATAGATTTCATTAGGACCTCCAAATGGATCTTCATGATTAGGTTCAGAGATAGTAGTTGGGGTTGCTTCAACACTACTCACCCAAGAAAACTCATATCTTTTCTCAAGCTCTTCAACCTGGAATTTTTCTAATAATTGATTTTCTAAATTCATTGTTAGATTTTTTTGTTAAACAAATATAGTGCCCTTTTTATTTCGGCTTACACTTTATTCCTTATGTGTTCATTTTTTCTTTAGGTTTATTTTACACTTTTCCCTTCAATTCGTAGCTACTGAATATTTTTAAATTTTTACATAATAGTAAGTTATAAATTCTCTTTTTTATAGAAATATCATATCCGAAAAATAGTTTGCCTTCTAATTTATAATTTCAAAAAATTTAATTATTGTTAGCTTCTTGTTTATAAAAGCCCACTTCTATCAACAATCAACAACTTAAATGCAATTAAGCTTAAACTTCAAAGCCAACATACGAATTATACTTAATTTAACAAAAAATATTTTATTTTTTTTACCATTTTAATAAAGTACTTTTGTAGCCTTCCCCTTTTTAGGACACCTCTAAATTCGACAAATAATTGTTATATCGCTCAGATTTGATGATTAATTTTAATTCATCATCAAATCTGGGCCTAAATTCTTTAGGTGTCTTCTTCCCTAATGAGTCATGCGGATGGTTCAGGTTATAATCCTCTCGCCAGTGTTCACTTAATTTTCTCAATTGGTAGATATCATTAAAATAGTATGCATCCAGAATGTCTTCGCGATAGAATCTGTTGAATCGTTCCACGTAACCGTTCTGCATTGGTTTTCCTGGTTGTGTATATTTTATTTCGATATGTTTGCTTTGACACCAATTTGTGAACGTTTTAGATATGAATTCAGGTCCATTATCACAGCGGATATATTGAGGTAACCCAACTTCTTGTTCAAGTTGCTCCAGCGTTTCTACTACTTGTCTTGCCGGATAGTTTAATCCTGCATCAATTGCCAGTGCTTCACGGTTGCAGTCATCTATAACATTGAACACCCGTACTTTCCTTCCATCTGTGAGTACATCGCTCATAAAGTCCATACTCCAGCATTCATTCAACATTTGGGGAGTTTCAAGCGGCGTTTTAACCCTTGTGATGATGCGTTTTTTATGCTTGCGCCGCAATTTTAGCTTCATGTTGCGGTAAACACGCAGCACTCGTTTTCTATTCCATTGTAAGTCTTCACGACGAATCTTATTGTAATACTCATCAAATCCCCGTGTCGGGTAATTCTCTGCCAATTCCCTTAGTTTATCAATCACCTCAAGATCATTTTTTTTGGTTTGATAGTACCACATCGAACGGGCAAGACCAACAACATTGCAGGCTCGAGCTATACTAATCAGATAAATCTTAATCAGATACTCGGCACGGTGTTGCTTGTCGGAAGGCTTTAAAACTTTTTTGAAAGAATATCTTTTAACATTGTAACATCAAGGCTGACATCTGCATACATCTGCTTTAGTTTGCGATTTTCTTCTTCGAGCTCTTTAAGACAGCTGAGTTGATGCTGTTCCATCCCTGAGTGCTTCTTCTTCCAATAATAGAAAGTACTCTTATCAATACCCAGATCTCTGGAAATAGCACTAACAGTCATTCCTTGCTGATTTTCCTTTAAAGCCTTTAAAATTTGGCTTTCTGTAAAATTGTTTTTCTTCATTCTGACAGTTGAAATTTAAAATTAATAAATTTGAATTTAAAACTGTCCTATTTTTAGGGAAGGCTACAAAAAGGGGAAGGCTACAACACGGCACGGATACTGTCTAATTTTTGTTGCAGCAGTGAAGCTAATGTTGAATTGAAGGATTGAGCATTTACAACATTTGGCAAAAGAATAACTAACGCTAAACCTATATTTCTAAAGAATACATGCATAATTATTTCTTCACAAATTTTTGACTGTAATAAGTGTGTCCATCATAAGCTAAAAGGTAATAGAATCCTGTCGGAATTGATTCAATAGAAAGTTGTGATGTGAACGCTGATTTGAATATGATCTGACCTAATTGATTGATAACCCATATTTCGCCTTTACCATTTTCAGGCAATCCTTTTATGTTCAATATAGATTGTGCAGGGTTAGGATAAACGAACAATGTTTCTTCATCTGCATGAATTTCATTGATGCCAACTGTGCTATTGCAAGCCACATTTGAAAGCAAACTTTGAAGACATGAAGTTGAATAATAACTCCCATTCCCGATAACCCCATAAATAGCTTGTGTATTGCTGATATTCAATAACGGATTTTGATTCAATATTACTAAGTCAGCACGTTTGCCAATAGTTATTGTACCAGCATTGTTGCCGAAGCCACACTCTTGTAAAAATTGATAAGGTTTTGCCGTAGCTAATGTCAATGCCTGATGTGGACTTAATCCAGCTTCAACATAAATTTCCAGTTCACGATGAACGGCAAACCCAGCCACTGAATAAGGAGTGATGTTGTCTGTGCCAAGCATAAGTTTTGCATTATTTTGATAAAGGCGTTTTAGTAGTTTTTTGTATTCATTAACATTAGAAAACTGCTGAGGATTTGATGTAGTGTTTCTCCAATTATTCAATAATGACGATGGACAAGCATACTGAACATAAGAGGGTTCATTAGCTCTGATGGAGTCCATGTGTTCTTTGTTCCATCTTACAATCAGTGTCGGGCAATTCCACTTGCCATTTGAGATCGTGCTATCTTCTAATGCCTGCTCAATTGGGTCAAGCGTGTTGTTTGGCAAATAACCCCAAAAATGTTCAATGCACTTTTGATTTGAATTGATGATGTTGGCAGCACCAATCCAATCATTACCATGTCCTTTGATAAATTTTCCACTTGTAACTGCATGATTTTGAATAGCGTTAAAAACACCATTAGTTAGATAGGTATATGTTTTGTAAAAATCATAACCGATAGCATCCTGACTTTGCAAACTTGCATTTGCCTGTGTTTGATTTTGAATGGCAGGAGGGTTAAAAAACGGATGCCCCATATAATTCATTATAGGTCCAGATGTATAAATTCGAGGAGATGAAATTTTGTTTGAGTACATTGAAACCTGCCCAGCATTGATGCTGTCACGAAAAGTTATATGCCAAGGCTCACCGTGCATATTGCATACAGTAGTTACACCATTTGCTAATTCTAAAATGGCGTCATTGCGTTGTAGTAAATGAGCATGCATATCACATAAGCCTGGAATAAGATATTTACCACTTCCATTGATTACATATGCTGTTGAAGGAATTGAAATCAAATTGGTATCGCCAATTTGTGTAATGACTTTGTTTTGAATGATAACGGTTTTATTATTCAAAACTGTAAGGGTGTCCGTCATTGGAATTACAGTAATGTTATTAATTGCAATGATGCTCGAATCTATCACACATTGAGCTTTAAGATTTGTCGAAGCAATGATAAATAGTAAGGAGTATAAGAACTTCATGTTGAATTAGTTTTTGATTAAACGATTTACAGCAAAGTTGCTACCATTCTTATCTGTTACAATAAGCAGATACATCCCATTTGGTAGCAAGGATGTTTGAATTACCTCGGCATCAGAAGAACCAATGTTTCCCTGTTTCATTTCAATACCCGCTAAATTGATGATGCGATAAGTTCCTTTAAAATCAGGCTTTAAACCTTGAATCGTTACAAAAGAGTTTGATGGATTCGGAAATATCTTTAGGCCCTTTTCCTCAAATCTTGGAATACCTGTAATGTTTGGCATATTCCATATCATGCGAATAACAGTTCTGGTAATTTTATTCATGCTCGCAGTATCTAACTTATCGGTGATATCGGCTACTGCCATATACCAAACAGGTGTAGAAAGATGAGCTACAATAGGAATACCTGCATCATAAAAGGCATGGCTGTCCCCAATAGGTGAGGGACCATTTAAAGTTGGTGGGGCTACATAGGTTCTTCTTAAATCTTCTTGCTGCACAAACTGATACAAAGAACTTCTTAAACTTAGAGTGTCGGATGTGTAAAACCATCTTGGTTCAGGTCGGTTCAGTGTTATCAGATTGCCATTAAGCACTCTGCCTTCTAAAGAAGGAGTTTCAAGAGTGAAGCATAATAGGGTTTGGTTAATAATACTTGGAGTATTGTCAACAAAAAATTCAGAACCTACACTTTGCTTTAAGTGGGCTGCATCCCACAAAAAAACCATATTGTATGGTCGTTGCGATTGTGGCACTTGCGACCAATATTTAACTTGTGCAGCTACTAAAGAAATGCCTGCTGCATCCTCTGTGGCACCATAAAATTGTCCATCGTGATGTGAGTTAAAAACAATGTATTGCGAAGAGTTGCCGGGCAAAATGCCATAAACATTTTTTGTATTAACAGGATTATCTTGCGTATTAAATTGTACTGACAAAGTTGAATTAGGGTCATTATTTAAAGCAGTATTTAGAATTTGCCCATTGTTGCGACTCATCCAAAAGCAAGGTATGTCATATATACTGTCAGTTCGAGAATACAAGCCCCAAAGTTTGTCGGTATTGTAAAAATTATTTAAGACACAAATAACTGCCTTGGGTTGGTGCGATAGAATTTGACTGATAATTGCACCAGCCGCATTGGAGCGGTGCGGGATGGGTTGCGGGTGTATGGTGTTATTAATATTGTTATCAGGGTCATATGTATAAACTACATTAGGCTGAAATGCTGCAGGCGCAAATGGGTCAAGTTTGTAATTTACAATCACAATTTTACCTGTAACGGAGTTCAAAGCCGTAGTGCTGTCAAAACGAATAAAAGAACCCGTTAGAGTATCAGACCAATCAACAAATAATTGAGGGAATATACTTAAGGTTTGTGTTCCTGAATTAGATGTTACTTTCAGATTGCACGAATTAACTTGCCAACTTTGAATTGGAATAGATTGGGTAGTGATACTTTGAAGTCCGAAACTTGAAAAAAGAGATTGAGCATAGTTTTCCAACCATATGTCAGCTGGAGAACCTGCATTTCTGAGTCCCTGTCTTACTATGGTGTCCACCATTTGGTAATAAAAGTTAGTGTTTGGAATAGCTGATGAGTAGGGTATTTGCTGAGAATAACCCCTTGTTATATATGCAGTTAGTGATAAAATTATGGATTGCAGTCTAACTTGCATAAAGCCCCCAGGCATTATTTGTAATAATTTTTTCATGATTCTATGACTAAAATTTTGTTAGAAGGTTTAATCATGCGGGTAACTTTTATCGTTTGTCGTGCAAAATAAAATTTGCTGCAAATTGTATCGGCTTGTGCGTTAGGTTGCAGCTTTTTTGTTTTGCGAAGGGTCGGCAGTTTTTCCATCGTTTGTAGTCTGTTAAATTGTTGTAGAGTCGTCCAATAGGTTTGCCACTAACGTCATACTGTGAAAAAACATCACAGTTTATATCATCAAATATAGCAAAACCCTACTAATGAGTGTAGTTATTTTGTATATTTAAAGATGCAACACATCCAAGGAATTTCCCGTTATCAACTTCGTTTACAGAGTTTGGAAGACACCATCAGTCAAGAGAATCCTGTTCGATTTATAGATGCTTTTGTCAACAGTATCGACTTAGCGAAAATAGGATTTACCCCCAGAGTTTTAAAAACCGAAGGTCGCCCGAGTTTTGATACCAAGGTATTTTTAAAAATCTATTTATATGGTTATTTAAACGGTATTCGTTCCTCGAGACGATTAGAAAAAGAGTGTCTTCGCAATATTGAATTGCAATGGCTTTTAGAGGCTATTTGCCCTAATTATCATAGCATTGCCGACTTTAGAAGAGACAACCCAAAAGCACTAAAACAACTCTTCAAACTGTTTGTTAGTTTTTTAAAAGACGCCGAATTAATTACGGGCGAAACCATTGCCATTGACGGCACAAAATCCAGAGCTCACAATGGCAAGAAGTCTAATTTTAATCAAAAGAAAATAGACAAACACTTAGCGTATATCGAAGCCAAAACCCAAGAATATCTGAGCGCTTTAGACCAAAACGACACCCAAGAAAACAGCACAACGGTTACTAATATTCAACAAAAAATAGAACGCTTAAAGCAAAATAAAATCAGATATGAACTGCTGGAGGAGCAACTCAAAACCAGTGGCGAACCGCAAGTGAGCACTACTGATTGTGATGCTAGAGCACTTTTGGTTCAAGGGCAAGTAGTAGAAGTGTCTTATAATATTCAAGCGGCAGTGGATGATAAACACAACTTGGTTGTGGCAACGCGCACTATCAATAGAAATGATAAAAATGCACTCTCGGACATTGCTTTAGAAGCCAAAGAGAACTTAAATTTAGAAACTTTTACGGTGCTAGTGGATAAAGGCTATCACAACGGTAGAGAAATAGCAATCTGCAAGGACAACAATATTACCACCATTGTTGCACAACCCGATCAAGGCAAGAGCAACGAAAACGGTACACAACCGGAGTATTTTGTAACAAAGTTTATCTATAATAAAGAACAAAACACCTACACCTGTCCGCAAGGACAAACGCTAACCACTACAGGCAGTTGGCACAAGAAAACAGGTCGCACCGAAGAAAGCGGTTATATGTACCAAAAATACCGCACACCAGCTTGCAAAACGTGTCCAGTAAAAAAGCCAGTGCACCAGTAGAAAAGGCGGACGAGAGATTGATAGAAGCCAATATGCCGACGCGTAGAACAGAACCACCAGCGCTACCAAGCCAACCCACAACTGTACTGAAAGAGGCAAGAAATTAATGAGCACATTTTTGGCACCATCAAACGAAAATGGGGATACAATTACACCAATTTAATAGGATTAGAGAAAGTAAACGGCGAACACAGTTTGATTATGCTGGTGTATAACATCAAACGCAGCATCAATATCCTTGGTGTGCCCGATTTAATAGCCAAACTCAAAGCATGGAACTCACCTTACAAGAGAAAAGGTTTGCTTTTGATAAAAACGACCTATATAAAGCTGTTTTTAGCCTCAATTCTTTTTAAAACCAGTCAAAGTAAATCAAAAATCAGCATGGCTTAAAACCCGTTTACAGCAGTTT
>NZ_JBCGDO010000032.1:0-15226 GCF_038739835.1 Flavobacterium aureirubrum
TGTTACTGATTTTTATAGCGTCTTCTTTTACATCGTTTTTGTCTAACTCATTGAGGTATTCTTGGGTTTTAAGTTCGATATATTCTTTGTGTTTGTCGATTTTTCTTTGGTTATAGTTGGACTTCTTTCCGTTGTATGCTCTGGATTTTGTGCCATCAATGGCAATGGTTTCGCCTGTGATTAAATCGGCATTTTTTAAAAACGAAACAAAGAGTTTGAAGAGCTGTTTGAGCGCTTTTGGGTTGTCTTTGCGAAAGTCGGCTATGCTATGATAATTAGGGCAAATGGCTTCTACAAGCCACTGCATTTCCAGGTTGCGATGGCACTCTTTTTCTAATCGCCTTGAAGAGCGAATGCCGTTTAAATAACCATACAAATAGATTTTTAAAAATACCTTGGTATCAAAACTTGGGCGACCTTCGGTTTTTAATACTCGGGGTGTAAATCCTAGTTTTTCTAAATCGATACTGTTAACAAAAGCGTCGATGAACCTGATTGGGTTGTCCTGACTAATGGTGTCTTCTAGACTGGATACTTGAAGCTGGTGGCGGGAAATTCCTGATATGTGTTGCATGGTTAAAGATAAGAATACTTTGTTCTTCTTACAAGTATTATTGTATATTTGAAAAAGGATTGTGAAAGTTTTTTCACAGTCTGACGATGGCAGTAATGTTAAGAAAATGTGCAATAAAGAACAATAGAATACGTTTTAACGTAAAAAGGTTGTATAAAAATGAATATTAATAATAAAACTATTTAAAAATGAAAAAAAATTCTAATGTTTTTAAGCTTTGGCTTAATGATTGGTTGTTCAGAATTTGAGGAAACTACAGATGGAAACTCTGAAAGTTCGGGAAATTCTTTAGCAATGCGTTTAAACGAAAATGATAAACCTGACGTTCAAACGAAAATTATTTTAGGAAAAAAAATTGATAATCCTTACACGGTTTCAAATATGCAAAATGCCTTCAATTATTATAATAATGTTGTTCCTAATAGTATATTTCAAGGTAGAGAGGTAATTGCTACTCATTATTATATTAAAATATTACCAGATAGTCAGGAGCAATTATTGATTTTAGACAACTTTGACAAACTTAACGATACAGACGCACCTGTATTACATGATTTTCCATTAGATCATGAAATTATTCAAGAAGGTGATTATTATCATATGCCCGCTAATGAAAATGATGTATTCGTTCCTATTTATACAGTTGTTCCTATAGATTATAGAATGCCAAAAGAACTTAAATTTGAAATCATAGACAAGCTTTACTACCCAACTGATGACGAATTTGATGTAGAAACAGTATCCTTATTTTTTTCTAATTGGCAAGAAGATTTGTTGGCAGATGAAATAGTTCTAACTTTAGAAACGTTACCAACTTACTTAAATAGCGAAGAAGATAGTGATGGTCCACAAAATAGACGAAGAAGAAAATTTACACCACAAGGAAAAGTTGTCGTAGAGAATTCTGACGACAGCAATAATTCAACAAAATGGCAACCTTTAAACCAAGCAAAAATTAGTGTTGGTAGAGGAATTTGGTGGCATTATGTATACACAAATAATAGTGGTGATTTTGTTGCAAATAAATCATACAGAGGCAAGGTAAGAATAAGAAGTAAATGGAGAAGTTATACGGCTACTATAAGAAAATCTTGGAACGAAGTTTTAGGTATTCAAGTATCTGACCATCTAATGACTCTTACGAGAGGCAACAATAATGCAACAAAATTTATAGGTTATTCTAATAACGGTCATTTATGGCTAAAAGGTTCAATACACATCGGTTTAAGAAAATATATAGAATTTTGTAATATAAATGGAATTGACAAAACTGTATCCGATGCCAATGTTTGGGCAAACGAGGGAAGTGCTAGTAGCAATCCTATGCTTTATAAATATCCACAATTAAATACATTAGCAAGCGTTGCAAATCTTACACAAGGTGCTCTTTGGCAATCAATGCTAACACATTTTGTTTATGTAGGTATAGGTATTTTACCTTCTCATTTACGTCCAGACCAAATTTATGGTTTATCTACAAAATTAAACGCATCAAACAATCAAAGTACTATCAGAATACATCAAACAGTATTCCATGAAAGTGGACACTATTCTCACGCCTTGAAAGCTGGATCGTGGTTATGGGCAAATGTCTTTGCTTCTGAACTAAAAAATAACTTATTCAATGGTGGTCCTTATGCGAATGGCGTTCTTCCAACCAACAACGCAGGTGCAAGAATTGGTCTTGCAGAAGGATGGGCAGCTTTTACAGAATTTAAAATTACAGATTATTTCTATAAACGAAGTTATGTTAGAGCTACAGGTATTGGAGAGGGATTTAGAACAACTGCCGAACTGAATACAATTCTTGAAAACTTCAATGTGGTGGATAGACCTATGAATATTGATAGGACTGATAATTGGAGTTGGTGGCTTCACGGTATTTATTGGGATTTATTAGACAATGGTAGAGATAAAAACGCCAATAGACTTAACGGAAATGGTAATCCATTAAATCTTATAACTGATGTGGTAAACATAAGCGTTGGCAATAATCAATATAATTTGAGCCCAATATTTAACAGACTAACATCAGGTGTTCATAATGTTTCAGATTTTAAATCTGCGGTTTTATCATCGAATACAGCACAATCAGCTCAAATTAACCAATTATTTACTAGTTATGGCTACTAATTTTATAAAGGTAATTGCAATAAGTTTTGCTTCGTTATTATTAAACGGTTGTAATCCTAGTATCATTGGAGAAGAGGATTGTGATGATATTGGTAGAATAGCAGTAGTTGAAAATTTAATAACTATAACTCCACTAAAAACTACTTATCAGCAAGGCGAAGAAGTCATTTTCAAATTAGATGTTCCATCTCAAAATAGCTATTTTGGAAACCCCGTTGATATTTATCAACAAACGAATTTAGCAACGGGTTGGTTAATAACTAACTCTTTATTGTTTGACAATAATATTTTAGTTTTCACAAAAGGATCAAGAAAAGAAGGTGCATCAAATTGGTTTAATCTTAATTACAATCTACAAAATCAAATGTATGAATTGGAAATTAAGGTAAAACTGAACCGTGTTGGCAACTATCAAATCATAACAGCAGATAGAATAGATTTTTTAGGTACACCGAGATGTAATCGATATTTTATTGAAACAAAAATCATGGGTAATGTCAATAATTTAATCAACTTCACAGTAGAATAAAAATATTGAAAACCATTGTACTAAACTAAAGTGACTTTCTAACGTAACTGAAAGTCACTTTTGTATTTTTAGAGTTCTTATTTATAAAATGGATTGCCAAAAATTCCTCTTAAAAAAGTAAAACACTACTGCCATCAGCGGTTTCAAGAAATGGCGAGGCAAGGGATTTATTTGAAATGGAAAGGTTTTAATTTAAAGTTTTAGTTATATTTGTAAAGGCTTGGTCTTGGTTCATCGCCACTTCATGAAGCCGCGAAAACGTTATAGCCAATGGTAGGACGACCGTAACAATAAATAAAAATGGGACTGACCGACATAAAAAAAGAACTTAAAAAACTCGACAAGGACAAACTAATTGACCTTGTTGCCGACTTGTATAAAAAGAACAAAACAGTAAAGGAGTTTTTTGACTTTTATGTAAATCCAGACGAGAGAGAACTTTTTGAAAAGTATCGTGACAAAGTGTTTGAAGCGTTTTACCCTAAACGTGGTTACAACTACAAACGTAAGGACGGCAAACAAGCAATAAGCGACTTTAAAAAACTGGGGACATCAACAGACTTACTTGCTGACTTGATGTTATTCTACGTTGAGACAGGAGTAAAATTCACAAATGACTATGGAGATGTTAATGAAGCTTTTTATAAAAGCTTGGCGACAACTTTTGTTGACAGCTTGACTTTAATGAGAAAAGAAAATATTCTTGACAAATTTGAAGACAGAGTTGGGAAAATTGTTGACGATACGAGCGGAATTGGTTGGGGTTTTCACGACTTTTTAGTACAAGTTTGGGTTGACTTTTATCCGACAGAAGACGATGAAGATTATGAAGACGACAACAACGAAATAGAAGAAAAGGGGAAAATTATAAAACTGGGCGGACAATGACGACTGAAAGAACCACTGGCTATAATCGAGTAGACGGGCTCCGCCAGAAACTGACGGAGTGCGCCTCTCACACCTCCGAACCCTTCGACTTCGCTAAGGACAGGCCAAGCGGGTCTCGTATACGGCGGTTCGCAAAAAGATGGGTTGAGTTGGATGTGTTGCATCTTTAATAATACAAAATAACTACACTCATTAGTAGGTTTTTTTACTATATTTGATGAAATAAACTGTGATGTTTTTTCACAGTCTGTCGTTAGCGGTCAGGCTATGGCGATAGTGAACAAAATTTATATTCGAAATAATAATGAAAGAGAATAAAATAATATCAGTAAGACAAAAGGAAATTGTTGCTAGTTATCTTCAACAATTAGACTTACATCTTTCAGACTTGAAAGTAGGATTAGCCGAAAAAACTTTTGAAATAAAAGACTTAGCAGACTTGTTATTTGTAAGTCCTAAACATTTGAGCAACACCATTCAAGAAGTTCTCGGGAAATCCCCTTGTGAGATCTATGAAGAACGTTTGATTGAAATTTCCAAAGAACTATTACTTACTACCAACAAGCCAATTTCTCATATTGCCCAGACATTGACGTTTGACCCTTCTAATTTTACCAAATTCTTCAAAAGTTATGAAGGCAAGACTCCTAAACAGTTTCGGGAGTTAAATTCAAAAACTGAACTTCTCACCAAATAATCTGAACTTCTCACCATAATAAATCCATTTTAAATTCCGAACTTTGCATCAACAAAATTTCAAAAAAATGGCAAAGAAAATTTTAATTACAGGTGCAAGCGGTGGATTTGGAAAATTAACCGTTTTAACATTATTACAAAGAGGACATCAAGTTGTAGCTTCGATGCGTGAAGCTGAGGGACGAAACAAATCCATCGCTTCAGAATTGTCTGATGCAGGTGCTAAGATAGTTTCAATAGATGTCACCAAAGATGAAAGTGTAACGAACGGTGTGAAAGAGGCGATTGAACAGCTGAACGGCTTAGATGTCTTAATTAATAATGCTGGTATTGGCGTGCACGGTATGCAAGAGTTTTTTACAGTGGCAGATTACCAAAAATTGTTTGACATCAATTTATTTGGAGTTCAAAGAATGAATAGAGCCGTGATTCCCTATTTCCGAGAAAAACAAGATGGTTTGATTCTTTACACCTCAAGCTGTTTGGGCAGAGTTGCATTACCTTTCTATGGCTTGTATCAATCAACCAAATGGGCCTTAGAAGCAATGGCAGAAAATTACAGATTAGAGCTTTCAGGCTTTGGTATAGAAAACTGTATTGTAGAACCAGGTGGATACCCAACTGCATTTACAGAAAACTTAGTTCATCCTAGCGATAAAAGTCAGGAACCACTCTACGGAGAGTTTGCTAAAGCACCGGAACAATCTTTGCAAGGATTTATGAGCTTTTTAGAGGCAAATCCGCAACAAAATCCACAAAAAGTTGCCGATGTTTTTGAAGAGTTAATTGAAACGCCAAAAGGTGAAAGACCATTTAGAACGCCTGTAGATTTTATAGGAATGGGCGACTTAATACAAAAATACAACGAGCATTTAGAGCAGATAACTACTGGCTTATTGACAAATTTTGGTTCGCAAGGCTTGTTAAAAGTGAAAAAATAAAAAAGGAATATGATAGCTGAAATAATAAAGCAACTTTTTTCCGGAGTAGATAATCGTGATTGGGAAAATGTAATTTCTGTATTCGATGACAATGTATTATTGGACTACTCTTCTATGAACGAGGTTAAACCTTCATTGCTCAGCCCAAAAGAAATTATTGGTTCTTGGTCATCGTTTTTACCGGGCTTTGACAGAACGAATCACCAAATGTCTGACTTTAGCATTAGCAAAGTAAACGACCTAACAACAGTGACTTTTACAGGCAAAGCTGATCACTTTATAGGGAACTCTGTATGGACAGTTGAAGGCGATTATGTACTTGAAATAAATAAAAACAACAAGGTTAGTTCGATGACTTTTAATTTTAATAAACAAAGTGGTGATATTGAACTACCGAGAAAGGCAAGTGAAATAATGCAAAATAGGATTCGATGAAGTTCAATATTCAATTGATTGACTGCAATACGAAAAGAGTCTATTCAATGGCTAAATAAAGCCCGAACCGCTAACACCGGTAACTGTTGCACAACCTCAATAAAAAACTAAAATTTTAAAATATTTATAAAAAGTAACCTCTTTAGAAGCTATTTTAAGGAGGTTAGTTTTTTAGTTATAATTCAAAGTTGTAAAACTTGGAGTGCTTACAAACGAGTTTTTTAAGTCTAAAAAGACTGATTTTATAAAAGCCAAGTTCTTTCCTTGTTTTAGGGAAACAACTTGGGTTAAAATGGATGGTTTTTAATACTCTTGGCGTAAATCCTATTTTCTCTAAATCGATAAGGTTAACGAAAGCATCTATAATCCCGACGCTTCGGGAGAACAGGATTGTCCTGACTAATAGTGCCTTCTAGACTACTTACTTGTAGTTGGATGCGAGCTATTCCTTGTCCCGAAGCGTCGGGATGTTGCATCGTTAAAGATAAAAAAACTATAACTTTCTTACAACTATTTTACTATATTTGGTACAAGGATTGTGGAGGTTTTTTCACAGTCTGACGTTAGCGGTCAGGCTATGACGACATACTAAACATAAAAATGACATAGACTTTGAAAATTGAAAAATTAAATAAGACATTCTTAAAAGCCCAAGTAGCCATTTATTTTTTACTGGGTATTATTGTTTTTAGTATTCGATTCTATTTTAACTTCTCTCAAGAATTGATTCCTGGAGTTAACGGTGGTTATTATCCTTTACAGGTAAGGTCTATTTTGACAAATGGACATTTAGGATTCTCTGATATGCCCTTGATTTTTTATTTTGACGCGTTTTTAATAAAGTTCATATCGCTTTTTGGTTTTTCTATTACAGACAGCCTGATATTGAGTGTCGTTAAAATAGTTGATAGTATTTCTATTCCACTTTTACTTTTACCTCTTTATAAAATCGTTCAATTCAGCAATCCTTTGCCTGTAAAATTATTTAAATTCAGCATCCTTGCTTTTTCGGTTCTCTCATTTTCACCTCTTATTCTCACTTCAGACCTACAAAAGAACGCCCTTGCAATTTTTTTTCTGTTCTGTTTTCTCGCATACTATCTATCCTTCCAAATCAATCGAAAGAAAGTTAACATCTTTTTGTCAATTGCTTTTTTAATTTTTATAGGGCTTACACATTTCGGAACATTTGTTTTTTCAATGTTTTTTTTATTTCTAATGGTTTTATATACATACAAGAAAAAAGTAATATTTCCAATATCAATTCTAATTACTATTAGCTTGGGTATTGTCTTCCTGTTTGATTTTTCTCGTTTCAACAGGTTGGTTTCATTTTGGACTGTGGTTTTTGAGAAACCAGCCGTACTAAATGGGATGTTGTCACCACCCGACTTATTAATAATTTTATTTTCAATTTTTCTTGCAATAATTGGCATTATTACCCTAAAAACAAAAAGCAACAATTTTAAACCATTTCAAAAAACGATTTTGTTTGCTTCGATTGTTTGCTTAATTGCTCTCTCCTTTCCACTTCTTGACGGTGAATATTTTAAACGACTCAGTTTATTTTTATTCATTCCCCAAATACTTTTAATACTTCAAATATCTACGGTGATTAACGTAAAGCAACTTAAAACAACAAGTATTTCCTTTGTCATATTTACTTTATTGTCAATAATTGCAGTATCTGGACATCCCAAAGAAACTGTTATTGATAAAATTGCATACGAAGAATTGAGAAAACTTAAATCTGTTATCAAAAATGATAATGAAACTATAATAATAGCTAGACACGGCCTTGAATGGTGGACAGCTTGGGCATTGCATACTAAGGTTGGACAAGACAAAGCTATAGACAGTGTCTTTTTTGAGAAATACAAAAATGTAATTTTTATTACTCAAATAAATGGTTTTAGTAAAGACATACAAAGAACGCCATTTCACGAACCAAACGTTCCTGAGAATTCAGAGATTATATTCTCATCAGAATATTTCAAAGTGTTTAAATTAAACAATAGACAATGACAAAAAAGCCCGAACCGCTAACAAGCGTAACTGTTGCACAACCTCAATAAAAAACTAAAATTTTAAAATATTTATAAAAAGTAACCTCTTTAGAAGCTATTTTAAGGAAGTTTGTTTTTTAGTTATAATTCAAAGTTGTAAAACTTGGAGTGCTTACAAACGAGTTTTTTAAGTCTAAAAAGACTGATTTTATAAAAGCCAAGTTCTTTCCTTGTTTTAGGGAAACAACTTGGGTTAAAATGGATGGTTTTTAAAAATCTGGGGGTAAATCCTATTTTCGCTAAGTCGATACTGTTGACAAAAGCATCTATAATCCCGACGCTTCGGGAGAACAGGATTGTCCTGACTAATAGTGTCTTCAAGACTGCTTACTTGTAGTTGGTTGCGAGCTATTCCTTGTCCCGAAGCGTCGGGATGTTGCATCGTTAAAGATAAAAAAAAATATAACTTTCTTACAACTATTTTACTATATTTGGTGCAAGGATTGTGGAGGTTTTTTCACAGTCTGCCGTTAGCGGTCAGCTTAAAAAAACGACACGAACAAAATGAAAAAAGAAATTATATCGAAAATTATTGGACGACTTAAACAAGAAGAAAGTTTTCCTGATTGGTGGAAAAGTGAAGAGGTAGCAATTCCATTTTTCGACAACTACAAGTTGACGATAACCTTTATGGATTTTGAACCCGAACACGACAAGACATTTATTGACGAAGCAGACCAAGCTTTGACAAATTTTTTGAAGCTAAACGCAAACGACCGAAATTTAATTTCTGAATTGGCTTATAAAAACTGTATGGATTTTTTGGACGCAGTTGAATATGACGAAGCAGACGAGCCATTAAGACAGATTAAAAACAAAAATGAGATTTGGAATTTCATACAGCCGACAGAAATATATGTAACAAGACGACCTTACAAAGACCAAGACATTTATGTTTTCATAGCTTGTGAATGTGACTGGGAACAAGAACACGGACTTCAATTAGTATTTAGACAAGGTAAAAAACTGACAAGAATAAGTGACCAAGACGGACATTTAACAGAAGCTGATGCTTACGACAAACCAGACGAAGAAGATGAATTACTATCAAGGTTCTAGTAATGAAAGTCAAGAAAGCCGAACCGCTAACAACGGTAACTGTTGCACAACCTCAATAAAAAACTAAAATTTTAAAATATTTATAAAAAGTAACCTCTTTAGAAGCAATTTTAAGGAGGTTTGTTTTTTTAACCCTGACAGAGTTTCAAACTCTTTCAGGGTTTGTGATGTAGAAAATAACTATTTTAGTATATTTGGTAGAAGGATTGTGAAGTTTTTTCACAGCCTGACGTTATAAGCCATTTATGAAAAACATAAAAATCATGAATCGAAAAATACTATCATTTCTAATTTTATTTTCAATAATTTCTTGTGATAATGCAAAATTAAATTCTTTAGAAAATAGAATTGTTGAATTAGAAACTGAAAATAAATCTTTAGAAAAGAAAATAGCTCAAGCTAATTTTAATAAAATTTCTGCCTCTCAAATAAATCTTTTTCCCGATAATGTTTTTGTAAGAGTTGGTGAAAAGATGAAAGTGCGTGGCAAATTCTTTGAGCAAAATTCCTTACCAAAATTTAATATATACGAAACAGATAGTATCTATTCAAAAACTAGTAGAAAAATTTTATTAGAAAATGTTACTGATTCTAGTTTTGAAATATTTTTTGAACCCAGAAACAAAACTCAAAACAAAATGTATATTTCAGCTGAATTCGATTTCAATGGCGAAAAATTTGAAACTAAATCATTGGTTCAATTTGTAATAAAATGACCATGACCGAACGGCTAACTGCCGTAACTGTTGTACAACTAGCATTTTCTCAAAACAATTTACCAAAAAAATAATATTTGACTTCTTTTATCCCGAAGCATCGGGAGATTTAAAGAAGGTTTGTTTTTTTAGATGAACTAATAACTATTTTAGTATATTTGAAATGAAGCGTGTGAAGTTTTTTCACAGTCTGACGTTAGCTGTCAGTTTGAAGCCGATTAAATAAATAAAAATAAGAGAATTGGAAGACGAAGAATTAAATAAGATTATAGAAATACTTGAAAGTAAAAATTCTAAAGATATTGCTTCGTTTGGACTATATTACCGCGACGGTGAAGATGAAATGCATATTAAAGCAAACAAAGATGGTTTTGAATTATTTGCTGCCGAACTTTTAAAAGCTTCACGAGATTCAGAAAAAATAATTAATAGTACTGAGAAAAACTATATTGATTTTGGATGGAAAAGGAAATGGATTAGCGGAGAATTGATTGCATATATAAAACCAATTTCCGAAAACCGTGATGAAATAAAGGAAGACAAGCCTCATAGAACAAGTTTTAAGGATGATTTATTGAAATATGGTTGTCTGACATTAATTGCAATTACAGCTATAGGAATTGCTGTAGGTTTCTATACAATTTTTGAATGGTTGTTCAAATAATAAAAACCGCCAGCTAATCGAGTAGACGGCTCCGCCAGAAACTGACGGAGTGCGCCTTTGATGGTAGTGAGTGGATGGTGGTTAGAGGCGTTTAGTTGAGAGGGGTACAGATTTAAGGTATATTTTAGAGTTGCTAGGTCATAGTAGTAGTAAAACAACTGAAATATATACTCATGTTAGTACGAAAAGTATTCAACAAATCAAAAGTCCTTTTGATGATTTGTAATACAACTTTTATTTCTATTTTTGAAACAAATACGCTATTCAATAGCGCCTATCCACCCTGTTTTGGGTGTATATGCGCTACTTTGTAGCGGGTATATACAAGTTATGTGCAATTTTAAAGAACTAAATCTTAAAAATCAAAAACTAAATTGTTACATTTGAATTTAATTTTTTATGGATAAAAATATAGAAGTTTGGTCACCTATCTCAATAAATAGCAAATGGTTAAATGCTGATACGTCAATTTTTGATGATTTAGCACCAAGTTGGTATAAAAAAAGAAAAGAATTTGAAGAAGGTCAAGAAAGCTATGATGAGTTTCTAACTAAACTGAAAAGACAACACGCTATAGAAACAGGTGTTGTTGAAAAATTATATGATTTAACTGAGGGAATTACACAAACCTTAATTAAAAATGGTTTTGTTGAATCATATATTGGCCATAATGATACTAACATTCCTCCAAAAAAATTAATGCAATATTTGCATGACCATTTTGAAGCGATGGATTTTATCTTTGATTTGGTAAAATCAAATAGAAATTTAAGTAAAAGTTTTATAAAAGAGTTACATCAATTGATAACTCAAAATCAAGATTATACAGAAGCTATAGACTCTTTAGGTAAAAGAGTAAATGTTAAACTTCTTAAAGGAGATTTTAAAAAGCATGACAATAATCCTAAAAGAGACGACGGTACAATTTTTTTATATTGCCCTCCAATACAAGTTGACCAAGAAATTGATAATTTAATAATTATCTATAATGATCTTTCTGAAAAAAATGTTAATCCAATAATTGTTGCTTCATGGATTCATCACGCTTTCACTCAAATTCACCCATTTCAAGATGGAAATGGTAGAATAGCTAGATTATTAGCAAGTTTAATTTTAATAAAAAATGGACTATTACCTTTCACCGTAAAAAGAGGTGACAAAGTAAAATATATTAAAGCTCTTGAAAATGCTGATAGAGGAAATCCACAAGAACTTGTTTCCTTTTTTGCCTTAGAACAAAAGAAAAGTATTGAAGTTGCATTAAACTTTAAAACTGAGAAAAAAGTTAACTCATTAAATGAATTAGCTAGCCTTTTCAATGAAAAAGTTTCTGATAGTGTAAATAGAATTAAAGAGGAAAGAAAAGTTTTACTACTGGAAAGTAGAAATAAAGTTTTTGATAATATTTATAATATTTTAGGTGAAATAAAAACTGAACTTCACGAATTAATACCAATTGATAAAGCAGTTGTTGGAATTCAAAGTTGTAAACCTGACAACCAAAAGTACTATTATCATACTCATCAAATAGCTGAATATGCTAATAATCACGATTACTTTTTTAATAGAAACTTGCCAAGAGGTTGGTTTGGAATATATTTTACATTACCAAATCAAAGAAAGTTTAATTTAATTTTATCTGTTCATCATTATGGATATGACGATGATGTAATTGCTATTGGTACTTTTATGGAATATTCTGAACCAGTCAAGAAAAATCTTGAAGAGAAAACATTAATTCCAATAAATTTAGAGCCTTTTACGATTTCATTGGAAAGTATAAATAGTAGAACTTCATCTAACTTAAAAGATTATATTAATGATGTGGTGAAAATTGGTTTAACTATTATAATAAACGAAATAAATTAAAAAAACTACACACAATCGAGTAGACGGCTCCGCCAGAAACTGACGGAGTGCGCCTTTGATGGTAGTGAGTGGATTGTGGTTAGAGGTGTTTACTTGAGAGGGGTACAGATTTAAGATATATTTTAGAGTTGCTAGGTCATAGTAGTAGTAAAACAACTGAAATATATACTTATGTTAGTACGAAAAATATTCAACAAATTAAAAGCTCTTTTGATGATTTGTAATACAACTTTTATTTCTATTTTTGAAACAAATACGCTATTCAATAGCGCCTATCCACCCTGTTTTGGGTGTATATGCGCTACTTTGTAGCGGGTATATACAAGTTAGCGGCTATTTTATGACGACACAGAAGCACATAGAAGAATTTAGCGAAGCATTGAAAATAATTTTGAATGCCGAGATAAAACGTGGAAATGAAATTGTAGAAACTTCAAAAGGTTGGCCCAATGACGAAACAATTATTATTTTTCTTAAGAAACCATTTATGGGAATTTACCAGGCTGAAAATATTGATTACCGTAACATTGATGACATACATTATTGGAAAGCTGAGTATTCAGACAAATTAACCAACCACATTTTAGCTTGCAAATTTTGATAACCTTAGACGAAATAAAGAAAAAAGTTGACGAACTGACTTTAAAAATTAATGCACCGACAAATTTACTGCCGAGTTACGGACAGCAAACTTGGGACGCACATCCTTACATTGAAGTTGACAAATTGTGATTTATGTTTTACATAATCTCAGAGCGTGGACAAGAATATGAAAGGAAAATGACCGACAAAATAGACGACTTACTTTATTGGATTTTTGCAAATGTGACGTTTTCTATGGCTTGCGACTATGAACTAAAAAACAGAATTGAATACAAGGATTGCAGGCGAATTATGTTTGACAAACAAGAAGAATTACTTGGACTCCTTAATAAAAATTGGCAACAAAAAGAAAATGCCGAACATCAAAATATTTTAAAAAATCATCCGTTTGACGACTTAGCAGGACTTCGAGCAACTTACTGCGGACAACTCAGACAGCAAGGGCTTTCAGAAACTGAAATAAATAAATTAGCATATGAGAAATATCCTAAAAACTGAAAGAAAAACTACCGCTAATCGAGTAGACGGCTCCGCCAGAAACTGACGGAGTGCGCCTTTGATGGTAGTGAGCGGATGGTGGTTAGAGGTGTTTACTTGAGAGGGGACAGATTTGAGGTACATTCTAGAGTTGCTAGGTCACAGTAGTAGTAAAACAACTGAAATATATACTCATGTTAGTACGAAAAGTATTCAACAAATTAAAAGTCCTTTTGATGATTTATAAGATTTATTTATATATTTACAAAAGCGAAAAAGTCTGATGGTAGTCAGACCTATCTACCCAAATATGGTTGTATAGGTCTGATTTTATCAGACCTATAAACAAGTTACCAGCAACCTTAAAGAAAATCGTGAATAATAGAATTTCAACATTAGAAAAATTAAAAAATAAGGAAAAGTTCTCCAATGAAGAATGGGGAAATCGTGGATTAAATTCTTCTAAAAAAAGTTTATGCATAAAACTTGAAAAATCTTTTAATGATTTACTAACAAATTTAATTTCAGCAATTAAAACAAAACAACCGAATCAAGAGATTGAAAGCATTTTCGAGCAATATTTTCAAAAAATTAAATCCGAGGAATTAGACACAGAAGAAAGAGAATTTGTTGTCGACTATTTTGATGAAATTGCGAAAATTTTAAGCATTGAAAGTATTTATGAAAAATTAAACTTTTGGACGTACGGAACTGAAGTTTATAATCATGAGAAAGCCGAAAGAGAAGCTGCGGAAAAAGTGTTAGCAGAAGAAAGAAAAAGACACGAGATTCGTTTTATCGAATGCTCAGAATGCAAAACAGAATTGGAAACCTTTATCTTGGAAAGAGATAACAATATTCCAAGTTTTGAGTTTGATATAATTAAATGTGTAAAATGTTCTGAACTAAATATATTTGACAAAGGTGCAGGAATAAAAAGATATCGATTTCTAAATTATGAACTTGTTGAAGAGTTACCAAAAGAGGAATATGATTTAGAGAAAGCTTTAAAAAGATTAGAACATTTAAAAAACCAAAAAAAAGGCAGCTGGTAACAGGCGTTTGGCAAGATTGCGAATTTTTAGTAAATACACGTTTATTTCTCGCAAGAAATTTTATCTTTGATAGAAAATAATTAGTTCCGAAGTTCGCAACCTCGCCAAGCGCCGGAACGTCAGGCTGTGAAAAAACTCCTTTTTCTCTACTGTTTTACTTTTTAAAGCTGCTGTAAACGGGTTTTATGCCATGCTGATTTTTGATTTACTTTGACTGGTTTTAAAAAGAATTGTGGCTAAAAACAGTTTTATATAGGTCGTTTTTATCAAAAACAAGCCTTTTCTCTTGTAGGGTGAGTTCCATGCTTTGAGTTTGGCTATTAAATCGGGCACGCCGAGGATGTTGATGCTGCGTTTGATGTTGTAGACTAGCATGATCAAACTGTGTTCGCCATTTACTTTTTCTAATCCTATTAAATCGGTGTAGTTGTATCCCCATTTTCGCTTTATTGTGCCAAAAATGTGCTCATTAATTTCTTGCCTTTTGCGGTATAGTTGTGGATTGTCTTTGTATCGCTGGT
>NZ_JBCGDO010000033.1:0-13872 GCF_038739835.1 Flavobacterium aureirubrum
CCTTGAAGAGCGAATGCCGTTTAAATAGCCGTATAGATAGATTTTTAAAAAGACCCGGGTATCAAAGCTTGGGCGACCTTCGGTTTTTAAAACTCGGGGTGTAAATCCTAGTTTTTCTAAATCGATACTGTTAACGAAAGCGTCGATAAACCTGATTGGGTTGTCCTGACTAATGGTGTCTTCTAGACTGGATACTTGAAGCTGGTGACGGGAAATTCCTTGCCCCGAAGCGTCGGGATGTTGCATGGTTAAAGATAAAAAAAGGATGCCTTTCTTACAAGTATTTTTGTATATTTGAAAAAGGATTGTGAAAGTTTTTTCACAGTCTGACGTTAGCGGTCAGCTTAAAGAAACATTAAACATGAAAACAACCATATGGACAAAATCATTAAAATAACTGTAAACACATTAATTATACTTCTAACCGTGGTTATGATTTATTCAATGTTAGAAATTGTATTAATTACCTTGAGAACAATCTTTGTTAAAAATGAAATAATTAACTTTCTTAACCCAACAATTGATAGAAATAACTTATTTATCACTTCTGTACAAGGTTTTATAGCTGCTACATTATTAATTACAATTATCATTGAAGTAATTGAATCATTAAGAGAGTATCAAAAGAAAAACAAGATTAACTATGTTAAAGTAATTCTCGAAATTGCAATTATTGCAGTCATTAGACATGTATTAATTATTGATTTTGAACATGCGAATGTAGGAATCTTAATTGGAGTATCCTCCTTAATTTTAGTTCTAGGTTTATTTTATTTAATTTTGAATAAAAACATAAAAACAAATCAATATGACAATTAACTCACACAAACTATCTTTTATTCAATTTCTAAAGAAATTATTTTTATTATTTTTCTTTCTTCCTTGTTTAAATACATTTGCACAAACAGATTCTTTAGCTATTGAGAAATTAAGAACAGAATCGGGTGTAGATCCAACAAGAGTAAATTCAAGAGTTGGTTTTTCTACTTTATACTTTGACAAAGCAAACAACGCTTCATCTATCAGTAATAAATTTAGCGTTGTATTAGGTGTTAATCGTTGGAGTTTTTCTATTAAACCAGAGATAATTAGCTTTCACAACGGCATTGCTGGAACTGGCTTTGAAACTGCCTTTTCTGATATAAAATTTTCAATTTTAAACGCCTTCTATGTAAAAGGTAAAAACTCACTGGCAGGATCTGTAGAATTTAGTTTGCCATTTGGAAAACAAGGATTTGGTAGTCAAATATTTACAGCCACACCTGCTATCACTTACTCATATACCATAAACCCAAGTTTGTTTTTAGCAGTGCAACCACAATATGCTTTTGCTATAGCTAAAGATAATTTATATCCAGATTTATCTGTTTTAACAAACCGAATTTTTATTGCAAAATTTACGAAAACAGGAATGTTCTATGTTTTTGAACCTCGAACAATATTTGATTTTGAAAATGAAAATTTTGACTTAATTCTATCCCCTATTATTGGAAAATCTTTAGGAGCAGGGTTCAATCTAATCGGTCTTATGGAAATTCCCACGAAGCAATCAACATTAAATAATAGAGGTGTTCTATATCAAATAGGATTTAATAAAAATTTCTAAGCAAATTATGAAAACAAGATTTTTAAGAATGATAATAGCCTTTTTGATGCTAATAATATCAATGAGTATAAATGCTCAAGGACATTATAATGGTGGTAGTTTTAACACAAACGATTATTTTATACCATCAGCCTCTGGCTGGGTTTTTTCTATGTATTACTCCTATTCAAATATGAATTATTACAACAATTCAGGAGAAAAGTCGGATGTAATTGAAATCAGTCAAAATCCACCGTTTTCTGTTGAATTAGATCAAAAAGTAAAAACACACTCTATTATTCCAATGATTAGTTATTTTGGTAAAAATAAAATTCTTAATGCCCGCTGGGGTGTTTTAGCTTTACCAATGCTTAATAACCCTAATGCAAACATTGCCTTAGATTTTTATTCGGAACAGTCCCTAGTTGGAAGTCAAGAAATCAATCTAAATTCGTTTGGGTTTGGTGATTTTTATTTACAACCTATATGGCTCACATGGGAGAAAGATAAATTTTCTACAACATTTTCTTATGGCTTATGGCTACCTACCGGAAAATATAAAACAAATAGTACAGACAATGTTGGTTTAGGTTACCTATCGCATAATCTAAGGGTTATGGGGAGATATAGACCAAAAGATAATATAAGTTTATCTGCAGGACTTACTTATGAAATTAACAATAAACAAAAAGACTCCGATTTTAAAGAGGCACCGCATCTTACTTCTGATTTTGGTGTAAGTTATAATTTTACTATGGGACATGAGCTAGGTTTTTTCGGCTTTGGAACATGGCAAATGGG
This sequence comes from Flavobacterium aureirubrum, assembly GCF_038739835.1. Lineage (NCBI taxonomy): Bacteria > Pseudomonadati > Bacteroidota > Flavobacteriia > Flavobacteriales > Flavobacteriaceae > Flavobacterium > Flavobacterium aureirubrum. The sequence continues at coordinate 2,387 of NZ_JBCGDO010000033.1, forward strand.
TAATGACGAAGGCGAGAAAGCAGTCTTGGATAAAGATCAAATATACGGATTAGGCATTTATGGATCTTACTGGTTTATACCAGGAAAGATTGGTGTTTTGTCAAGATTTACTAACAATTTTGGTGCTAAAAACAGATTTGGAGGAGCATCTTTTCAAGTGGGTATTAATTATTTATTATTCTAATTTTAACTATAAACAATAAACAATCATGAAACATCTTAAATTAATTTCAGTAATGAGTTTTGGAATTCTTATGTTTTTATCTTGTAAGGAAGGAAAAAAATCAGATGAGTCCAAAGTAGTAGCGCAAGCAAATACGCAAAATTCTTATCCAACTGCTAACCCTTTCCTTTCTCAAGGAATTTATGGGGTAACGCATGTGAACTCGGGACAAACTAATTGTGTTCCTTATCAAATCAATGATGGAGATTTTAAAGCAGATTTAAACCAGCTGACACCTATTTGGGGAGGACCCGTGAATAATGTTACCTACGCGTCGGTAAATAAAAATTTTATGTGGTCTGTTTCTACAGATCGTATTGCTTTAATTGACAAAACTGGTGATGGCTGGAGTATGGTTACAGACATAGACTTACCCGGTGCAAAACGTTTAACCGTAGAGCAGTTAAAATCAATTTCAGATGTAAAATATACTTCTTTAGATTTTGCAACCAAACATCTCAAAGGAATTTTAGGACCAAATCCTGGATTGGTTTTACCAGCAGGAGTTTATGCCATGGTTAGTTCAGAAGATTATGTTTATGCCAATGCCGGTACTGTTGTTTCTGCTGTAGGTTTAATCGACAAGGCTGATCCAAAAAAAGGGCTTGAAGTTAAATACAGATTTGATGTTTCTACCCTTATTCCTGCTGCCGAAGTTGCTCCGGGTGTAAAACGAATTAATATGGTGGGTATGAACATGACTTATGATGGTCATATAGTAATTGGTGCCGTAAATGGAATAGCAGTAATAGATAAAGAATTAAAAGGTCCTGGTAAATTTTATGCTTTCCAAGACACAGAATTATGTACAAATTCTATGGCTGTTGATGAAAAAAACGGGATTTATGTTGCCACAGGAAGCAAAACACCTAAAGGTGATGGTATGATGCGTAAACTCGTATGGACAGGTTCTGAAATTTCAGATAAAGAATCAGATGGTGCATGGATTAGTCCTTATAATGGTGGAGATTGGCCTCCAGCCATAAAAGCGGGCACAGGTGCTGGTTCAACCCCAACTTTAATGGGTTTTGGTGATGACGAAGATAAACTTGTTTTAATTACTGATGGTCAAAATAGAATGAATTTAGTTGCTTTTTGGAGAGATGGAATTCCTGCTTCACACAAACAAAAAGAAGGTGCAAAATCTAGAAGAATTGCAGGATTTATTCCTATTAAAGCGGGATTACCAGAAGATAAACCTTGGATTCAATCTGAACAAACTATAGTAGTAAATGGTTGGGGAGCATTTTTAGTAAATAATCTAATAGATGAAGGTCATCCTGATAGAATCATTGATGTACTAACGGTTGGGCCAGTACATCCTGGACCAAAAGGTATGGAAAGAGTTGAATGGGATCCCGAAAAAAATGAGTTTGCTTCTGTATGGACTAGAAACGATGTAGTATCAACAAGCATGGTTCCATTGGTTACAAGTGCTTCAAATATGGTATTAGTAAATGGTTATACAGAAGAAAGAGGCTGGGAAATTACTGGATTAGATTGGAATACAGGGAAAAATAGAACCAGAATTGAATTTGGTCATACCAATAGAGGAAATGGTGCTTATGCCATACTTCAGTTGTTAGAAAATGGCGATTTATTATTTAATTCTGTTATTGGACCATACAGAATTCCATTAAAAAAGTAAAATAGCAGCAACAAAACCATTAAGGAATTAAAATAATTAAGGCTTAATGAAACTTAATATCTTAATGGTTTATTATCTATCCTTAATTTATTAAACATAAAAACCACTAAAATAGTAGTTGAACCAAATTATAAAATTAAATTTCTATAAACGAGTTTAGGTATCTAGTATAAATAATATTTTAATAAATTCTTACTTATGAAATGGATATTGTTCTTACAATTATTTATTACGATTACAATTTCTGCTCAAATTAATGAAAGCGATACCTTGAAATTTAAAACAAAATTAGCGCTTACTGGTTTTTGGCAAAGTGGTAATGTAGAAACACTTATTTTTAGAGCTAAATCGGATCTTAGTTTAATTCCTTGGAAAAAATGGGTATATAAAACACAAAATTCTTATGTATATCAAGCATTTGATAAAGATAAAGCTGATGAAGATTTTTTGAGTCTTAACTTTCTATACTTAAATCCAACTAGAAAAATATATCCATTAATGCTAGGTTTTGTAAGTTCCAATTTTAGAAGAGAAATTGATTTAAGATATATTTTTGGCGGAGGCGTTAGTTTTAGCATCATAAACTCAAAAAGTAATTGGCTCAAACTATCCGTAACAAGTGAATATGAAATGACTAATTTTAAAAATAATAATTTCAATAATAATGAATACAATGGTATGAATAATATAGAAACCCTTCGGGCAACGCTTTGGTTAAATGGCAAATATGAACTGTTAAACAAAAAAGTTATTCTTACACACGAAAGTTATATTCAGCCTTCTTTACTGCATAGTAACAACTTTAGATGGCAAGCTGATATTGGTGCTGAATTACCCGTTTGGAAATGGATTAATTTTAAGATAAACTACATTCAATCATTTGAAAGTTTGGTAATTGAAAATCAAAAAGAGCAAGATCAATTTTTAACCTTTGGGTTAACCTTGAATAGTTTATGATTAAAATCCTATCATTTTAATTTTGTTTAAAATACATAACCAAAACCAGCCCAATTAAATCTTTAGGAATCTTAATTGTTTATATAAAAATTATCTTTGGGAACTAGCTTCTCTAATCTGATCGAATAAAAAAGCTGGGGTTGGTTTATTTTTTTCCTTGCATACATCAATAACACAAATTAATACATTGATAAACAACTATATACGTATGTTTTCTTATTTGTTATTTTATTATTGGCGTATCATTTTAAACTAGTATGGTGCCTTTAGTAATAAGTAGCTCAAGCATGGTTTTAGTAAATGGGTTTACCATAGAAAGAGGCTGGGAAATTACTAGATTAGATTGGAATACAGGGAAAAATAGAACCAGAATTGAATTTGGTCATACCAATAGAGGTAATGGTGCTTATGCCTTACTTCAGTTGTTAGAAAATGGCGATTTATTATTTAATTCTGTTATTGGACCATACAGAATTCCATTAAAAGAGTAAAGCCGAACCGCTAATCGAGTAGACGGCTCCGCCAGAAACTGACGGAGTGCGCCTCTGAGGGTACTGAGCGGATGGTGGTTAGAGGTGTTTACTTGAGAGGGGTACAGATTTAAGGTATATTTTAGAGTAGCTAGGTCATAGTAGTAGTAAAACAACTGAAATATATACTCATGTTAGTACGAAAAATATTTATCAATTTAAAAGTCCTTTTGATGATTTGTAATACTTTTTTTATTTCTATTTTTGAAACAAATACGCTATTCAATAGCGCCTATCCACCCTGTTTTGGGTGTATATGCGCTACTTTGTAGCGAGTATATACAAGTTGGTGGCAATTTTTTAAGACACAACAGTAAAAGACAGAAAATGAGAAAACTAATTCCACTATTTACAATTTTCAATCTAGTTTTATTAAGTCAAAATTGTAATGCGCAAACTGAAGAACCACCGAAAATGGCTATGGTTAGTGATGAAAACAAACCTTTAGTTGATAAAATAATTGAAATAACCAATTACGAAAGTTATTTTAAAAATTATTGCGAAGATTTTATCAAGAAAACTTCAGAGCAAGAGAAATGGACTAAAGAAAAAAATGAAAGCGTAAAAGCTAAAATTAACTTTGCAAAATTTAAAGTTTTAAAATTATACAATTGGTTGGCTAAGTATTCAACCAAAGAACTGAATGGATTTATTGAATCATACAAAAAGGATAAAAAAAGAGAGAAGAAGAATATTATCATTGATGATGAAAACATTGCAAAACATTTAGATTGGTATGCGCAAGGGTTAATTAAAAGTTAAGTCATAAAAAAAACTGCCTATAATCGAGTAGACGGCTCCGCCAGAAACTGACGGAGTGCGCCTGTGATGGTAGTGAGTGGATGGTGGTTAGAGGTGTTTAACTGAGAGGGGTACAGATTTGAGGTACATTTTATAGTTGCTAGGTCATAGTAGTAGTAAAACAACTGTAATATATACTCATGTTAGTACGAAAAGTATTTAACAAACTGAAAGGCCGTTTGATGATTTGTGATAAAAAAAATAATTATATATTTGGAGTAAATACGCTACTGAGTAGCGACAATCTACCCTAATATGGTTGTATAGTCGCTATAAAGTAGCGACTATAAACTAGTTATGTACAATTGTGGCTCAAAAGACTTTCATCTCCTCCGAGTGACACCCCGAAGATCGCCACAACTGATACATAACAAGGTATATAAGAAATGGGGGTGTAGCGGATTCTCGAGCCTCCCCAGCTACGGTCGGAGTTACGGTTGCGACCCGTTCAGTTTGCTTTCTAATTCCCCCACTTCTCATATACCCGATCCGTTAGTGGCTATGTTCCCACCAAACACGAATATTATGAAAAAGACGTTTATAATTTTATTCATTCTTTGCAATTTAGCTTTTGCTCATAAAGAAAAATGGGATGACAACAAACAAGGCTGGACACCATTGATACTTGCAGTTTACAATAATGACTCTAAAGAATTCAACAAATTGCTTAACAAAAAAGTTGACGTTACTATTAGGGCAAAATCACCTTCTTGGCCTTTAAACGCACTTGACGTTGCAATTTTTAAAAATAATTTTGAAGCAGTCAAAAAATTAGTTCAAACAGGTAAATTTAAAAGTTTACAGGACTATTTTGAAAATTCATGTATTCATGGAAATAAACAAATAGTTGACTTTTTTATCAGCAAAGGTGTTAATGTAAATAGATATTCAGAAAATGGGCATTCAAGCTTAATGTCGGCTTGTTCATCTGGTTCACATGAAATTGTTGAAAGCTTAATAAAAAGTGGCGCCGAATTAAATCATCAAAGAGAAGTAGATGGAATAACTGGCTTGATGTTAGCTGCTTTTAATGGAGATTTAAAATCTGTCGAAATACTTTTAAAAAACGGCGCAGACAAAAAGATCAAAGATAAGAATGGAGAAAGAGCTTATGATTACGTTGATCAAATTTATCTGAGATTAAATGTGACAGAAGAGACAAAAAAGAAGTTAAAACAATTGTTAGAATAAACACAGCCACTAACAGCTGTTATCCGCTATAGCTGGTTTTTCTTGAGTTGTACTTCTTTTTTCACGTAAAAACTTTATCTTAGCAGACAGTACGCAGTTCGCTGGTTTCGCAAAAAGCCACTAGCCGCAAGACGTCAGGCTGTGAAAAAACTCCCTTTCCTCTGCTGTTTTACTTTTTAAAACTGCTATAAACGGGTTTTAAGCCATGCTGATTTTTGATTTACTTTGACTGGTTTTAAAAAGAATTGAGGCTAAAAACAGCTTTATATAGGTCGTTTTTATCAAAAGCAAACCTTTTCTCTTGTAGGGTGAGTTCTAGGCTTTGAGTTTGGCTATTAAATTGGGCACGCCGAGGATGTTTCACAACCCTTTAAAAAAGTATCCCGAAGTTTCGGGATCAAAATAATTTCAAAAATTGAACTTGTTTATTGCGAAGTGTTGGGAGTATATAGTATAGTTATTGGAGGGATTGAGAGGGTGTTTGGTGGGTTGTGATAAATTAATAATTATATTTAAAGTAAATACGCTATTCAATAGCGCCTATCCACCCTGTTTTGGGTGTATATGTGCTACTTTGTAGCGGGTATAAACTAGTTATAGGCAAGCTTTGGAAAAATCTGCTAAATAGAAATAGATTTATGGAAAAGAACAATTCAAATAAAGGATTTTTATATTCAATTATTAATCTGATTTTGTTTGTATTAATGTTTACTGGACATTTAATATTACAAGGAAAATCAGAATTATACATGACATTAATTGGCTATTTATGTTTTATAATAATTACTATAGCAATAATTGGCTTAATTTATTCTTTGAAAGGAATTCAAGAACAAAATTCGGCAAAGAAAATTATAGCCTTGATATTAAATGGAATATTTACATTTGGCTTTATTTCAATGTTGATTATGACTTTTACTAAATAATTAAGCCTGCCTATAACAGCGGCTAGTAGCCATTGCTGGTTTTTCTAGAGTTGTTCTAATTTTTTCACGTAAAAAGTTTATCTTAGCTGACAGTACGCATTTTGCTGAAATTGCTACAGTCGCTTAGTGGTGAGACGTTAGCGGTAACGCATTTTCAAACAAAATCTATCTTTAAAATTATGTTTACTGAAAAAGAATTACTTGAAATTGAGGATAGACTTAAAAACTCTACAAAAGGACCTTGGAAAGCTTATATTGAGGGAAGAGATCATGAAAGTGGCTCCAATTTTATTATGACTGGAACTGAAACAAATCGTGGAGAAGATTTTGAAATATTTGGTGCAACAATATCCGATTATGATTTTATAGCAAATGCAAAACAAGATGTGGAAAAATTAATCGAAGAAGTAAGAAGACTAAACAAATTAATTAAGCACAGTACGTAACAGCGGTAGCTGTTGCATAACCCTCCAAAAAACTATTCCAAAGTTTTGGGATCAAAATAATTCCAAAAATTGAGCTTGTTTATTGCGAAGTGTTGGGAGTATGTAGTATAGTTATTGAAGGGATTGAGAGGGTGTTTGGTGGGTTGTGATTGATTAATAATTATATTTACTGAAGTGAAAAAGTCTGACGGTAGTCAGACTTATCTACCCAATAATGGGTGTATAGGTCTGATTTTATCAGACCTATAAACAAGTTATATGCTAGCTTACCAAAACTGCTTAAAAATTCAATTTTGAATTCATGAAACAAATATTAATTTTAATTTTCTTTTTTTCTTCAATTTACATTAATGGACAAAGCATTGAGGGTAATTATAAATATGAGTATAGAAGAAAATCAGATAACCAAAATATTATTATTAAGATTAGTATTTTGAATGATTCAATATTCAAAATAAATGGCTATGAAAAGGATAAACCTGAAGAAAAAAATTATGAAAAACAAACGTTCGGAAAAATTAAAAAATTGAAAAATTGTAATTATACACTTAGTCAATATGATAGTGTTGCAAAAAAATATTTTGACATTCCAGTAAAGATTACACGCACTAAAATAATTTTATATGGATACAAACAAATTAGACCAGGAAAAATTAGTAAGAAACCTGTAAAAGCATTTGAGCTAAAAAAAGCCAGCATATAATCGAGTAGACGGCTCCGCCAGAAACTGACGGAGTGCGCCTGTGAAGGTACTGAGCGGATGGTGGTTAGAGGTGTTTACCTGAGAGGGGTACAGATTTAAGGTATATTTTAGAGTTGCTAGGTCATAGTAGTAAAACAACTGAAATATATACTCATGTTAGTACGAAAAGTATTCAACAAATCAAAAGTCCTTTTGATGATTTGTGATAAAAAAAATAATTATATATTTGACGTAAATACGCTACTGAGTAGCGACAATCTACCCAAATATGGGTGTATAGTCGCCACTTTATAGCGACTATATGCAAGTTAGGAAACAGTTTCCCCGCTACCCTTACACTTTGGGCATTTGAAGTATCTCCATTTATGGTCTGCCATTAATCCGTATCCTTTGCAATCAGTACAAACCGATTTCCTAACAGCGTATATAATAAATGGCGGTTTAAGGCTTAATTTAAAGTTTAGTTTCATCTTGTTATTATTAGTTATTAATCAATTATTTTGGTGTACTTTTCCGCCAATTCTCATATACGCGGAACGTTATAGGCAATAGCTCAACAACCAAAAACCATTAGACTATGAAACTAATACTGACAATACTTCTTTCTCTCACTTTTTCAATTTGTAATTCTCAAAACGAAAAACCAAATCGGGAACCATTTAATCTTGATTTAGCAGTAAACGCAACTCAAAATTACGCTATGGAAGTCGGCAAAACACCTTATTTAGTTAAAGAAAAGATTTTGCAAATTTATCCTGGAGAAACTGTTTTATTAGAAACAGAAGTGAAAGGTGACAGTATTTATTCAATGAAAGCAGTTGAAAGAAATCTACATCCAGAAAAAACTATTGAAGTTGAATTTTATCAAGACGCCAAGGACAGAACTAAAATAAGTATGTTTTTAAATGTAAAAAATCCATTTGAAAGAACTTTGAGGCATGACGCTTTAATGTAAACAGTTGAAGGAGGACAATGGGAAAAAACAAGCATAATTCCAATTAGACCAAAGTTACAGAATTTTGAAACTTGGGGATACGCAATTATAACTTTAGTATTAGATAATTGGAGGTTTGAGAAGTAATGCTACTGCCTATAACAGCCGTTCCTATGTAAAGCATCATAAAGTTATTAACAACTTTGAATAAGGGTTATATGTCGTTTTTTTCTCGAGTTAATTTATCCGCAATAGGGCTTGTTGATAAGGTGGGCAACTAACTTTTGTCCGCCGAAGGCATTGGACTAAAAAGTTAGGCTCACTTTATCAATGATGCCACGAAAGTGTTTCCTCTTTTATTTCATATTTCTTTTTTAAAGTTCTTAAAGCTCACGCTCCTATATGTGGTCTCACCTCGGCAAGCCACCAGCATCGGTGTGATTGTTAAGAATAAATAAGATAGCTACCTGCTTCGCGATGTGGCTTCCGACTATCGGAACCACCACGGCTGTTTTGTAGTCTATCTCTCTTGTATGGTTGAGCTTATTAAGAAAGTTATACTTGTTTTTAATTTTCTAACACTAGGTTTTTATTGATTTGATATGGTGTTTCGGTTTTGATTACTGATAATATTCTGCGTGCCATTTTGTGGGCTACTTTAACGATGATACTCTTGACATTCTTTCCGTGATGTTTTCTGTAATAGTGTTGCATTTCGGTGTCTTTTCTAATGGCTACCCAAGCGGCTTCTATCAAATAACTTCTGAGTTGTGAGCGACTTCTGGGGGTTATTCCTAAACATTTTTCGCTCTCGCCACTGTTGTAAATTCCAGGAATTAGCCCGATGTATGAGCTAAATTGTCTTTCGTTGTTAAATCGTCTTAAATCGCCACATTCGGCTATGATAACACTAGCTAGATAACCGCCTATACCCGGAATGGATTTTAATAAGTAGTAATCCTTTTTGGTATTCTTTCTGCAATGCCTACGCATTTGATTTGCGATTTCTAAATATTCTGATTTAATAAATTTATACAGCCGTATTTTTCCTTGCAGTGCCAAATCTCCGCAAGTGGTACTGAATTTTAATTGTTCTAACCAAGTAATAAAATCTTGACTCCAATTTGAATTGTCAAATTGAGCAGGTATTTTGATGCCATGAAAGAGTAACATGCTTTTGATATGCGATTTGGTTTGACGAAGTTTCTTTGTAATTTGGGTTCTGTGACGCGCTCCTATGTAAAGCATCATAAAGTTATTAACAACTTTGAATAAGGGTTATATGTCGTTTTTTTCTCGAGTTAATTTATCCGCAATAGGGCTTGTTGATAAGGTGGGCAACTAACTTTTGTCCGCCGAAGGCATTGGACTAAAAAGTTAGGCTCACTTTATCAATGATGCCACGAAAGTGTTTCCTCTTTTATTTCATATTTCTTTTTTAAAGTTCTTAAAGCTCACGCTCCTATATGTGGTCTCACCTCGGCAAGCCACCAGCATCGGTGTGATTGTTAAGAATAAATAAGATAGCTACCTGCTTCGCGATGTGGCTTCCGACTATCGGAACCACCACGGCTGTTTTGTAGTCTATCTCTCTTGTATGGTTGAGCTTATTAAGAAAGTTATACTTGTTTTTAATTTTCTAACACTAGGTTTTTATTGATTTGATATGGTGTTTCGGTTTTGATTACTGATAATATTCTGCGTGCCATTTTGTGGGCTACTTTAACGATGATACTCTTGACATTCTTTCCGTGATGTTTTCTGTAATAGTGTTGCATTTCGGTGTCTTTTCTAATGGCTACCCAAGCGGCTTCTATCAAATAACTTCTGAGTTGTGAGCGACTTCTGGGGGTTATTCCTAAACATTTTTCGCTCTCGCCACTGTTGTAAATTCCAGGAATTAGCCCGATGTATGAGCTAAATTGTCTTTCGTTGTTAAATCGTCTTAAATCGCCACATTCGGCTATGATAACACTAGCTAGATAACCGCCTATACCCGGAATGGATTTTAATAAGTAGTAATCCTTTTTGGTATTCTTTCTGCAATGCCTACGCATTTGATTTGCGATTTCTAAATATTCTGATTTAATAAATTTATACAGCCGTATTTTTCCTTGCAGTGCCAAATCTCCGCAAGTGGTACTGAATTTTAATTGTTCTAACCAAGTAATAAAATCTTGACTCCAATTTGAATTGTCAAATTGAGCAGGTATTTTGATGCCATGAAAGAGTAACATGCTTTTGATATGCGATTTGGTTTGACGAAGTTTCTTTGTAATTTGGGTTCTGTGACGCGCTAAAGTCATAAACTGTTCGTGTTCTTCCGTTGGGATATAAATTCCTTTGAGTACTCCCTGTTTTAATTGGTTGGATAGATTTTTAGAATCTAAGGCGTCTGTTTTTTGGTAGCGTTCTTTGTCACCCGTTTTAACGTCGGCAGGGTTAACCACCAAGACATGCCATCCTAAATTTAAAAAATGACGTGCCACAGAAAATCCGCAACAGCCTGCTTCATAAACTAAATGGACTTCATGACCTGGAAAGGTTCGCTCCACATATTGATACAAATCTTCTGACTCAGAAGGCATCGAATACGTTTTGTGAAAAAATAAATCGGTTTGGATCGAAACGGTCCAACTTTTTTTGTGAATATCTAATCCAATGAATATCTTTGGAATAGTTAAGGCATCGTGTAATTGCATAATCTTCGTTTTTTGGAAATTCAAAGTTATGCTTTTACATAGATGCTTGGCGCAATGGCTAGTTTAGTTTTTCTTAGCCGTAAATTACTAAGTTGAAATTTTGCTTATCTTTAGAACAAATTATTAAAAAGTCGCCACTGACGCCAAGCGGCGGAACGTCAGGCTGTGAAAAAACTCCTTTTTCTCTACTGTTTTACTTTTTAAAACTGCTATAAACGGGTTTTAAGCCATGCTGATTTTTGATTTACTTTGACTGGTTTTAAAAAAAATTGAGGCTAAAAACAGTTTTATATAGGTTGTTTTTATCAAAAACAAGCCTTTTCTCTTGTAGGGTGAGTTCCATGCTTTGAGTTTGGCTATTAAATCGGGCACGCCGAGGATGTTGATGCTGCGTTTGATGTTGTAGACTAGCATGATCAAACTGT
>NZ_JBCGDO010000034.1:0-10837 GCF_038739835.1 Flavobacterium aureirubrum
CAAATAATTTATCTCGAGTTTTCCAAGCTGATATTCAAGCTTCAAACGGTGTAATCCATGGAGTAAATAAAGTATTGAAACCTGTGTTATAATAAATAATGATTTCTGTAAAGAAAGAAGCCGTCTCAAAACTGAGGCGGTTTTTTTTATTTCCCTAACTCTAACGCCCAATCATTGGCAGCTTTAACGGCATCAACTATCGTTTCTTCCAAAGTGCCTTTCTCAAAAACTTGAAGTGCCCGTTCGGTAGTTCCACCTTTAGAAGCAACTTTTGCAATCCATTGTTCATTGGATAACGAATAACTATTTTGGATAGCAACCGAACCCATAAACGTTTGATTGACTAATAATTCAGCCTCCGATTCGTTGAACCCTAAATCAACAGCCGCTTTAATCATGGATTGCATAAAATAAAAAACATAAGCTGGACCACTTCCCGAAATGGCTGTAGCAGCATCAATCAATTTTTCATTTTCTACATAAACCGATTTTCCTGTGGTGTTGATTAAATTTTGTATGATAAACAATTCTTTTCTATCAACATTGACAGAAGCGGTAAAAACCGTCATTCCCATTCCTATTTGTGTTGGGATATTGGGCATTGAACGAACCACTTTTGAACAAGAAAGTTGTTCTTCCAATTTGGCTAAAGTAATTCCAGCCATAACTGAAAAAATAATCTGATTATCTTTCAAATAGGGCTTTATGGATGCTGCCAAAACAGCAAAATCCTGAGGTTTAACTGCTAAAATTACAATATCAAAATCACCAATTTTTTCTGAAGCAATAGTTGAAATATTTGCTACTGAAATACCATTTTCTAAAGCTAGAAAACTACTATTTCTAACCAATACATGAATATCATCGGGCTTAATAAATCTTGAACTAATAAAACTATTAGCATAGGTTTTACCCATATTACCATAACCAACAATTAAGACTTTCATGACTTTATAGAAATTAAAAACTCTGTTTAAAGATAGGATTTCAAACAGAGTCTTGAAAATGAATTACTCAAATATTATTTCTTCTTTTTTTGAATTTGTTTTTGTGCTTCAGCTTGTTCCATCATTTCTCTCATTTTCCTTTGGAACTTACTTTCCGTTTTAGGCTTTGTTTTATTTTCTTCAATTTGAGCATGAATTTTATCACTATCAATAAAATAACGCTTAATTACAATCATAATACCGATAGTAATTAAATTAGAAATAAAGTTATACAAACTCAATCCTGAACCATAATTATTAAAAAATAACAACATCATGATAGGAGAAAGATAAATCATGATTTTCATGATTTTTGCCATATCTGGCATTCCTTCCTGTGGTGGTTGTGCCATCATCTGATCCCCAGAAGTCATTTTCATGTAAAAGAAAATAGCAATCGACGCTAATATTGGAAATAAACTAATATGATCTCCGTATACTGGAATATGAAATGGTAATTTATATATCTCATCAAATGAAGATAAATCATCTGCCCATAAAAATCCTTTTTGCCTCAATTCAAATGCCGACGGGAAGAACTGAAAGGAAGCATACATAAACGGAATTTGTATCAACGCAGGAATACAACCTGCCATTGGATTCACTCCAGCTTTACTGTAAAGCTTCATAGTTTCTTGTTGCTTTTTCATTGGATCTTTTGCAAACTTTTCTCCTATTTCAGCAATTTCGGGACGCAAAACCTTCATCTTGGCTTGAGATAAAAAAGACTTGAAAGTAATTGGAGACATGGCAATTTTAATTAAAATAGTAAATACTATAATTGCGATACCCAATCCCATGAAAGAACTTAAAAACCCGAAAAGCGGTACAAAAATAAATATATTTATCCAGCCAAAAATACCCCAACCTAGTGGAACGATTTCTTCTATGTTTTTATCATAGTCATTTAATACCTTGTAATCTGTTGGTCCTAAATACCAATTCATTTCATAATCTAATTCACCGTTTTTAAATGCCAATGGTAAAGTAGATTTAAAATTTTTAGTAAAAACAGTATCAATTTTTTCATCGTTTACCAAATCTGTAGAACTAATTTTTACATTTTCAACAGGTGTTTGCGACAATAAAATTGAACTGAAAAAATGTTGTTTATAAGCAATAAAAGTGACTTTTTCTAAAATATCATCTTCTTGTTTTCCTAATCCTGCGTAATCAACTTTACCATCATTTTCGTAATAAAGTTCGGCATAACGGTTTTCATAAGAAATGCTCTTTTCATTTCGATAGGTTTTTAAATCCCATTGTAAATCTGCCGTTTCTTGATTGTTTAAAACAGAAGTTAAACCTTGTGTTTTCAAGTCAAAATCGAGCATATATTCATTTGGTTTTAAAACATACTTGTATTCCAAAAATGAATTTTCTCCCGATTTCAACTTCATAGAAAGTATTTGATTTGATCCAACTTTTGATAATGAAGGCTCGAAAAACAAATCTTTTGTATTTAAAACTCTGTTATCTTTAGTTTGAAATTGAAGATTAAAATTGGCATTCTTATTTTGTATCAGCGCTACTAATTCTTTAGAATTTTTATCAATTTTTTTAAAATCTTTTAAAATAGCTTCAGCAATAAATCCACCTTTGTTTGCGATTTTTAATTTAATCACTTCATTTTCTAAAACGGTAAAATCATCTTTAGCTGAAGGCAAAGTAGCCGAATAAGCAAAACTTCCGAGTGTTCCTTTTAGTTTCTGAATTTTAACAGAATCTGCAACCGTAGTATCTGTTATTGTTTTGGCAACATCTTTTGTTGCTTCTTGTTTCACTTTGGCTTCGATCGCTTTTTCTGTAGTAGCCTTTTTCTGTTGTTTGACTTCGCTTTCCCTGTTATTATACATCATCCAAAGTATAATTACAAAAATTAAAGCAAAACCTATTATCGAGTTTAAATCAAATTTCTTTTCTTCCATATTGTGCCGAACTTAGTTCAGTATCTTTAATTACTATTATTTTTTATTTTTTACCATTGCGGATACAAAGCTAACAAAAATTGGGTGCGGATTTGCAACCGTACTTTTATATTCAGGATGGTATTGAACACCAATAAAAAAGGCGTGATTTTGTACCTCAACAATTTCTACCAAACCTGTATCGGGGTTCACACCTGAGGCAATTAAACCCGCATTTTCCAGTTGTTTTCGATAATCGCTATTGTATTCGTAACGATGACGATGACGTTCTTGAATTTGTGATTGTCCGTATATTTTGTGCGCCAAAGTACCTTCAGCAATATCGCATTTCCACGAGCCAAGACGCATTGTACCACCTTTATTAATGATATTTTTTTGTTCTTCCATTATAGAAATCACAGGATGAGAAGTTTCTTCATTCATCTCTGTTGAGTTAGCATCTTTAAATCCTAAAACATTTCTAGAGTATTCAATAACGGCCATTTGCATTCCTAGACAAATACCGAAAAATGGAATATTATTTTCACGAGCATAACGCACAGTTTCAATTTTTCCTTCAATTCCTCTGCCACCAAAACCTGGTGCAACGAGAATTCCGTCTAAACCTTGTAATTGTTCAGCAACATTTCTTTCGTCAATAAATTCAGAATGTACACTTATAATATTCACCTTAGTTTGATTGGCTGCACCAGCATGGATGAAAGCTTCCAAAATAGACTTATAAGAGTCTTGTAACTCAACATATTTCCCAACCAAACCCACATTTACTGTATGTTTAGGATGTTTTAATCGATGCAGAAAAGTATTCCAATTTTTTAAATCGGGTGATGCTTTTTTTGGTAAATTTAACTTCTTAAGTGCTACAATGTCTAATCCTTCTTCGAGCATTAAATTAGGAACTTCGTATATGGTGGAAGCATCAATGGATTGGATAACCGCTTCACGTTTCACATTACAAAATAAAGCTAGCTTTTGCCGTAACTCGTCAGACAATTCGTGTTCAGTTCTACAAACTAGAATATCCGCTTTTATTCCGCTTTCCATTAGCGTTTTTACAGAATGTTGTGTAGGTTTTGTTTTTAATTCTCCAGCAGCAGCAAGATAAGGAACCAATGTTAAATGAATTACAATTCCGTTTCCTTCTCCTAATTCCCATACTAACTGACGAACAGATTCGATGTATGGCAAGGACTCAATATCACCAACTGTGCCACCAATTTCAGTAATAACAATATCAAAATCGCCGGTTTTACCCAGCAACTGCATGCGTTCTTTAATTTCATTGGTGATGTGTGGAACTACTTGCACCGTTTTTCCTAGGAATTCGCCTCGGCGTTCTTTTTCTATTACAGATAAATAAACCCGTCCTGTGGTAACATTATTGGCTTGTGAAGTAGGAACATTTAAAAAACGCTCGTAATGACCTAAATCTAGATCGGTTTCAGCACCATCATCAGTAACATAACATTCGCCGTGTTCATAAGGATTTAGAGTTCCTGGGTCAACATTAATGTAAGGATCAAATTTTTGAATCGTTGTTCTGTAACCTCTGGCTTGTAATAATTTTGCTAAAGATGCGGCGATAATCCCTTTTCCTAAAGAAGAAGTCACTCCACCAGTAACAAAAATGTATTTTGTTTGATTCATTGTATTGTTTGTTGTAGTTGTGTTGTTGTAAAAAACGAGGCAAAAATAAGAATTTAAAATGGATTTAAATCTACGAATCTAAAAGTCTAGTAATCTAAAAATCTTTCTGAGGATATTGCTTTTTAATGTTGCGGACCAATTCTTCCAATCCGTTTAATTTGAGTTCGTAAACCAATTGCAATTGCTCACCAAGTTGGCCTTTTGGAAACCCTTTATTGCTGTACCAAACCACATAATATTCGGGCAAATCGATAAGATAGTAGCCTTCATATTTGCCGAAAGGCATTTTGGTGTGTGCCAGTTTTATAAGAAGTTGTTGTTGGTTGTTCATGTCATAAAAGAGAATAGAAAAAAGTACTTAGAATATAGACTTTATGAAATATCAATATTCGATTCTCCTTTTTCTTTATTCTTGAAACTATTTCCAATTGAAAACTATTTCTCTTTTAATATCGGGATGCAAACTAAAATGAACTGGACAAGTCAATGCGGTTCGTTCCAAAATGGTTTTGGTTTTTTCATCTGCTTCCAAATTCATAGTAAAAGTCACATGAATTTCTGAAATACGTCGCGGTTCTGCTGCCATAACTTTAGTAACTTCGGCTGTAGAACCTGAGAAATCTACATTCATTTCTCTTGCCTTAATTCCCATTACCGTAAACATACAACTGGCCAAACCATTAGCCACAGTATCCGTTGGAGAAAAAGCTTCTCCTTTACCATTATTATCCAGCGGCGCATCTGAAATAATTATACTTCCAGATTGCAGATGTGTCGAAGAAGTTCTTAATTCTCCCAAATAAGTGACTTTTGAAGTTGACATTATAACGCTTGTTTAATGGTTAAATCGTTATCATAATAAAGGATATAAACTCCTTTGTTAGAGTATCCGAATGTTGAATTTTCTTGATAATCAAACTTATTCTCTATTTGTTCTGTTGAAATAGTTTGAACTGTTTCTTCAAAAGTTTTTTCTTGAGATAAACGAAGTAGTGTATCAAAGGTGATATCAAAACCACGAATTGCATACTCGTTAGGCATTATTTTATTTATTTTTTTATATTTTCGGTCAAAGTGGCTTGCCTCTACCGTTTCATTTGGTCTTGAAAGTGATGGATATAATAATTTAAGTTTTGTAAGTCTTGTAAGTGATATCTCTTCAAAGTCTAAGGTTTCGTTATTTTCCATGATTACCATCTGAATTTGATACTCTTTTTGAAGTGCAATCATAGCTGATGTTGAAGACAAAATCATACCTGTACTTTCGGTCGCTATTATAACATAATTCAATTTGTCTTTTACTAAATGAATTTTCAAACTATCAGCTACAAAAGTGTTTTTAGTGCTTAGTCCAACTATCTTTGTTTCCTTACGATTTTCCTGAATATACTGTTTTATACTTCCTTTTTTTGCGTCGATAACAGCAAGAATATTTCCTCCTCGATTTGTCATATAATCAAAAACTGAACTTCTCAATAAATCTACCGAAGGCATTGACTGGTATAAATTAGCGTATTTTTTTCCAATTTCTTTTGAAAGTGGTGAGATAACTGGCGTTTTACTAGGTTCAAGAAGTTCGGCTAATTTTTCCACATTCGATTGATAAAAAGGACCAATAATGGCGTTCATTTCAGAAAGTCTATTCTGTTGCACCAGATTATTTACATTGGAAGTGTTTTTTGTTTCTTGAGAATCTAAAATTTTAATATCTACATTCATTCCTAATACTTTGGCAGAGTCAATTGCCATTAAAACACCTGAATAGAAATCTAATGTCAGGTTCAAAAATTTATCTTTTTTTAATCTGGCTTGTGTGGTATTCACCGTATCACTTTCAATTTTGGTGATATTAAACGGCAAAAGTAATGCGAGTTGTTTCCTCGCATTCGTGTTTAAACTTTTCAATAAATTTCCCTGTTCTTTTTTGGGGACATTTGCCTTTTGTATCATTGGCACTCGCAAAATCATTCCGAGTTTTATTCCTTTTTTTAGTTCAGGGTTTAGTTGAATTAATTCGGTTTCAGATATATTAAAATCGCGAGCTATAGTTGCAATCGTTTCTTTTGGTTTTACAACATATTCTTGAAGATATTTTTTAGTGCTTTCGGCTGCTGGTTTTGCCGTAACTGGAGTAACATTTTCGCTAATTGATGGAATATTTCCTGACACTGCAAGCTTCAAGCCAACTGGAAAATCGTTTACAATTTGTGGGTTCAATCGCTCTAATTCTTGAATGGTCATTCCATATTTTTTTGAAATTCCATACTTAGTTTCCTTAGGCTCAATAATATGAAAAGTAGCATTCCCTTTCATAGTTTCCGCTTTTGGTACACTTTTTTCTACAACTTTCGGCGTTTCTTTTGGCGCAGAAACTGCTTTTTCTACTGCAGGTTTTTCATATGTCGCTTGACTTGCATTAGCAGAAGGAATCTTTATTGTTTGACCAATTTTTAAGCCCTCTTTTAATAAATCAGCATTAGCGTCTTTTAGCGCATCAACAGTTACTCCATATTGTCTTGAAAGACTAAACAACGTTTCTTTAGGTTGCACTAAATGAGCAGTTGAATTTGATTTTGGCGTAGCTTGTTTTGGACTACTAGCCGCAACTTCTGCCGTTGATGGCGGAATTAGTAAAACGCTTTTTAACTGAATTCCGTTTTGAGAGTCGGGATTCAATTTAAAAATATCATAAGGCGTTACTCTATACTTTTGTGCAATGCTATTTACTGTTTCGCCGTCAGAAACAGTATGCTTGATATACTTTTCTTGCTTCGCCGAAACGGAAAATGCGAAAGAAAAAACAGTAAGCAATATTGAATAAAGAATGCGATTTTTCATGTAGTTTCTTTTTATTTAACGTCTAAAGTTAACAAAACTTTTTAATATCAATCTTATATGCCTATTTTTTCGTTAACTATTTCTTGTTAACAAAAACTATTCCCATTCTATTGTAGCTGGCGGTTTTGAGCTAATGTCATACACTACTCTATTCACGCCTTTCACTTTATTTATAATTTCATTGGATATTTTCATCAAGAAATCGTAAGGTAAATGTACCCAGTCTGCGGTCATGCCATCAGTTGATTCTACCGCGCGAAGTGCTACTACTTTTTCATAAGTGCGTTCATCACCCATCACGCCCACGCTATTAATAGGAAGTAAAATGGCTCCAGCTTGCCATACTTTATCATATAACCCGTGTTCTTTCAATCCGTTTATAAAAACAGCGTCAACTTCTTGCAATATTCTAACTTTTTCATGCGTAATTGCGCCCAAAATCCTTATCGATAATCCTGGTCCGGGAAAGGGATGTCTACCTAAAAGTTCATCATCTATACCCAAAGTTTTGCCCACTCTTCGCACTTCATCTTTGAACAACATTCGCAAAGGTTCAACTATTTGCAGTTTCATGAAATCGGGTAAACCGCCCACATTGTGATGCGATTTGATAGTGGCACTTGGTCCTTTTACAGAGACTGACTCAATTACATCAGGATAAATTGTCCCTTGTGCTAGCCATTTTACATCTTCAATTCGGTGTGCTTCTTCATCAAAAACTTCTATAAAAGCATTTCCAATAGCTTTTCGCTTCGTTTCAGGGTCATCAACACCGTCCAAAGCACTCATAAATCTTGCTGTGGCATCAACCCCTTTTACATTCAATCCCATGTCTTTATATTGATGCAATACGTTTTCGAATTCATTTTTTCGAAGCAATCCGTTATTTACAAAAATACAATACAGGTTTTTCCCAATGGCTTTATGCAACAACACTGCAGCTACGGTAGAGTCTACTCCACCAGAAAGTCCGAGAACTACTTTGTCTCCTTTAACTTTTTCTTGTAGCTCTTTAATACAATCATCTACAAACGCATTGGGCGTAAAGTTTTGCGGAACCTGAGCAATCTTTACCAAAAAGTTTTCCAAAATTTGCTTTCCGTCAATTGAGTGATAAACTTCGGGATGAAATTGTATGGCATAAGTAGTTTCGCCTTCAATTTTATACGCTGCGTTTTCCACATCATTGGTACTGGCCAATTTGACGCCGTTGGTGGGCAAATGCTTAATGGTATCACTATGACTCATCCAAACTTGAGAATTAGGACTTACATTTTCAAAGAAAACTTCATTTTCTTTAATGTATGATAGATTAGCCCTTCCATACTCTCTGATAGTTGAAGCAGCTACTTCGCCACCTGAAAAATGAGCTAAATACTGAGCACCATAACACACGGCTAATAAAGGTAAATTACCTCGAATAGCAGACAAATCAATTTGCAAAGCATCTTCTGAACGAACGGAAAAAGGACTTCCACCAAGAATGACTGCTTTATAGGATGATAAATCAGTAGGAACATGATTATAAGGGAATATTTCACAGAATATATTTAATTCCCTAACTCTTCTCGCAATAAGTTGTGTGTATTGCGAACCAAAATCTAAAATAAGTACGTTGTGTTGCATGCGCAAAAGTAGTGTTCCTGTCGGAAAAATAAAAACCTAAAATTTAATAAACAGGAAGTTTTAAAAATAATTGAATGATAGTTGTAAAAAAAACTACTGCTATTATTTATTATTCATCGGCTTCTGCTTGAAACTAATTTATTTGTGCGCTTTGTCGATTATTATATTTATTTTTTATCATACAATGCGCTATCGACCGTTGAACATATACGAGCGGTCGGGCTTATTCGTGATTTTAAAAACAAAGAAGCGTATAAATAAAAATTTCGCAAAGTCAAGAGACATTTGAGGAGCTTGTCGTAGGAACTCTTTGCAGAGCTGGGTACTTAAAATTTAACGATTTTTTATTGGTACTTTATTGGATTTTATTTCGCCATTAAACAAAACATAACCATTATCTTCTATTTCTTTTAATTGATTTATTGTAATATATTTTTTCAAAGATGTAGCATCATTCTTTAAACTTAACGTAAAAAAATATTTATACTCTGAATTAAATTTATAGATATAATAAGATGTTAATTGTTCTAGAAAAAAAGGTAATGTGCGATAATAACTAAAATATTTTGTTTCACCTGGATGAATTACCACATAATTCATTTCCCGTTGAAATTTAATTTTTTTAATACTAATTTTTTCTTTTAGATATTTTTCATTTAATTCTTGTTTTATAGTATCATTTTCTATCTCATTTTTGTCTTTTCTAAATTCAAAACCTTTTGTTGTAAGCTGAATTGCGTATTGTAAATAATTTGGTTCAAGTATTTCATTATCCTTAAAAACATTAAATCTAATATTTTCTTGCCCGAAATTCTCAACATTATCAAGTTCTTTTTTTATAAAAAAGGCATATTTTTTCGTTCCGATATTAGTTATTTTAAAATTAATCTTGTTAACGGGAATGCTATCGTAGATGAAATTATCAGAATCCATAAGGTAATCAATAGTGCTACTGTCAACGATTGACCTCGAATAAATCTCATTGTTTATAATTTCAATTTTTAAATCTGCGTTTTGATTTTTACCCTTACAAGAGCATAATATTAATGTAAGATATAAACAATATGTATGTATATTAATTTTCATTTATTTTTATATGAATTAGCGGTTCATATATTATCCAATTATTTTTTTAGAAATAAAGTAGCAAACATAAATCCAAATCCAACCATAAAATACCAAGCAAAATACTTTTTATTATAGCTTGATTGATATTTTTTTATGAGTTTTTTATATTTATCACCTTTGAAAAAAGTGAAGTAATTTATCGACATAATTGGAATGAAGAAATATATAGTCATGTTTAAAATGAAATCATATTCCCCATCTATTATAATTAAATTTAAAAAATTTAGTTTATGATTTAATATATAATTATTAAGAAATAAATAAGTAAACATGGAAAAATTTGTAGTTGCAAAAGCAAAATAAAAATTAGACGTAAATTTCCATATATCGCTCATTATACCGTTATTTTGAGCAGTATATATCGAACTTACCATGATTTTATAGTATAACTTTTTCATAATTAATCTCCCCGATAGCGCGGATTTATAATCCGTGCCCATAATCAACTTCATAACAAGCTTCGTGCCTACAATCAACTTCAAAACAAATCTAACAAAACTACTTCCAAATCATTATTTAAACCCGCATAATTTCTAGCTGAACTAAAATAATAATCCTCAGGAAAATCAACTATTTTATCTTTAACGGGATTTGAATGAATGTATTCTATTTTTTGTTTTATAAATAAATTACTGTAAATATGTTCAGCATGATAACCATCTTGCCATACTTTATAGTGTTGTT
>NZ_JBCGDO010000035.1:0-9960 GCF_038739835.1 Flavobacterium aureirubrum
AATATTTTTTTACTATATTTGACATAGATATTGTTTGTTTTACGACTTCAAGATACTGCATTTCAGTATCTTGACCAATATCTAATCAATTTATTTTACTTCAAATAATTACACCCAACGGGTTAAATTATATTTTTGCCTTTATAGCCATTGGATTGATAGATGTTTTCACTTTATTAATCTTGGTATTACCTTTTTTAATTATTGGATTTATCTTTTCAAAACGACAATTCAATAGCTATAATTATATCGTTTTTGGAGCGTTTGTGCTATCACTGCTTATACTTACATTAATTTATAGATTGTCATGTTATTTCTTAAACTACGATTTTGAAATGTTTTTAAACTCGAGTTTAGTAGCTGCAAGTGCATATACCTATTTTCCACATTTAATCATGCCTTATAATATTTTGATGATTTATTACTTGCTATTTTCGCTGGGATTAATTGTCTTTTTGTCAGTACTAACCTATGGATTTAAAGAAAATTGGCATGAAGCTTTTTCATTTTTACTATTATTTATTTTTTTAATACTACTTAGCAACGTAAAAAATGAATGGATTGATAATGAAATGATTAAACAAGCTATTGCAGTTTTTATACCAATATTCATCGGGATTTTAGTTGCTGTTTTTTTAAGAATAACCTATCCAGTCTATAAAAAGTTTGTGTTTGCCAAAACATATTTCGCCATAGTTCTTTCAGCTGGACTAGTCTATGCAGCAATTTATTTTCAAGAGTCTGAATTCAAAAAAATAAAGCAGTCTGATATATCGACACGAATGGTTTTAAATGCATACGAACGTATTTCGAGCGAATATTTCCCATTCTCATATGCAGTAGTTAACGCTTCTTCCACTTATGCGATAAGCACAAATCAGCACTTTTTTATTAATTATGAATATTTCCTTAGAGACTATTTGACCAAAGATTATCAGTATTATAAAAATATTAAAAACAAAAAGTTTTTCCGGAAATACCCTGAATATGTGTTACCAAAAAGTGTTATCGTGTTTGTTTATAAAAAGAAACTAACCGGTACAACGGCGCTCAACGAAGGATTTAGTTTTAAATCTGGAGTAGAAAAACAAATTAAAGAATTAAAAAACAGAGGAAGAAAAATTGAAGTTATATATAAAAATGAGGCTTTTGATGTATATGAAATAATTAATAAGCCTAAAGAGTCAAGATTAAATGACTTAATTTACAAAATATGAGAACTACTTGTAACCATAATAATACCATTTCATTACTTGTTATAACATTTTTTATTTTAATGTTGTCAAGTTGTGCAAAACTTGAAAAATTATCAGAAGCAGAAAAATTTGATTTTTTCAATTCAGAAAATGAAGATCAAAGAGAATTAAGAAGATATACAAACGATTCTCCAAACAATCCACCATTAATTCAATATATTGTTGATCAAAGTGATTTGCAAAATATAAAAACATTCAACCATATCAAAAAAGTATGCGATTATACCAAACTAGGCATAAAAAGTACTACTATAAACGAATGGAATTCTACATCAGAAATTCCAGCGTCGATAAGAGTTTTATGTTTTTATGATACAAAAAAAATAAACACAGCTACTATAGATAAAATTATAAATTTTGTTTCAAAAGGCGGAACACTTTACTTGCCTACAAGTAGTGAAGATGCAAGATTTTCATTTTTGATTGGACTAAAGCCTGGAGCCGATTTTAGCGTTGATGTTGCATCGGCAGGATATAATTTCAAAATTCCCATGTTGCCTGATTATAAAGAAAGAAAGTTTGGAAAAGAAATCATATTTTACGGACTTAAAAGAAGTAACTTCAAAAAAAATATCAAAGTATTTGCAAATGCAGCAAACAATGATTTTTATCCCTTAATTACTGAAAACTCCATCGGAAATGGAAAAGTAATTTTTTACAACTCTACAAATTATAATGAAAAACCAGATAGAGGATTACTAATTGCCATGATTTTAAAAGGTCTTGAAGGAATTCCATATCCTATTGCTAATGTAAATACAATACATCTTGATGATTTTCCTTCGCCAGTATATGATGTAATGCAAGAACCAATTAAAACCGAATTGAATCAAAGTTTATATGAGTACGTTTATAAAACATTTTGGCCCGATATGGTAAAGCTTGCTGATGAGTTTGATATCAAATATGTTGCTCTTACTACTTTTGATTACGACTCTAATATTCAACCACCATTTTTATTCAATCAGTGGGATTTACAAAAAGCTAAAATAAATAATAAAACAGAAATTTTAAGTAATTGGCTTGCAAAAGATATCTTAAAAAACGGCCATGAATTGGGATTTCATGGTTATAATCACGTTTCATTAGTTAAAAAAGATTGGAACGATAATACTGAGTTTATGCGATTAGCATTGGCTGCTGCCGAAAAAAAATGGAGGATAAACGGATTTGGAAAATTGCCTTCAACATATGTTCCGCCTTCAAACGTGGTAGATAAAACAGGATTACAACAATTAACTACAGCAATGCCCTATATCAAATTCATGTGTAGTATTTATGATGGTGATTTTAAAGAAGGTGGAAATAGAGAATTTGATTTTGAACCATTAGAGCCTAAATTATTTGATTTTACTCGAACAGCTAACGGGTTTTACTTGAAAGAAGATGCCAATTACGCATTAAATTCGGTTTATTTATATACTGGAATTTGGGTTCATTTCCTTCATCCAGACGATGTTTACCAGATTCCCAGTGAAAATAATATGAGCCAAGGAAACTATGCTCTAAGAAATACAGATGGACTTGGTTGGTACAAAACCAAAAATTCTGATAGAGCGATGTATCCTCTGTTTAGAGATTTAGTAAAGGGAATGACAACAAAGTATCCACAACTACGATTCGTGAATGGCGTGGACGGCGGATTTCTAGTGAATGACTGGCGAGCATCAAAGTATAGTCATAAATTTGGAAATGGAGAATATTTAGTTGAAGAATTAAATAATGAAGAATCTATAACTGATAATCAATATTGGTTTTTATACGGAAGTAATGAAAATGCAAATCGGCTAGAAGCTCAACTGAAAAAAGAAGGAGCAGCTTTCAAAAAAACTGCCTTTTTAGAGGGAAGCTTATATTCTATTTTTACAAAAAAATCAAAACTTAAAATGATCGATTTAAACCATAAAACAGAAGAAGAAAAAATACTTCTTGAAGAGGTTCAAATGAAAGTGATAGCTGATTTTGAGAAATTTAAAAAACAAGTTATTGAGCTGACTACTGAAAAAATTTATGTTGACACTTCTGAAGAAGATTTTAAAAAAGAACTTCAAGATTTAAGACAAAAAATGAATGCATCCGCTAAAATAGATAAAGCAGTTTGGAATAAATATGCGGAATACATGAGTTGGGATAACAAAGGAAATGTTGTTTGGAAAATGTTAGAACACCAGGTAACAAAATATCCCACAACTGAAAACATTTTATACTCTATTGATTTAAGCAGAATTTTAGATTACCCTTCTGAATTAGAAAGAGAAAAGTGGTTGCGACTTCAAATGCAAGCAAAACCCGACGATAAATCAATACTGAGTGACTATATTGCCAGTTATAATACGGCAGAAAATAAAGAAAACATAAAAGATGCTTTAGAAAAACTTTTAAAAATTGATGATACGCAGGAAACAAAAATGATGTATCTACAATATTTACTTGATTACGAGCCAGATAATGCCTTACTATTTCTAAAAGACATAACACCATCAATTGATTTTGAAAATATGGCTATGCAAATTACTTGGTTGTATGCCCATAGAAACAATTTTTCTAAAGCCTTTGATTGGTCTAAATTCACAAAAGAAATTGACTTTGTTACAAAAATGAACTGGTTAATTGAAACTAAGTCCAATGATAAACTTGTAAATGAATACACTGAATATATTTCAAAAAATCCTGACGATTATAAAGCAAAAGTTTTAATGAGTTCGTTTTATCATGAAACTGGCAAATTCAAAAATTCATGGGTAATTGCAAATACTTTACCTAATGATCTACCTGAAAAAGAAGCACTACGTAAAACGTTAAATACGGATGTGGTATATGAGCAAAGAGATTTAAAATTGGATTTAGCCGAAAATCATTCTGAATTATTTTATCCAAAAGTTTTAGAAAAAATTCTGAAGAGTGATAGAAGACAATATTCTGATTTTGTTAACCTTGCAAGTTCATTAGAGACAAATAGAGAAGATATTGCCGCGCTAAAAAATGTTCTTTCCTACAATATTCACGATAAAAAATTAAACATTCATAGTATTGGCGCAACTTTTAGTAAAATGTATGAATTAAACTTAGGAATAAATGATCCAACAGATAATATTACGCATACATTATTTGGTCTAGAATATAAATTCAAAAGAGCTATTGTTGAAAATAAAATAAATTATTGGACGTCAGGACGCATAGAATTTAGTGACCAAGATATAATGTTTTTTCAATATACGTTGGGAGCAAATTTATCAAAAGATAAAAATTATAAATCGTTAGAGTTAAAAATTGCACCCGCAGAGTCTGGTGGCGCACACAGTAAAAATATTTATCGTTTTCAAATGAATTATTTTCAAGATATTTATTTTCTAAAATTTTTAAATGCTAATATTTCTGCTGAAGGAAATTTTTACAATAAAAGTAGTACTTTGAATACACGAGTAACTACCAGTGAAGCCTATGAAGGTTTTATTTGCGCAAAGTTATTTTATGATAATGGCATGCCAAGGAAATTTAAAATAATGCCTTTTGCAGAAAGTTTTTATTCAAACGGTTCGTTTGATAGTACTGATCGCGCTGAATTGCGGACAGGTTATCCCTTTTAGATGTTAGACGACAGATTTTATTATGGTGGTGGAATGGCTTTTAAAATAGGGAAGGAGCAAGATAATTTTAATATGCGAGTTGAAGCTTCTTATTTTGAGGATGATTTTAGTGATAATTTCAAAAGATTTAATGGCCAATTCAATTATTTACTATTCGATTATACCGAGCTGACAGCTACTTTAGAATTATTCATTCAATCAGAATACTATTCAAACGCGGTTCAATTTGGATTAAAACATAGTTTAAAAAAACGCAAAAAGAAATAAAAATTGGGGTTAAGAAAGTAGTTTCTCGACCCCAATTAATTAGAAAGTGCTTCTGTTAGTGTTTTACAATAATTCTTTTTGTAGTATTAACACTTCCATTTTCTAATCTAATCATATAAACACCATTAGATAAACCTTGAGTATTTATCGAAATTTTATTATTTTCGATTGTATCAGTTATAACCCCGAAGTTTTGTCCAAGAGTATTAAACAATGTCACTTTAAAATCTGAAATATTTTCCATTTCAACGATGATTTGCTCATTAGCTGGAACTGGATAAATTACAGGATTAATTCTTGTATTATCAGCAATACTAAGTGCTGTTTGAGTAACATTAACAACAGCGTTTAATTTATTATAACTAGTGGTTGCTTCCCATGTATTGACGTTAGCAAAACGAATTGAATATTCTGGTCTAGTTCTTAAATTTTCTGCTGCATCTGGAAGATTTAAAAATAAATCATAACTTCCCTGTACCATGTCAACTGGTAGATTAACGTTTTCGTTTATTGTTATTTCGTTTGTTCCTAACCATAGTTGCGGATTTGATGCAAGCGCAACAGAATAAACTTGATTAGTAACTGTATTTCTAAAAACTATGTAAGCCGTTCTATCGTTGTAAATAGAAGCAAAACCAGTATTTCTCAATTTGATTGTTACAGGCATCACTCGTCCTGGTGTTGCATTTGTTGGGAAAGTAGCAGTTGTCAAATTAAAACGATATCCTAATCTTTTTTTGATGTCATTTAAGCAATTGCTTTCAGCAAATTCTGTAATTACATCGGGATAATAATCAATATTCATATAAGACCAATGGAATTTCTCCATTTCTGTCACACCAACATCACAATTTGAAAGTGCCGGATCAAAATCACAGGTTTCTCCACCCATTGGTACAAATCTAGTTTCCTGAGCTAAATAAGGATATTCAGCATTAATATTAGTATATGTACCAACGTCAGTAGGATCAGAAATAAAGCAATCATTGTGGTGACCAACTCTAGCTAAACTTGCTGTGGATAATCCTTCTGACTGAGTCATAGGAGATGTTCCATTAAATAATCTCTGTTTCAAATTGGGAGTTCTTATTTGAACCGTTCTGTTTATAGGTAAAGCATTCAATAGAGCATCAACAATTTCCCTACGATTAGCAAAGTCTGCTGTAGTTGGATTCATACCAAAATGATCTGTGTAATACCATTCACCCCAAGTACCAATGAAGCCAGCTTGCATAGTGGCAATAACATCTGCATTGGCTTGTAAAATCGGAGCTAATTGTTGAATATGAGACAACATACGTGCTTTAGTAGCATCTCTTTGTCCAAGTGTTGTCTGATTTGAATACGCAAAACGTATAACACATTTTAACCCTGCATTTCTAATTCTTGTAAAATCAGTAGTCATATTGTCTAAGTAGGACTGAGAGATCGGACTGTTTAAAAAGTCACCGATATAAAATAATCTTAAAATCAATGTGATATTTTCGCTATTTCTAAGAGTAACTAAACTTGATTGGCTTAAAGGAGAATAACTTGTAGAATTAGTTTCACGGTGACGATAAAATCCTCTTTCTGGATTAGAAAAATTTTCACTTGATTCTGTGAACGTAACCGATGTTGTTTATGCATTTATGGCAAATATTACCAAAAACATCATTGCGAAAGTAAAAACTCTTTTCATAATTGTGTAGGTTTAGTTTAACTTTATTTTTTGTAACTGTATAGGATTTGGGATTCAATATTGTTACAATGTAAATCTATATAGATTAAGTGCAATTTTAATCGATAAATGGATAAAAAATGGATAAAAAATCGATAAAATGCATAAAATTAGATATAAAATCAGATTTTTATTATATATTTAGAGGCTTTTGTAGGTTATTATGTCTTTTAACTGTTAAATAGTTATTAACTTTCACTTATTCAAATGTTTATAACTATAATTTCAATGCAAATTTTCCTAGATTTCGATGAATACAAGTATAAAATATGACAGCATATCATCATAATTTATATAAAAACCAAAACAATACAAATGAACTATAATTTATATTATGTAAAATAGAAATCAACATTCGAGAGCCTATTTAATAAATATAAAGTTATAAAACTTTCAAGTTATTAATAGATACTTAGTTTAAGCTTCCTTACTTTTGCAAATGATAAAAAACTAATTTAACAGAACAAATATGATTAATTCAATAACTGAAAATATTGCAAACTTTTTAAAAGAATATGCACCATTTAATTATTTGAATTATGATGAATTAATTCAAGTTACAAATAGTATTGGTGTTGTAAATTTAGATAAGCATAAAGTGTTGTTCCAAATCAATGACAAACTTCATGATAGTTTTTATGTTGTAGCATCAGGTGTCATAAATCTATCTGTAGTTGCTGACTCTGAGGAAACGCTGCTTAACAAATGTTATCCAGGCGATGTATTTGGTCTTCGTCCGTTTTTTGCAAAGAATAACTATATGATGACTGCCAAAGCACGTGAAGAAAGTTTAATATATGCAATTCCTATTGATATATTCAAGCCTTTTGTAGCAAAGAATCCCCAAGTACTTGATTTCCTGCTCGAAAGCTTCGCAACCAATACTAGAAATCCTTATGACAAAGAAAATCGCGGAAAGTTAATTACTGATAATGTATATACTGACAATCAAACGACTGAATTTCAGTATTTTCAATCTTTAACCTACAATAAAACGCCTTTAAAAGTTAGTAAAACTTACTCTGTTAAAGACACTGCACAATTAATGACTGAAAACTTAATTGATAGTGCTTTAATTATAGAGCAAAATCAACCAGTTGGAATAATAACCGACACTGATTTTAGAACCAAAATTGCAAACGGACGATTTCCGATTTCCACTACTGTAGATAAGATAATGTCATCGCCAGTTATTACAGTTCCTGAAAATGTTTCTGTTGCCGAAGCGCAATTACTTTTATTAAAGTATAATGTTAGTCATTTATGTGTAACTGCCGATGGTTCAGATAAAACAGATGTTAGAGGTGTTATTTCTGAACATGATTTAATTGTTGCACAAGCTAATAATCCTGGCGTACTAATCAAAGAAATTAAGCGTGCTCTATCTGCAAAAGAATTAAAATTAGTTCGTGAAAAATTAACTGATTTAATTCAAACGTCAATTTCTAAAAATATTCCGTTACCGCATATCTATACAATTACAGGAGAAATCATTACAGCTATTATTAAACGAGCAGTTGAATTAGCAATTCTTGATTTGGGTTCGCCTCCAGCGCGATTTGCTTGGTTAAGTATTGGTAGTCAAGGAAGAAAAGAACAATTACTACTTACTGATCAAGATAGTATTTTAGTTTTTGAAGATGTTGCTCCAGAAAAATACAGAGATGTTAAAGACTACTTTTTAAAATTGGGTAAAAGAACTACTTCTGTACTCGAAAAAGTGGGTTATCCTTATTGTCCAAATGGACATATGGCAAGTAATATGCTGTGGTGTAAATCTCTTTCTGACTGGATAAAACAATACGATAATTGGATGAAAACACCTGGTGAAAATTCTAATAATATTGCCAGTATATTTTTTGATTATGAAATTGCTTTCGGCGAAACTAAAATTGAAGATACTATTGCTGACGTTATTTCAAAAAATTCAAAAAGCAATGCTTTATTTTTTGATTATTTAGGTAATGATACTTTGCGCAAAAATCCTGCACTAAACTTTTTTAAGAAATTCAATATCGAAGAAGAAGGCAATAATAAAGGAAAATTTGATGTTAAAAATAAAGCTATTATGCCGCTTGTTGATGGCGCTAGGCTCTTTTCTATTAGTTTGAATTTACGGGGAATTAACAATACTTATTCAAGATTTAAGCAATTAGCTTTGGTAGATCCGAAATTTTCTGAACTATATTTAAATTGTGCTGATGCATTTTTAATCCTTTCTAAATTTAGAACCTTAGAAGGTTTAAAAAACGATAATTCTGGTGACTACATTGCTATTGATGAGCTAACCAAAGTCGAAAAGGAAAGACTTAAAAATGCTTTGCTGCCCATGAAAGAATTAGAAGATTTAATAAAGGACAAGTTTCAATTAACTCAATTTTCATAATATGTTAGATTGGATCAAAAATATTAATAAAGATTATCCAGGATTTTGGAAAACATATTTGGCTAAATTTGAAACAAAAACCAATAGATACGTCATTTTATCTGCTGAAACTACCGGATTAAATCCAAAAAAAGATGTAATATTATCTTTTGGAGCGATTGCAGTTATAAACGATGTTATAA
This sequence comes from Flavobacterium aureirubrum, assembly GCF_038739835.1. Classification (NCBI taxonomy): domain Bacteria; kingdom Pseudomonadati; phylum Bacteroidota; class Flavobacteriia; order Flavobacteriales; family Flavobacteriaceae; genus Flavobacterium; species Flavobacterium aureirubrum. The sequence goes on from NZ_JBCGDO010000035.1 coordinate 9,399, forward strand.
AGGTTGGAGATAGTTTTGAATTGGTTATTTTACAATATAAATACCTTCATGACAATGGATTATCCAACGATTTTTTAATCGAAAGTACACTACCTAAATATGCTGAATATCCTGCCATCGAAGCGCTTGTAGAATATATTGGGAATTCAATACTTGTTGGACATCGCATTAATTTTGACATCGAAATGATAAATAGTGTGCTTGAAAAAATGGAATGTGGAAGGTTAAAAAATGAAGCACTTGATATTGAAATAATGCATCAAAAACTTATTGACAGTACTAATAAATCATTCTCTTTAGAAGACTTGACAAAGCATTACAAAATACCAATTAATGAGAGAAATTCTGCTTCAAACGATGCCTATTCAATTGCATTACTGTTTTTAAAGTTAAAATCAAAACTCGGCTTTAAATAGCAAAAACCCACTCGATTGAGTGGGTTTTTCGATCTGTCAAAATCAAACAAAACAATAATCAAACTATTTTATGGGAACACGAATTGGTTATCTTTTCATAAACATATTTGTGTAATATTTTCTACCGGTTTGACTGTCGGTGGTTA
>NZ_JBCGDO010000036.1:0-9364 GCF_038739835.1 Flavobacterium aureirubrum
CTATGGTTTGATTGGCACTACCATTGATGGTAAACGTTACTGTAGCATTGGGTGTGCCTGTAAATGTTAGTGTGGAACTTGTATTCGAACAAACCGTGGCAGGACTGAAACTCGCTGTAGCGGTTGGTAAAGGTACTACTGTAATATCAAAGCTATTTGGCTGTGAATTAATACAACTAGGCGAAGAGTTAGTTGAAATACTTAACAAATTAACCGTTGTGTTTGTAAAATAATTATTTGTCAAAGTTGCTATACCAGAACCATTTAATGTAATAGTTTGATTTGTACCGCCATTAATATTATAAGTCACAGTAGCATCTGGCGTTCCTGTAAAAGTAACCGTAGCCGAAGTTCCTGAACAAATGGTTAGTGGACTTACAGATGCAACAACAGTTGGCAAAGGCAACACAGTAATAGTTACTGTTGAAACATCCGATACACATGCCGATGAAGATACTGTATATGTAAAAACATAAGGACTTCCCGATAGAGTTAAACTTGAAACATCTATTGTACCCTGAAAGCCATTTGTTGTTACTACTGGGCCAGACCAAATCCCAGTATTATCTGGTGTTCCTCCTAAGAAACTATATAAATCAAATGGTACAGTTGAAGAAATTTGATTGACACAAATCCCAATATTACCATCTGATCCTGCATCATTTGGTTCAAAAATATTGACTAAAACTTCCAATCTTGTGCTACTTTCACATGGCGGATCCACTGTGGTGGCATAGTAAAATTGTCCATTTATTAATGGAGTTGATGGGTCTAACGGAATTCCGAAAGAAGATGTTAGATACCAATTATTACTTCCTGATGCCACTAAATCTGCAACCGTCGGCGTATTTCCCGATACATTACAAAATTCTTGTACTAAATTTCCAGAAGGAGTTGACACTAATCCTACATTAACAAAAACAGGTAACCTTGAAGTTTGACAGGTTGAAGCAGGATCTGTTTGACTAATATAATAAATAGTATTATCGTTTAGAACAGTCGAGTTTGAAATTGCAGTTCCACCAGTAGGAACGGTATACCATTGAAGATTGTTACCTGAAATTGAAAATTGAGGATTTAATGGAGTTGCTTGGGTTAAATTAGTAACACAAACTCCCTGAAAATTGGCGCCAGTCGGTGCTGACAATATGGTGACTACAACACCTTGTCTAGGTCCACAACTCCCAGTATTATCATCTGCAAAATAATCTTGACCATTAATTAGAGCAACTGAACTCAAAAGAGGAGTTCCGCCTGTAGCATTAGCATACCATCTTATTCCTCCGCCATTATCTGTTGCAACTAGATTAGCAACAGTTGGCAATTGGGTATCGCAAAAAGATTGAATAGCATTCGAAACTGTTGGACACTGCGAAAAAGCTTTATTATTTTGACTTAATAATGCCAACAATAATACAATATGAAAAAAGGTATTTTTAGCTAAAGTAGTAATTGTCATAAGCAACACAATTTATTATAATTTAAAATCAACAAAACATTACCCTCCAACATCTTTGTAATAATTAAACGGACCTATGCGAACCAAATTAGATATATGCACAAGTAGAACAAATTACCAGCACTATATTACTTATTATTTTTAACGTGTTTTTTGACTTATTAAATTGTTATAAACAAAATAATAAACATTATTTAGTTGCTATTACCCGTTAAAACAGAACATATATTTATGATTATAAATACTTTAAGGGAAATAAAACAAAAAGAAAGAAGCCGATAAAACTAAAAACATAGAGATAAATAAAAAAAAATGTTAATAAGTTTAACCTCTCAATTCAAACCTATTAACATCAAAATGAGCCGTCGTATAAATTAAAAACTGTTTTCTAAGATTTGTTTTTTAGCAAATTCAAATTCAGAAATAATATTGGTAAAAATATCGTTTACAGATTTAATTTCGTGAATTAAACCTGCAATTTGGCCAATTTCCAACTCTCCTTCGATTAAATCTCCTTCAAACATTCCACGTTTTGCTCGTGCTCTACCAAGAAGCGATTTTAGCTCGTCTGGTGTTGGACATTTGGCATACAAATCTTGAAGATCATTGTAAAATTTATTTTTAATCAATCGAACAGGTGCTAACTCTTTTAAAGTTAATTGCGTGTCACCTTCTTTTACATCAACAATAGTATTTTTGAAGTTATCGTGCGCAGAACTTTCGAACGAAGCTGCAAATCTAGAGCCCATTTGAACAGCATCAGCACCAAGAACCATAGCTGCTAGCATTCCACTTCCCGTTGCAATTCCTCCAGCTGCAATTAATGGAATTTGGATTTGTTCTTTTACCATCGGAATTAATGTAAAAGTTGTTGTTTCTTCTCGACCATTATGTCCGCCAGCTTCAAATCCCTCAGCGACAACAGCATGGACACCAGCTTCTTGTGCCTTTAGAGCAAATTTTGAACTACTAACTACGTGTGCAACGGTAATCCCTCTTTCTTTTAAATAACTTGTCCAAGTTTTGGGATTTCCAGCCGAAGTAAAAACAATTTTAACTCCTTCTTTGACAATGATATTGATAATTTCCTCAATATTTGGATAAAGCATTGGAACATTTACCCCGAAAGGTTTATCGGTTGCTAATTTACATTTTTGAATATGCTCGCGCAAAACATCAGGATACATTGAACCCGCACCTATCAAGCCAAGTCCACCTGAATTACTCACGGCACTTGCTAATTTATATCCGCTATTCCAAATCATTCCACCTTGAATAATTGGATATTTAATGCCAAAAAGTTGAGTAACTCTATTCATTTAGATAATTTTTTTTTAAAAACTTAATTTTTAATGAGTTTCCCACTTTGGAGCAATAAATTAGTTTTAATTTTATAAAAATAAATGCCCGAACTAAATCCCTCTAATGAAACAATATCATTTGAATATATATTCTTTTCTAAAACCTTTTGCCCAAGATTATTATAAATAAGTAACTGTGCTATCTCAGTATAATTAGGGAAAGAAATAGAGAAAGTATTTTTAACTGGATTTGGAAACACGGAGAAGTTTTCGATATCATTTTCTTGAACAATCAATTGGGCCATATTCAAAGCCAACTGAAAATCGGGAATTCCATAACCGAACTGATTGTTTGGATTAGAAAATCTATCTGATGATTGCTTCACTAAATCGACCACTTGCTGATTTGACGCCCAAGGTATCGCTTGCCAAAATGAGGCAATTGCTCCTGCAATTATTGGACAAGAAAACGATGTACCACTGGCAGTAACGATATTTCCATTGGTGTCAGAAATAGTAGTGCTTTGCCCTTTGGCCATTACATCAGGCTTTACTCTTCCGTCAAAGCTCGGTCCAATAGAACTAAAAGTAGCATAGGTTTCATCAAATTTTACGGCTCCAACAGCAAGCACGTTTGTAGCTTCAGCAGGAACACCCACATTTGGTGTTGAAGAATTTCCAGAATTTCCTGCGCTTGCTACTACAATCATTCCCTTCGAAAAAGCGATATTTGCTCCTTTTGATGCAAAAGCTGTATTTCCCGTCATATCTTGGTATGTATAACTATAATTCGGATTATCATACCCAAAGTAACCTAATGAAGTTGAAATAATATCTACGCCTAGACTATCGGCCATTTCTGCCGCTTCCACCCAGTAACTTTCCTCTACAGGATTTTCTTCAAAAATATCTTCGGTTATGAATAAATAGTATGAAGCATCAGGCGCAGTTCCAACCAGTTGACCATCGACATAACCAGTCATGCAAGACAAGGTCATTGTTCCGTGATTGTGTGTTGAAAAGACATTTGTGCTTCCCGCTACAAAATTATATCCACCCAAATAGAATTGGTTGTTAAACATTCTTTGGAACGGAGTTATCGCATTTACTGCCGAAAAGCCCGAGTCGAAAACGGCAATAATTTTTCCTGTTCCAGTATTATTGGATTGATGTAAAAGGTGCGCATTGACCATTTCTACTTGATTACTTGAATTGCCATATGCAAAAGTAGTGGCAACTTCTAAATTCTTATTTTGAATAGTTACTTTATTTGCACCAGCAGAATTATTACGTTTTCCAGAAACATTGAGTGTTCGGTTAGCAAATTGAATGGAATCAACAAAGGATAAAGATTGCAAATTTTGAATATTGGAAACTGAACCTCGGATATGAACAGCATTTAACCATTTTGATTTCGCTTTGACCATTATTCCGGGTGAAGCACTAATTTGATTAATATATGGTTGATAAATAGGAACATCTTTACTATCTAAAGCAATATTTTGATTACTTCTCCTATCAAGTGAACGTTGGGAAAGCATTTGCAGTGGATTTTCAAAATAATATTGTGCATTTGGCTTGTCCTTAAAATAAACCCATGCGTCTTCTTGCGAAAAACCAAGTACATAGACTAAGAAAAACAAAACACAATAAATCTTCTTCATCGAAATTACGATTAATAAAATGCTAATTTATGAAATTACACCCGAACCAACTAATTCATTCCCAATATTCCAAGCGACAAATTGTCCTTGAGTAATTGCCGATTGCGGATTTTCGAATGCAACATACAATCCACTTTCAAATTGATAAAGTGTAGCTTTTTGCAATGCTTGACGGTAACGAATTCTTGCCAAAACATTCAACGATTCACCATTTTTTAAAGCCAAATCTTTTCTTACCCAATGAATTTCTGAGGTATCAACCCGTAATGCCTTTTTAAATAATCCAGGATGATTTTGACCTTGTCCTGTATAAATACTATTCGATTTTACATCGGTAGCGATAATGAAGAGTGCTTCTTTTGTTCCGCCCACATTTAATCCTTTTCGCTGTCCAATAGTAAAATAATGCGCTCCATTATGTTTACCGACTACTTTTCCTAATTCAGGTGTGTAGTTAATTCCTTCAGATGCAGAAGCCAATTCTTCCTCCAATGAAGAAAAAGTTCGTTGTGGTTGATTATATATCGGATTATTAGAGTCTATTTCATAAATCAACCCTTCTTTAGGTTGTAATTGTTGCTGTAAAAATTCGGGCAATCGCACTTTACCTATGAAGCACAATCCTTGTGAGTCTCTTTTTTCAGCAGTTACCAAATTTTGCTGTGTTGCTATTTCTCTAACTTCTGGCTTGGTCAATTCTCCTATAGGAAATAAGGATTTCGCTAATTGCTCTTGCGATAATTGACATAAAAAATAGGACTGGTCTTTGTTACTATCAATTCCAGCAAGTAGTTGATAAACTGGTTTTCCATCAACTATAACTTCTCCTTTCCGACAGTAATGGCCTGTTGCTACATAATCAGCTCCAAGACTTAATGCGATTTTCATAAAAACATCAAACTTAATTTCGCGATTACACAGCACGTCGGGATTTGGTGTTCTTCCTTGTTCGTATTCGTTGAACATATAGTCAACGATTTTTTCTCTATATTGTTCACTTAAATCTACGGTTTGAAAAGGAATTCCCAATTTTTCCGCCACAAGTAAAGCATCATTACTGTCTTCAAGCCACGGACATTCATTTGAAATTGTAACTGAGTCGTCATGCCAATTCTTCATAAAAAGGCCTATAACTTCATAACCCTGTTTTTTCAGAAGGTAAGCAGCAACGCTCGAGTCTACACCTCCAGAAAGTCCAACAACAACTCGTTTCATTTATAGCAAAATATGAGGCAAAATTACTTGAATAATAATTATTCCTCCAAGGGTTTAACTCTTTTTTGGAATTTTTTACCTTGTTTGTTCATGTTGACATCGATTAACTTTCCTTTTTCGAGCATCTTCCACATACCAGTTTTTTTTCCATTTTTGAACATACCTTGTCCAACAATCTCGTTATCAGGATTTTTAAAGATAGCTAATCCATCATATTCTCCATTTACAAACTTTGTTTCTTCAAGCACAACCCCGTTTTCTGCGTATTTTTTATATACTCCATTTTTAATACCATTAACATACATTGTTTCTTCTGCAATTTTTCCGCTTTTATAAAAAACTTTCCGATTGCCATTCAGTTTATTATTCTTGTAAAACTCAATCGTCATAATTTCCGGTGAGTCTTCATGGTAATATTTCCATTCACCTTCAAAAAGCTTATTGACAACTTTTCCTTCGCTCACTTTATTACTTTTTTGATTATAAAATATAGTGTAACAAGAGTTATCATTTTTATTAAATTCTCTAGTGGCAATAACAGTTCCCGCTTTTGTATCATCAAAAAACTTAAACAAGCCAACTTCTTTTCCATGATCAAAAGTACCTTCGTAACGCGGTCTTTTTGAAGCTTCATAAAAACCTTTCCACAATCCGTGCTTTTTACCCTCAGCATCTAATTTATTGAAATCTTGAGCAAAAATTGAAATCGAACCAAGTAAAAAAATGAACAAACTCTTTGTCATAATTTGAAATTTTATTAATGCAAATGTACTTAACATAACGCAGAATTTAGTTGATTATTATAGAAAGACAACACTAAATATCATGCAATTTAGCATTGAGATTGAAATCAAAATAATTTTTTTTGAGTTTTTTTTTAGACTTAATGAAATATTTTTTACATTTGGACAAATTAAACTAAACCATATGAAAAATTTTATGAAAAAAATTGCCTTAGTTGCTATAGCTTTTATTGCTTTTTCTTGTTCAACTGATGAGGAATTAGAACGAACACCGCCTTTATCAGTACTCGCTGTTGCAAAAGCGACACCTAATTTGAGCTTATTTGTAAGAGCATTAGAAATTACAGACTTATCTGCAACATTCGATCAGTCTGGAAATTACACAGTATTTGTTCCAGATAATGCAGCATTTTTAGATTTACTTTCAACTCTTGGAGAACCGAATTTAGAAGCTCTTGACGAAACATTATTATCAAATGTATTGAAATACCATGTTCTTACAACAAGAGTGCTGTCAACAGATTTGTCTAATGGTGTGTCACCAGCTACATTGTTTGGCCAAAACATTACTGTTAATATTGACACTACGGCAGATGAAGTTACTATTACAGACGGTAATACTTTAACTTCTGATGCGACCGTAATCGCTAGAGACATAAATTGCTCTAATGGTGTTATCCACAGAATAGATGCTGTGATGTTACCAAATCTAGGAAATTAAACATAAAATATATTTATATTTTGGGTTGACTTGTAAAGTCAACCCTTTTTTTTTATTAAAATTTTAGAATTATCAATTCCAAAGAGGTTTCAAAATACTTCAATTTTTTATGAAATTTATAATAGAAACATGAAGTACTCTATATTGAGTTACAACAGGAACATCCAATACTTCCTTTTCTATAAGTCACAACCGTTATGAAAATAAAAATGAAATATTCACTTAAAAAGATTTCAAAATAAAAAGTTAAAGAAAGTTGAACAAAATTACATATTTTGTTTAATCTTTATTTTTATATTTAATAGACTATTATAGATTTTAAAAAGGTTTAATCAATTAAAAGGTCCAACAAAACTGTTAAATTTTGTTTAAATATTCATTTTTGTTTAAGATGGGCGCAATATGTTTAAACAAAAATATTTATGTTTGTATCGAACAATTAAACAAAATTATTATGAAAAATTTATTTAAAAAAATTACCCTATTGGCAGTATGTATTACTGTTTTCTCATGTAGTGATGATGACACTACGCCTCAGCAAACAATTACCGACATAGCTGTTTCTAATCCAGACTTTTCTATTTTAGTACAAGCTTTAACTAGAGCGGAACTTGCAGGTGTGCTTGATGGCTCAGGACAGTATACCGTTTTTGCTCCTACAAATGATGCTTTCAATACATTTTTTGCACTGCTTGGCCCAAATGTTAATGTTACTAATGTTGACCTTCCTACGTTGAAAAGTATATTATTAAACCATGTTATAGAGGGTGAAATTAAAAGTGCAAACATACCAGCATCGTCTTATCAGTCAACATTGTCACCATTTAGCTCTGCAGCAGGAGCTCCAACCATCAGTATGTTCATTCAAAAAGCTGGTTCAACTGTAACTATAAACGGTGGTCCAGGCGTTGAAGGTAATCTAAGAAAAGGTGTGATTGTTGCTGCAGCCGATATCGATGCAAGTAATGGCGTTATTCATGTGGTAAATAGAGTTATACAAATACCAAATATCGTTGATCATGCTATTTCTAATCCAAATTTCACAAGCCTTGTTGCCGCGTTGACGAGAGCAGGAAATACTACAAATTTTGCAGGTATTTTAAGTGGAACTACTAGTTCGCCATTTACAGTATTTGCACCTACTAATACAGCTTTCTCAGCGGCTTTAACTGAATTATCATTTGCAAATTTAGCTGCTATACCTGAGCCAGCATTAGATAAAATTCTTAAATACCATGTTATTGCAGGAGCAAATGTAAGAGCATCTGCATTACCAACTAACCCTGTTGATCAAATTACGTTCTTAGGACAAACATTTAAAATAGGTACAAGTGGTGGAGCTAAAATAACTGATTTTAATTTAAGAGTATCTAATATAATAGCTACTGATGTGCAGTGTAGCAACGGAGTTATTCATGTTTTAGATAAAGTATTGGTTCCAAACTTAAATTAGTAAAACATAATTGCTATGGAAAAGAAAAGCGCAACTTTTAAAAGTTGCGCTTTTTTTATTTACCAAGTTCCAATGCACGATTATTTGCTGATTTAACAGCGTCCACAATTGTTTTCTCTAAATTGCCCTTTTCAAAAACTTGAAGTGCACTTTCTGTTGTTCCGCCTTTGGATGCTCCCTTTTTATCCATTCTACGCTGGATAACAAATTACTATTTTGGATAGCAACTCTAACCATATACGTTTGATTGACCAATAATTTCGCTCAAATCCGTTTAAACCTAAAACAATACTGCTTTAATTATTGAATGTATGAACTAGTCTACAATGGAGTAAAAGTCTATAGATTTGGTTTTGCAAATTAGAAGACTTTCAAATAAAATACCATTTTTGTGATAAAAAAATATATAAGAATATCAATACAATATAGTAATAATCAAAAATAAAATAAATTATTTTATAAATAATACGCAACCATTTTTTGTTTTTGTAATCATTAAAAAAATTAAAAAAATAATTAATAATTTAAAACAAAAAACAATGAAAAAATTTTCAAAAATTATCGGAATTGCATTATTATCTTTAACTATTTTCTCATGTAGTGATGATGACAACAACACTCCTGCTCAGCAAACAATTACAGACATTGCTGTTGCCAATCCAGATCTATCAATTTTGGTTGCTGCACTTACCCGTACTAATCTAGCTGGCACTTTAGATGGTTCAGGGCAATATACTGTTTTTGCTCCAACAAATGCTGCGTTTACAACATTTTTCACTTCGCTTGGTGCTAATGTTACTGTGAATAA
>NZ_JBCGDO010000037.1:0-9257 GCF_038739835.1 Flavobacterium aureirubrum
TTTTGCTATGTATTTAGGTAACATAAAGGCACATATAGGAAATGGAGCTACATGGTGATTATTTAAAGTTTGGGTTGTTTAACCGCAAGGGTCGCCAAGTTGTCGCAAGGTGCGCAAAGGGATTTGAGGGTTTAAAGTTTTTTTTAACCATAGATTATACAGATTTTTACGGATTTGTTTTTACTATGCATTGAGGTAACACCACGATGTAAGAAGAAAATTAATATACGGTGTTTATTTTAAGTTTGGGTTGTTTAACCGCAAGGGTCGCCAAGTTGTCGCAAGGTGCGCAAAGGGTTTTGAGGGTTTAAAGGATGTTTTTTGTTGCCACAGATTGTACAGATATTTATTGATTTGTTTTTGCTATGTATTTAGGTAACACCACGATGTAAGAAGAAAATTAATATACGGTGTTTATTTTAAGTTTGGGTTGTTTAACCGCAAGGGTCGCCAAGTTGTCGCAAGGTGCGCAAAGGGTTTTGAGGGTTTAAAGGATGTTTTTTGTTGCCACAGATTGTACAGATATTTATTGATTTGTTTTTGCTATGTATTTAGGTAACACCACGATGTAAGAAGAAAATTAATATACGGTGTTTATTTTAAGTTTGGGTTGTTTAACCACAAGGGTCGCCAAGTTGTCGCGAGGTGCGCAAAGGGATTTGAGGGTTTAAAGTTTGTTGTTTGTGGTTTTTTGTTGCACTGTGGACATGAAGTTGAAGCACAAAGTAATGGATGTTTTTTTGCCACAGATTGCAAAGATTTTAACTGATTTTTTGTCCCGTACTTGCTTGACTATAGCAATAAAAGGTACGCGGTTTGTGTGATACTTTATATTGATTTTTTTATTTTCTTTTTAGGAACACTACTTTTTTACCTTTTTTGATATAAAATATTTAGTTTTATGGGAATATAAATGATGAATATTTAAATGGACACCTTTACATTACCTCTACAACTATTTCTTAAACGGCACGATAATTAATTTGACAATATGAGTTGTAGCTTTTAGGCGCTTTATTATATAGTGTTTTGAGTTGAGCTGTCAATTTATTTTTTAACAATACCTGTATAGTTATTTTATATGATTGAATTAATTATTAATAAAATAATTTATTAATTTACGATATTGGAATTGTTGTTTTTTATTTTACTCAAATAACACAAGAAGTTTTGACATTAATTTTTTTACCACAACAAATACCTTCATTATGAGATTATATTTATTTTCCATTTTTTTTCTCTTTTTAACTTTTAGTTTAACGGCCCAAATGGGTATTGGTACCACGTCACCCGATGGATCGTTGGATGTAGTATCAACAGATGATGGTTTATTGATTCCAAGAATTGCTTTAACGGCTACCAACGTTGCGACTGTTATAACTCCTACTATTTCTGAGTTGGTTTATAATACAGCTACTTCAGCTGTCGGACCGAATCAAGTTACGCCGGGTTATTATTATTGGGATGGTGCTTTGTGGATTAGACTTGCTACTGGAAATGCTACTGCCAGCTGGGCTTTGACGGGGAATGCAGGTACTAACGCTGCTACTAATTTTTTAGGGACTACCGATGATGTTGATTTTGTATTGAGAAGAAATAATATTAGAGCGGGTTTTGTAGGTAATCCTAATACCGGTAGTGGTAATATGAATACCTCTTTTGGTGCCAATTCGCTACTAAATTCAACGGGAATTAGAAATGTGGCTATCGGAACCAATGTATTGCCCAGTAATGCTGCAGGTATTGCTAATGTTGCGATTGGAGAAAGAACTATGTTTTCTAATACCAATGGTAACGAAAATACAGCTGTTGGTGTTGGTGCACTATTTTCAAATACTGTAGGTAATTCCAATACAGCTATTGGAAGAAATGCTTTAACGACTAATACTGCTAGTTTTAATACTGCTGTTGGAGATAGGGCTTTGGAAGCTAATACTACGGGTGCTTCCAATACTTCGGTTGGAAACAATTCCTTATTCTTAAATACACTAGGAAATAATAACACCGCTGTTGGAGTTCAAGCACTACGAGCTAACACCACTGGAAATGATAATACCGCTCTTGGTCACAGATCCCTGGTTGCCAATACAACAGGTATTTCAAATGTAGCTATTGGGACAAATTCGTTAGCAACTAATACTACGTCGGCCAATAATACGGCTGTTGGTTTTAATTCTTTAAATGTGAGTACAGCTGCGGGTAACAGTGCGTTTGGTACTCGAGCCCTAGTAGCTACATCCACTGGGGCCAACAACACTGCGGTAGGTTTTGATGCCGGTGCTAACATAACAACCGGCGCCAGCAATATTATGATTGGAGCTAGTACTGCCGCACCTGCTGCTGCTGGTAGTAATCAATTAAACATTGGTAACACTATTTTTGGTACTATGGCCGGAGCACTAACAGCTGGTGTAAATACTACAAGAACTGTAGGTATTAATGTAACTTCACCAGAAGCCGCTTTGGATGTATTTTCTACTGATAACGGTTTATTAGTACCTAGAATATCCTTACTAGTAGGTGTTAATAATGCTCTTCCGTTAACAGCTCCTGTAAATTCCGAAATTATTTACAATACTAACAATATGGTCGCACCTAGAGGATTTTATTTTTGGGATGCTTTTGCCGTACCTGCAAGATGGGTTCCTTTTGCTACTGGTACGGCTACTGGATGGCTAACGACGGGTAATGCGGGTTTAAACGCGGCGACGAATTTTATAGGTACCACTGATGGTGTTGATGTTGCTTTTAGACGAAGCAGTGCCGCCGCTGGAAGAATAGCGGCCACTAGTACTTCATTTGGGCTTAATGCCTTGACTGCTGGTTCCGCCACCAATGCCACTGCATTTGGGGTCAATGCTTTGGCTGCAAATACTGGGATAAACAATACTGCTTTTGGAACCAATGCGTTAGCGGCCAATACCACTTCTGCTAATAATACTGCTTTTGGATTTAATGCTTTAGCTATTAATACGCCTAATTCTGATACGGGAGCCCAAAATACTGCTATTGGGAGTGGTGCTTTAGCCAGTCTTAACGGAGGAAATAATAATACCGCCATTGGTTTCAATGCTTTAACTAACATACCTGGCACTACTCGTTTTAATACGGCAGTTGGTAGTAATTCTTTGTCAGGAATCAATTCAGCGGCCGCAATTAATAATGTGGCGGTTGGAGATAATACAATGACAGGTTCTGGTGTTATTACCAGATCGGTGGCTATAGGTTCGAATGCACTACAAAATGTAGGGAATAATTCCACAAGAAATACCGCTGTTGGTGCTTTTGCAGGCAGTGCGACTACTTCGGGCAATGACAATGTATTTATAGGTAATGCGGCAGGAAGTTCAGAAGCGGGAGCAGGAAGTAACAAATTATATATTGAGAACACGGGTGCTGACGCTAGTAATGCTTTAATTTACGGAGAATTTGATACCAATATATTACGTGTTAATGGTACGCTTCAAGTTAATAATCCTGCTAGTGTTAACGGTTATGCTTTGCCGAATGTTAGAGGGACAGTTGGTCAAGTATTGCAAACAAACGGAGCTGGTGCTACAAGTTGGGTAAATTCCTCTTCGTTATCTATAACCGAAACCGATCCACAAGTATCTTCTGCTACAATCAATAGAATACCCAAGTGGAATGGAACAACTCTTATCGATGGCATAGTAACCGATGATGGGACTACCATGACAGTTACAGGTAATACGGTAACTACCAACTTTCAAATGACAAATGGCGCAACTGCCAATTATGTTTTGCAAAGTAATGGTGTTGGAAATGGCAGTTGGGTTGATCCTAATGTAAAATCTTTTGTGACTACTGGGGTTACGACCGGTATTTATAATGTTTCTTTAGCTGAATATACCGTTAGAGTATTTAATGGTGTTTTGGAAGTGAGACTTCCGAATGCTGTGGGTAATCTTGGGAAAATATTTGTTATTATAGGCAGTAATGGTATCACATCGAAAGTTTTTTCTACTGCGGGAGGTGTAATTTATAACGATGTTGGTAATGTTTTAATCAATACTTTGAATCAAAATCAACGTTTTACGGTTCAAAGTGATGGAACCGATTGGATTGTAATTGCTAATTAGAGTAACTTTTTCGTTTTTTGCTTATCAACAGCAACTCTTTGAAAGCAGTGCTTTTCGCGATAAATATTTTAAAAGTTGTTGGAGTAATGTCCGCTCTATGAATTGCAATTTTTAGAATTTCAATTTATCTACTTCATAATTAATTTTATTAGATTAATTGTGCTTATTGTTAGCATTACCTGCTCAAGATTATCAAGTGAAGCATGTCAAAACAACTGTTTTTTCAAAACTTTATTTCTCAGTCGGTCTTCATAAACCTTCTTGTGACTTGTATTTCTGCTGCAATTTTATAAACTTTTTATTTAAATTTTTATTAAATAATGATGGCGCCTTGCAGCACATTTTTATTTGTCTCTACGCCGTTGGTTCTATAAATCTACTTTTTTATTAGTAATTAACGAGCAACAACTTTTTATATGATTAAACCTTTTTATAGTAAATAGGATATGTTCATTTACCAAGTTATTTAAGTTGCGTTTTTAAGTATTTTAGAGCTACTACAGTTATACAGCAACCCAAGCCAAATAGCCAGCGAACAGCCACTGTTTTTTGTACTGCTTTTATAAAATGTGTCGTTTCTTTTATGAAATGTGTAATAATTTTTATTTATCTTTTTTATTTGTGTTTTTTTTCATCTAAAATATTCAGAATTCACTAATACGTGTCTTTTTTATTTTATGTAATTACCTTGTTGTGTTAAAATAAACACAACATTACTACAACATTTGGTTTATTCTCTACCTTGATTTGTTGCGTCGTAGTGACCTTGTATACCTAATTACGTACTACAACGTTTGCGTTTGTTGGGTTTTTACTGTTTTTTTTCTTTTCTCATTTTTTGTATAGTTTTTATAGACTAGGACTGCTGTAATTTTTCAATGGTAACACTATATATTTGACATCCTACTAAAAGTCAAACTATTAACAACAATAAAAATCAAACATTTATGAAGAAAATTTTATTATTATTTTTCCTGATGACTATTTCATTAGGATATTCGCAGGCTTCTTTATTGGGGTTTGAAACTACTGAAACAGGGGGTGTTGTCTTAAACACTTTTGGCGGTATGTCAGCTCCAGCGTTTGAGACAGGTACTGGATCAAATACCAGTCGAGTTATGAGAATTACTGGTAACACTGGTGCTGCTGAACCTTGGCAAGGAACTGAATTCACTTTGACCAATTCAGTTAATCTGACTACTAACAAAACGTTAACCATTGATGTTCGTGCTACCGAAGCTATAACTTTTTTGGTAAAAGTTCTTAGACCACCTTACAATACTAGTGTCAACGCTGCTGCTGCTGTGACGCACAATGGTGATGGAACATGGCAAACCCTTTCTTTTACATTCAATACAGCATTAGATAATCAACAAGCAAATCCAACGGGAACTTTTGACAGATTTGTTATTCATGCTTATTGGGAAGTTGGTAGAACACAATTCTTTACACCAACAGTTACGCCAAGACCTGCAAGAACTTTTTGGGTAGACAATATTAGAGATCCTAGTTCATTGCCTTTTCCTACCTTAGGAGCTTTAACAATTCCGGGTTCTAATCCTAAACTAAGTACAGATGGTCCTTTTGTAATGACAAACCCAACATCTGATAGTTCAGGTGCTTGGACTTACAGCAGTAGCCCAGCTGGTGTAGTTACATTCAGTGGCAATACCGCCACCATAGTTGGTACAGGTACTACTACTATAACAGCCACTCAGGCTGCTGTTCCTGGGGTTTTTGTAGCAGGAACAAGAACAGCTTCCCTTACAGTAAATTTACCTCCACCGCCTACACCCGCACCAACTCCACCTGCAAGAAATGCTTGGGATGTTGTATCCTTGTATAGTGGTGCTTATGCTCCAACTGCAGGAGCTACATGGCAAGCTGGTGTGGATGTCCCCATAGCTGGTGATAATGCCCGTTTTTTTAATGGTTTTACATTAGCTAGATTAGCTTTCGGTGCTCGAAGCATAGTTGGAATGACCACCTTGCATATCGATGTTTACACCGTTAATCAAAATCAACTTTGGTTTGAAATAAATGGCAATAGACGAGTAGTTTCCAGTATTCCACTGAATGGCTGGGCTAGCTTTGATATTCCACTTTCTGATTATGTTGGTTTGAATCTAGGTAATGTTAGTTTTTTTGATTTAAATAATCCAACTGGAGCAGCTGCGCCGGTAAAAGTAGTTTATCTAGATAATATATATTTCTACAGACCTGCAACAGATCAGCCGCCAACTATTGGAGCGTTAACAGTTCCTAGTCCTCAATTGGTTGGTAATGCTCCATTTACGATTACAAATCCTACTTCAAATAGTAGTGGTGCTTGGTCTTATAGTGCTAGCCCTGCTGGAATTGTAACGATAGCCGGTAATACAGTTACTATAGTAAGTGGTGGTACTGCCACTATCACAGCTACGCAAGCAGCTGTTCCTGGTGTTTTTGGTGCAGCAAGTACAACTGCTAATTTAGTGGTTAACTTCCCTCCGCCTGGACCTTCTCCAATACCACCTGCAAGAGATCCCGGTACTGTAGTTTCTTTGTATACAGGTACGCCTACTACTTATGCTAACGTTAGACCTGCAGTTCAGGCAGGTTGGTCAGCAGGTTCAACCAATTCTAATTTTAATTTTGCCAATGGAGATAATACTTGTATTCAAGTGAATAATTTAGGTTTCTTTGGTTTAGTTACTGGTTCAACCAATTTCAGTGTCGAAGGGATGAATTTTCTTCACGTGGACATTTTCTTAAATACACCTATGACGTCTATGATTTTAAATCTGCTTGCACCAAGTGATAGAAACTTTACTATTGGACCGCTTGTTGCAGGATGGAATTCATTGGATATTCCACTTTCAAGTTATGGCACTGGATTCGCTAATATTAATGGAATTAAGTTTGAACAAAGTGGCGGTACACCTCGTCAAATTTACATTGATAACGTTTATTTCTACGCTGGTACTGCTAATCCAATTGTCTCAAACTTCTCGCTACCTACTGTAAATCCTGGCGCACCTACTTTTACCATCACGGCTCCTACTTCAAATAGTGCTGGTGCATGGAGTTATACTAGTAGTAACAATGCCGTAGGAACTATCGTAAATGGAAATCAAATACAAGTGGGTGTTAGCGGTTCCGCGACGATTACCGCTACACAAGCTGCAAATGGGAACTTTAATAGTGCTACGATTTCGGCTACGTTTAATGTATTAGCAACTCCTACTTTAGGTGCGTTTACCGTTGGACCTAGAGTAACTGGCGATGCTCCATTTACATTAACGGCTCCTACTTCAGACAGTAATGGAGCTTTCACCTATACTATCTTGCCTGCAGGTATTGCTTCAATAAGTGGCAACACAGTAACTATTTTAGCTCCAGGTACAGCTACTATCACTGCTACTCAAGCTGCTGATGGGTTGTTCAACTCTGCTACAACAACTGCACAGTTAGTTGTTAGTTTAGGAACTGCGGCGCCAACGCCACCTGCAAGAAATGCGTGGGATGTGGTTTCTTTATATAGTAATTCTTATACTCCAACAGCTGGAGCCACATGGCAGGCTGGGACGAATGTTGATATTGCTGGAAATAACACCAGATTATTTAATGGTTTTACGTTAGCTCGTTTAGCTTTTGCTCCTACTAGTGTAGCAGCTATGACAACTTTACATATAGATGTTTATACCGTTAATCAAAATGAGTTATGGTTTGAAGTTCAAGGAAATCGGAGAGTGCAATCAAGTATTCCTCTTAATGGCTGGGTTAGCTTTGATATTCCATTATCTGTTTTTACTGGTTTAAATTTAGCAAACATTAGTTTTTTTGATTTAAACAATCCAACGGGAGCTGCTGCACCAGTTAAAGTAGTTTATTTAGACAATATCTATTTCTACAGACCAGCAACCGACCAGCCACCATCAATTGGGGCGTTAACACTGCCATCACCTCAAGTATTAGGTAATGCTCCGTTTACGATAACAAATCCTACTTCTGATAGTAGTGGTGCTTGGACATACAGTGCTAATCCTACAGGTGTTGTCACAATTAGTGGTAATACGGTAACTATTGTCGGTGGTGGCACCACTACAATCACGGCTACACAAGCGGCTATTCCGGGCGTTTTTGGTCCGGCTTCAACTTCAGCCCAATTGGTAGTTAACTTTCCAGAGCCTGGACCTTCGCCTGCACTTCCTGCAAGGGAAGCGGCTAGAGTTATTTCTCTATTTACAGGTTCTCCCGCTCAATATGCTAATGCTCCTAATTATAACTTAGGACAAGCCTTTTGGTCAGAAGGTGGCGGTAGAGTTTTAACGACGGTTCCAAATGGTAACAATACGGCTTTACGCATAGATGGTCTAGGCTTTATGGGATTGATCGATATAGGTAATCCTCCACCAACAAATAGAGAGCGACGTATTAATTTGGTTGGAACTGGTATGTCACACTTGAATATTGATATTTATTTAGACACTCCAAGACCTAATTTGTTTGTTGTTCTATTAGCGCCTGGTGATAGACTTCATAATACAGGTCCACTAACTGCTGGTTGGAATAGGATAAGAGTTCCTTTAACTGCATTTCCAGGAGCCTTGAATGATATTTATGGGGTAAAACTTGAGCAGAATTATGCTTCTCCATTCCGTCTGTTTGTTGATAATATTTATTTCAGTAATGATTTGTTTACTTTCTACGCTGATAACGACGGTGATGGATTTGGAAACTTAGCTGTTTCAACGTTAGCCGAAACAGCTCCAACAGGATTTGTTTCTAACAGCACAGATTGTGATGATAACGATAATACAGTTTGGAGAACCGGTAACTTCTATATTGATGTTGATGCTGATGGTTATACTTTAGACTTACCATTAATACCGTTGTGTTATGGTGCTAGTTTTAATCCATTTTATAGTTTAACTTCATTAGGAATTGACTGCAACGACAATAATGCTGCCATTAACCCTGGCGCTGCGGAGATTTGTTTTAATAATATTGACGACAACTGTGATGGTAACTTATCAGAGGGCTGTGCGCCAGTTGTGGTAAATATGGCTACGGCTAATAACACGGTATTACCATCATTTGCAACGGGAGTTGCAGCGCAAGCTTATAGTTTTGCAGGTGCTACTACCGCTACTTACCGCTTTACGATAGTTAATT
>NZ_JBCGDO010000038.1:0-9221 GCF_038739835.1 Flavobacterium aureirubrum
TCCAGGTTGCGATGGCACTCTTTTTCTAATCGCCTTGAAGAGCGAATGCCGTTTAAATAGCCGTATAGATAGATTTTTAAAAAGACTTTGGTATCAAAGCTTGGACGGCCTTCGGTTTTTAAAACTCGGGGTGTAAATCCTAGTTTTTCTAAATCAATACTGTTAACGAAAGCGTCGATAAACCTGATTGGGTTGTCCTGACTAATGGTGTCTTCTAGACTGGACACTTGAAGCTGGTGACGGGAAATTCCTGATATGTGTTGCATGGTTAAAGATAAGAATACTTTGTTCTTCTTACAAATATTTTTGTATATTTGAAAAAGGATTGTGAAAGTTTTTTCACAGTCTGCCGTTAGTGGCAAGCTTAAAAAAACAAACCAGATGAATAAAATACTTTTCTTACTTCTAATTAGTTTATTGTTTTCCTCTTGCGGAGTTTTTTTGCAGAAGACAGGATTAAAAAACTACACGCCAAAAGAAAAAATCACGCAAAAGGGACTCAATAACTATCAGTATGATTTTCTTTATTTAACCAAATTGGTAGAAGAAGGCTATCCTCAATTAGACAGTGTCTTTCCAAAGGATAAACGTCAAGAGCAAGCCAACCAAATTTTATCAACATTAGCAATTGTAGATAACAACACCGACTTTGTTGTTCAAGCAAGAAGTTACCTTTCCAATCTAAAAAACCAGCACACCAACATATCTTTAAGTCAGGAATTTAAGTTGGTTTATCCTTATGCAATCTTTATCTCATCAGATGATTGGTATTTGCTTAATATTTCCAGACAATACGATAGTTTACAAATAGGTAAGAAAATTTTGGAGATAAACGGATTAACTACAAATGTGGTAGAAAAAAAATTGATAGATTATACCTTCGCTGAGAATAAAATTAATCAACAATTTGATGTCCGCAACTTACAATTTTACAATAAGCCACAATACTTGAAACAAATAGGTGTCATCAAAGAAAATTCTGAAATATTAAGGCTGAAGTTTGAAGATCACTCTGAAATTGAATTATTGCCAATATCTACCGAAGGTAAAGTTGACGTATTTAATATTTCATTTAAAGAAAATCCCGTTACAAGATATCAAAATGAAACCTACTTATATACTTTCAATAAAGAACAAAATTTTGGTTATTTACAATTTAATAGATGCCACGATAAAATTGACATATTGGAAGGAATTGAAAGCTATGTAAAACCTTGGCTTCAACCCATTGCAAGAGGATACGTAAAGAGGCAATTTAAAAAAGACAAACCATCAAAACGGATTGCAAATTTCTACAATCCTAAATATCCTGTTTTTAAGGACTTTGTATGGGAGCTTATCGATAGTTTGAACACCAACAATATAGATAATCTAATTATTGACATAAGGAATAATCCGGGAGGAAATCTTATGCTTGGGATACAGCTTATGTATTTCCTTACTGAAAAAGAGAATCTGAAAGGTTTTGGTGAATACGCTTTCACATCAGATATCTATAAAAAATACTTTAAGAAAGATTATCAGGCTTTATATAAAAAATATCCCGAAGGTGTGCCGCAAAGAGATTTGGTTCAGACCAATTCGGGTGAAAACCTTTTTAGCGAAATTACAGATAAGAACTCGAAATATTTTATTCAAGATAATCGCCCGATTTTTAAAGGCAATGTATATATCCTTTCAAATTATAGAACAGGTAGCGCAGCTGCAATGCTAACTACTCTATTTCAAGACAATGGAATTGGGACAGTAATTGGAACAAGTGTAGGAAATAATCCAATAGGTGCGACTACCTACACACCAATGGAACTACCAAGAACGAAAGCTAAAATATCAATAGCAACAACCTATATAGAACGACCTGAAAAAGTAAATGGGAAAATTCAAATACCAAATATTTGGGTTGAATATACAATTGACGATTTATTAAACGGAAAAGACCCCTATTTAGAAATCGTAAAGAAGCAAATAAAAGAGAAAGCCAGCCACTAACAGGCGTAACTGTTGCACAACCTCCATAAAAAACTAAAATTTTAAAATATTTATAAAAAGTAACCTCTTTAGAAGCTATTTTAAGGAGGTTAGTTTTTTAGTTATAATTCAAAGTTGTAAAACTTGGAGTGCTTACAAACGAGTTTTTTAAGTCTAAAAAGACTGATTTTATAAAAGCCAAGTTCTTTCCTTGTTTTAGGGAAACAACTTGAGCTAAAAAGGATGGTTTTTAATACTCTTGGCGTAAATCCTATTTTCTCTAAGTCGATACTGTTAACAAAAGCATCTATAATCCCGACGCTTCGGGAGAACAGGATTGTCCTGACTAATAGTGTCTTCTAGACTGTTTACTTGTAGTTGGTTGCGAGCTATTCCTTGTCCCGAAGCGTCGGGATGTTGCATCGTTAAAGATAAAAAAACTATAACTTTCTTACAACTATTTTACTATATTTGGTGCAAGGATTGTGATGTTTTTTCACAGTCTGACGTTAGGCGATATATTAACAGACATCCTGCAAACATTGAAACAGAACATCAAACGCTTTAACGAAATCAATGAATTTTTTGAAACCACTGGTTTTGAGAAGCGAACAGATATTGCTGATTTTTTTGTGTTTCGGTTTGACGAATTACCGAAAGACAATGCATTAAAAATGCCACCCTACCAAAAAGACTTTTATCAAGTTTCATTAATTCTTAATTCAGGAAATGCAGTTGCTAACATCAACGAACAATCAAACAAAGCACTTGAAAATACACTCTATTTCCTTTCTCCAGACCATATTTTTTCGTGGCAACGCAATATGCGTACAACAGGCTTTGTGGTGTATTTTAAAACAGAATTCTTGAATTTTTTTAGTGGTAATTTTAAAAATGAATTTTCCTTTTTTAACCTTTCGGAACAAAATTTTTTGAAGTTAGACATTGAACAAATTGTTGAATTGGCATCTGATTTTGAAAAACTTTACAAAGAATATTATACGCCTAACGCTTATCGAGTCCACATTTTACAATCATTTTTGTTATCACTTTTATTCAAATGTAAAAGTTTACAGGAAGTCATTGGTAGTATAAATATCAATCCATCAAAGAAACAAGAATTGGTTTTTCAATTTCAAAATTTGGTAACTAATTGTTACATCAAGCACAAACAAGTTGGGGAATATGCAAAGAAGTTAAACGTGTCAGCCAATACACTCAATCAAAATTCCAAAGAAGTTTTAGGAATAACTGCAAAAGAACTGATTTCAGAAAAAATCATTCAAGAAGCCAAGAAACTATTAAAATATTCAGCTGAAGATATATCAGAAATTGCCTATTCTATTGGATTTGAAGAGCCTACACACTTTATACGGTTTTTCAAAAATCAAACTTCAACGACACCAAAAGAATACCGAAACAGTCAAATGTAATTTTGGTCATTATTATATTGTTTTTGGTTATCAGCAAGGCGACAAGTTGGCTCATCTTTGCACTATCAATTAACAATTAAAATTTAAAAACAATGGAACAAGTAATCGTTTTAGGTGCCACAGGAAATATTGGCTTAGCAGTTATCAAAAATTTGCAAAACAAGAATGTAGAAGTTTTTGCAGGTGTACAATCTGAAAAAGATTTTGAAAAAGTTTCACAATTTGAGGCAATACCGCTTATTGTAAACTTTACAGACCAAGAAAGTTTAAACCAAGCATTAAAAGGGAAAGACCGTGTATTTTTGGTAACACCGTTAATGCAAAACCCCGAAGCTGTAACACAAATGGTTATCAATGCCGCCAAGCAAAATGGAGTAAAACATTTGGTTAGAAGTACTGCATCAGGTGCTGACAGCAACGGACAAATACAAATGGCTCGTTGGGCAGGTGCAAGCGAAGATTTAATCAAAGTATCAGGTTTAAATTACACTATTGTAAGACCATATAGTTTTTTACAAAACTTCATTAATTTTCATAGCCAAACTATCAAGCAATACAATGGTTTTTATTTGCCAACAGGTGAAGCAAAATTATCGATGCTTGACATTAATGATTTGGGCGAAGTAGTTGCATTGGCATTAACAAGTGATGAGCATTTTGGAAAAACCTACGAGTTAAGTGGACTAACTTACACCAATGAAATTTTAGCCGAAACATTAAGCCAAGTTTTAGGCAGAAAAGTTAGCTATATTGATATTCCAGAAGAGAAAGCCAAAGAAAGTATGCTTTCTAACCATATGCCCGAGTGGATGGTTAATGCAATGATGGAACTTAACTACATCACCAAACAAGGTTGGACAGCGAGCTACTCTGATGATTACAAAAAACTTACAGGCAAAGAATACACAAGTGCCGAAACATTTTTCACTAACAACAAACAAGCATTTTTATAATGAAAGCACACATTGTTTTTGCACATCCGAATTTGCAGTCTTACAACGGACAATTAAGAAATACAGCTATCCAAACGCTTGAAGCGTTTGGATGGTCTGTTTCCGTAAGCGACTTGTATCAAATGAAATTTAAAGCATCGGCAGACGAAGACGACTTCACGAGCCTTTACAATGTTGATTTTTTTGATTTGCAAGTAGAACAACAAGCAGCCACTCAAAGACAGACCTACTCGGCAGACATAACACGAGAACACAAACTATTAAGCGAAGCGGACCTAATTATTTTTCAATTTCCACTTTGGTGGTACAGTATGCCAGGACTTTTGAAAGGATATGTTGACAGAGTTTTTAGTATGGGTTGGGCTTATGGTGGTGGACAAGCTTTGGCAGGAAAAAGAATTTTAGTAAGTATGACCACGGGTGCACCTGATTTTGCTTGGACTCCAGAAAAACGGGGAACAATCTATGACATTTTCAAACATTTATTTGTTGGCACTTTTGGACTATGTGGAATGGAAAACCTTGAACCTTTTATAGTTTATGGTGCAAAAAGACATTCAGAAATGGACAAAAATACTATCTTTGAAAACTATAAAAAACGGTTGACAGAAATCGTAGAAAAATAAATACATCGCCTAACAGCAGTAACTGTTGCACAACCTCAATAAAAAACTAAAATTTTAAAATATTTATAAAAAGCAACCTCTTTAGAAGCTATTTTAAGGAGGTTAGTTTTTTAGTTATAATTCAAAGTTGTAAAACTTGGAGTGCTTACAAACGAGTTTTTTAAGTCTAAAAAGACTGATTTTATAAAAGCCAAGTTCTTTCCTTGTTTTAGGGAAACAACTTGGGTTAAAATGGATGGTTTTTAATACTCTTGGCGTAAATCCTATTTTCTCTAAATCGATAAGGTTAACGAAAGCATCTATAATCCCGACGCTTCGGGAGAACAGGATTGTCCTGACTAATACTATCTTCTAGACTGCTTACTTGTAGTTGGTTGCGAGCTATTCCTTGTATATGTTGCATCGTTAAAGATAAAAAAACTATAACTTTCTTACAACTATTTTACTATATTTGGTGCAAGGATTGTGGAGGTTTTTTCACAGTCTGATGTTGTATGCCATTTTAAGAGACAGACTACAAATAAGATGAGTGAAATACTTAGAAAACAAATAGAAAAAATTACACCTCTGACAGATAAGGAGTTTGATTATATCCTTTCTCACTTTACAACAAAAAAATTAAAGAAACATCAATTCTTAATTCAAGATGGTGATTTAGTTCAAAATGACCATTTTGTAATTAAAGGGCTTTTAAAAGCATACTATATAAATCATGACGGTAAAGAACATATCATGCAGTTTGCCACAGAGGATTGGTGGGTTACAGATTATCAAGCATATTTTAATGAATCAAAAGCAACTTTAAATATTGATTGTATTGAACCTACAGAAGTTCTTTGTTTATCACTTCATAATCGAGAAAAACTCTGCGCTGATATGCATAAAATAGAGCATTTTTTCAGAAAAAAATCAAACTCTGGTTATGTAGCATTACAACGTAGAATCCTTTCTTTACTCAATAGCAATGCAAAAGAACGATATGAGCAGCTTCTTCAACAATATCCAAGGCTTTTTCAAAGAGTTCCAAAAACTTTAATAGCCTCTTACTTAGGGGTTTCAAGAGAAACTCTTAGTCGACTTTCTTCATAATGTGATTTATATCACAAAAAACTTGTGATTTAACTCCTTTTACCAGAAGCATTACCAAACTAATTTTGTCCTATAAATATTTAAACTTTATGGACTTAAAATTAGATAATAAAAAAGTATTCATTTCTGGTTCTACAAACGGAATTGGATTAGCTATAGCCAAAACATTTGCTAAAGAAAATGCTTTAGTATATATCAATGGGAGAACGCAAGACTCTGTTGATAATGCAATTGAAAAAATTAAAAATGAAGTGAATCAGGCCAACGTAATTGGAATTGTTGCTGATTTATCAAAACCAGATGGCATAAATACTGTAAAAAATCAAATTAAAGAAGTAGAAATACTAATCAATAATTTAGGGATTTATGAGCCACGTTCTTTTTTTGAAATTACCACTGAGGATTGGATCAGAATTTTTAACATCAATGTGCTTACAGGTATAAAACTAACACAACATTTATTGCCAGCAATGTTAGATAAAAACTGGGGAAGAGTTCTATTTATATCAAGTGAATCAGGATTGCAAATTCCATCAGAAATGATTCATTATGGAATGACTAAAACTGCTCAAATTGCTATCGCAAATGGTTTAGCACAACTCACTAAAGGAACTGGTGTTACAGTTAATTCAATTCTTCCTGGCCCAACATACTCAGCAGGTGTTCAGCAATTTATTCAAGATTTAGCTATTGCAAATAATCAGACGACACAAGAAGTTGAAAAAGAATTCTTTAATGAAACTAGACCTCTGAGTTTATTGCAACGATTTATAAATACTGAAGAAGTTGCATCAATAGCTGTTTATCTATCCAGTCCTCTTGCGGCAGCTACTAATGGTGCTTCTGTTCGAGTTGATGGCGGAATTCTGAAAAGCATCTAACAAACTCATTTCGTCACAACCATACATATAACAAATAATTAAAATTAAAAATGGAATCCGTAAAACTTTTAGCAAAATATAAAATCAAGGAAGGTAAAGTAGAAGAATTTAAAATCCTTTTTGAACAAATAGCTAAACATACTGCTAAAGAGTCAGGAAATTTAGCTTATCGTTCTTTCTTCGATCATTCAAACGATTCTAATTTTTTTATTTATGAAGAATATGAAAACTTGCAAGCATTAGAAACACACAAGAATAGTTTCTATTTCAAAGAAATCGTTATTGAAAGAATAGTACCGTTACTTGAAAGCAGAGAAGTGTTTCAATTAAATGAAAATAATTTTTAAATCAAATAACATGAAAAAACTAGTTAAAAAAATCTTTAAAGGTTTATTGGTAATTGCAGGTTGCACCATAACCCTTTTTTCAAACCAAGCAGCTGCACAAACTTTAAAAACAAAAAAAATGAACAAGAAAATTTTATTTGTGGTATCAAGCCACGACAAAAAAGGGAATACAGGAGAAGCAACAGGTTATTATTTATCTGAGGTGTCTCACCCTTGGGAAATACTGCACAATGCAGGATATGAAATTGATTTCGTGAGTCCGAAAGGGGGGACTCCTCCAGTAGATGGATTCAACTTAGAAGACCCTATAAACAAAAAATTTTGGGAGAATAAAGAGTATAATAAGAAAATTAATAACTCGATGAAGCCCTCTGAAGTGAATCCTAATGATTATGTTGCAATTCACTATGCGGGTGGACATGGAACAATGTGGGATTTTGCAGATAATGCTGAACTGGCTTTAATTGCTCAAAAAATCTACGAAAATAATGGTGTAGTAAGTGCTGTTTGTCATGGTCCTGCTGGTTTAGTAAACATAAAATTGAGCAATGGAAAATATTTGGTTGATGGAAAAAAAATAAATGCATTTACTAACGAAGAAGAAATTGCAGTAAAGTTAGAAAAAGTAGTACCTTATATGTTGGAAACAGTTTTAATTGAGAGAGGTGCAAAATTTGAAAAGTCAGGATTATGGCAACCCCATGTAACGGTTGACCAAAGGGTTGTAACAGGCCAAAATCCTCAGTCTGCTCATGGTGTTGGAGAGGCTGTTCTTGCAGAACTGCAAAAACTATAATCTCTAAGTGTCATTTGAGGTGGCAAAAGTTGTCACCTCAAATTTTTACTTTATGACTTAATCAGAAAGTATAATTATCAATAAAAATTTTTAAAAATGAAAAAATTAAACAATATTGGTCTTGACATTACAAAGTCATCTGAATTAGCAGAAATGTTAAATGTTTTATTAGCAAATTATTCCATTTTTTACCAAAACACTCGTGGCTATCATTGGAATATAAAAGGTGATAAATTTTTTGAACTGCATTTGAAATTTGAAGAACTATATGACGACCTACTTTTGAAAATAGACGAGGTAGCAGAAAGAATTTTAACCCTTGGTCATACACCAAAACACAACTTCACAGACTATCGTATTTTATCTAAGATAAAAGAATGTGCACAAGTTAGTAATGGCATAAAAGCTGTTGAAGATATTCTTAATTCTTTGCAAGCAATTATTATTCTACAAAGAGAACTTCTCATTATTTCGTCTGATGCAGGCGATGAAGGAACAAATGCACTAATGAGTGATTACATAAGAGCCCAAGAAAAATTAGTGTGGATGTATTCTTCATTTTTAAAAAACTAAATAATATACTAAAAGTAATTCAATATGTTTAAAAAAGTGCATCATATTGCGATTATTTGTTCTGACTATCAAAAATCAAAACACTTTTATACCGAAATATTAGACCTCGAAATTATCAATGAAGTTTTTAGACCAGAACGAGAATCTTATAAAATTGATTTAGCGTTAAATGGCATCTATGTTATTGAATTATTTTCTTTTCCAAATCCTCCAGTAAGAGTATCCAATCCTGAAGCTTGCGGGATGAGACATTTAGCTTTTGAAGTGTCAAATTTAGAAAGTGTAATTGCAAAACTTACTAAGAATTCTATTAAAACAGAACCAATACGAATAGACGAGTTTACTAAAAAGCGCTTTACTTTTTTTGAAGATCCAGATAATTTACCAATTGAATTATATGAAATCTAAAAAAAAACGGCATACAACAGCGGTAACTGTTGCACAACCTCAATAAAAAACTAAAATTTTAAAATATTTATAAAAAGTAACCTCTTTAGAAGCTATTTTAAGGAGGTTAGTTTTTTAGTTATAATTCAAAGTTGTAAAACTTGGAGT
>NZ_JBCGDO010000039.1:0-8883 GCF_038739835.1 Flavobacterium aureirubrum
GCAGGTGTTTCTAAAGATAATGTAACTCGTGCTTCAATTATTTTCCGACCAGGAAAAAAGCTAAAAAAACTAGTAGGGAATTTGTCCTATGTTCGAAAAAAAATATCGTAATCTATTTTTTTCTACAGTTAGGAGTTAAAAGTTAGCACTATGAAATGGGAAGCCAAAATCATAAAACACAAAGGTGAAAAGCGGATTGTCGCCATCTTATTAGAATCAGATAGTAAATTCGATTAAATTGTATTTTAAAACGTGTAGAGATACTAAGATTGAAATTGACAAGATACACAGACCAAAACGGGAGAAGGTTTTGCCCAATGTGTTGAGCAAGGAGGAAGTAAAAGCTATTTTAAACGCCCACGAAAACATAAAACATAAAATGATGTTGAGCTTAATTTATAGTTGTGGTTTGCGATGTGGTGAATTATTAGCACTCAAACCAGTTAATATTGATTCGAAACGAAATATAATTTTACTAAAAAATGCTAAAGGCAAAAAAGATAGAATTGCGCCTTTGAGTTTAAAGATACTGGAAATGCTGCGAGAATATTATAAATTGTTTAAACCAACAACTTACTTATTTGAAGGATTGATTGAAGGAACTCCTTATTCTGATAAAAGTTTGCAACAAGTATTAAAACAAGCGTTGCAAAAAACAGGTATTACAAAGCCTGTTACGTTGCATTGGTTGCGTCACAGCTATGCTACACATTTATTAGAAAGTGGCACTGATTTAAGATACATTCAAGAACTCTTGGGTCATAATAGTAGTAAAACTACCGAAATTTATACTCATGTAAGCACGAAAAGTATTCAACAAATAAAAAGCCCGTTTGATGATTTGTAAGAAATAAATTTTTAAATTTGAAAAACAAAAAATCCAAAAAGATTCGCCTATCACTCCTTTTTAGAAGGTAAAAGCGAAACTAGTTTCGGATATATACAAGTTAACTGTTATTTTAACGCTCACCGTAAAAAATACCCTGAATTATATCTTCCAAATCCCCAGTCGAAGAGATATCATTAAAAGCGTCTAAAATAATTTGATATGTGTTGTCAATTCCAGAACAGAAATCCCAAAATTGATTTTCAACCCAACCTTCATTATCTGGCTCTAAAGGCCAACCTCTTCCAATAGTTCTAGTCCAAAAATTGACGTTACCATAAGGATTATAAGGAAAAACAATTCTTGCAGATGCATTTCCCTCAGGATATCTAGAGTAAAAATAAGAATACCAATTAAGAACCTGGTTAAAACATCTAGAATAGCCACCTACATTTGCCTGTACAGTTTTTGTGTCAAAAAAATAATTTACATTATCTTTTCTTAACCAAATATCAACTCCAAAACCTCTTGGAGCTCTACTGAAATCATTTATTGGATTTATAATAAAATTTTGGCAAACTTCCTTAATTCTATCATGACAATATTCTGCATTATATAATTGATTTCTATTATTTCTACCTTCAACAAGTAATTGGACAGTATTTTGAAGGTTTCCGGGCATATTTGTTGGTGACAACAAATTATCTTCAATAATTTCAAAACCATTCAAACTGGCTAAATTTTTTGCTAAAGGCTCCCATAAAGTTGTTCCCAAAGAAGTTTCCATACCTCCTACAACTGATCTAATTCTTCTTTCCGTTGGAATTATTAAATCAAGTATTTGGAAATTTGGCTCAACACCCATTCTATTTCGAATAAAATTGGTTAAACTTGATATTACAGTTTCTCTTACTAAATTAAATACTTCTTGTTGTGTTGGTGGTGGCATAAACAATTATTTTTTGTGCCACAATATAGAATTATTTATGCAATTCTTCGTAATATTTATTTAGAAACTTTATAATTGAATAGCCTACTTCTTTTCCTAAATTAACTGGAACTGCATTTCCAATCTGTTTATATTGCTGAGCAACAGAGCCTTCAAATTCCCAATCGTCAGGAAAAGTTTGAATTCTCGCGTATTCTCTAACCGTAAACGGTCGAGTTTCTTCAGGATGACATCTTTCAGTTTGTTTTTGTGCTGGACTACAAGTTAATGTTAAACAAGGTTCGTCCCAACCTATTCTTCTTGCAATTCCTGTTTTTCCACCGCCAAGATGAAAACTTCCGCCCATAAATTCCTTTTGAATATCTAAAGGCAAATCCCGCCAATAACCTTTTTGTGGAACTAAATCTAAAACATCAATCTTGCTTTTTGGATATTTTGAACCTTCAGATTTTGGAACATCACAATCAAATAATTCACCTTTTTTCAAAGCATCTTTTAAATTGTATACTTTCTTATAAGGATTTGGATATTCATATTTTAAATCAATATCTTTTCTAATTCCAACCAAAATTAATCGTTCTCTCTTTTGTGGAACATTAAAATTAATTGCTTTTAGAACTTGAACAGGAACAACATTATAACCTATTTCATCCAAAATAGAAATCATTCCTTGAAGCGTTTTACCATTTTCGTGACTTAATAAACCACGAACATTTTCACCAATACAAATTGGAGGATTTACTTCTTTTACAACTCTTGCAAATTCATAAAACAAAGTTCCTCTTGCATCAGCTAAACCTAATTTCTTTCCAGCATAACTAAATGCTTGGCAAGGAAATCCCCCAGTTACAATATCAACTTTATTTTCATATTCTGCAAAACTAAAAGACTTAATATCACCTTCTAAAACATTCCAATATGGCCGATTTTTTCTTAAAGTATTACAAGCCCATTTATCAATTTCATTTAAAGCTACACATTTCAAACCAGCCTTCTCCATTCCAACAGCCAAACCTCCAGCTCCAGCGAAAAGCTCTAAAACAGTATATTCATTATGAGGTTCAACATAATTAGAAATTTCTTCTTTTATGTTTTCATCTAAAAAATCTGAAAACAAAGTATCGACATCTGACTTTCTATAAACTCTATAATTACTCATTGGTTCACGAACAGCAGGTAATTTACCTTCTTTATCCCAACGTCTTAAAGTTTCTTTACTTTTACCAATATATTCAGAAGTTTCTGAAAGCGTCATATATTCGCTCATAACCAAATTATTTAACCTTACACAATGGTTACAAATTTAAAAGAAAAAATGGAATTACCAAACAAATGAAAAAGAAAAAAACAACAGTTAACAGGCGTAACTGTTGCACAACCTCCATTTTTTTTAAATAAATTTATAAATCACAAAAAAACCACCTCTTTAGAAGCAATTTTAGAGAGGTTTATTTTTTAAATGAAGTTCAAAGTTGTAAAATTTGGAGTACTTACAAACGAGTTTTTTAAGTCTAAAAAGACTGATTTCATAAAAGCCAAGGACTTCCCTTGTTTTAGGGAAACAACTTGGGTTAAAATGGATGGTTTTTAATACTCTGGGTGTAAATCCTATTTTCTCTAAGTCGATACTGTTGACAAAAGCATCTATAAATCGAACAGGATTGTCCTGACTAATGGTGTCTTCTAGACTGCTTACTTGTAGTTGGTTGCGAGCTATTCCTTGTATATGTAGCATCGTTAAAGATAAAAAAACTATAACTTTCTTACAACTATTTTACTATATTTGGTACAAGGATTGTGGAGGTTTTTTCACAGTCTGACGTTAGCGGTCAGGCTTTGACGACCGAACAACAACATAAATAGGAAGTTATTAATCCGGACTATAAACAATATGGACATTCGAAAAAATTGGATAGAAATAAGAAAGCACTTCAACAAATGCTTCAGGACTAATTTTCACGTTTCCCTTGCTTCGGTTGACAAAGAAGGCAATCCAACAGTAACCCCAATTGGCTCTTTATTCTTAAACAGCAATCAGACTGGATTTTACTTTGAAAAGTTCCCTACAAAACTTCCGGAAAATAGTAAAGACCATAAAAATATCTGTATTTTAGGAGTAAACAGCAGTACTTTTTTTTGGTTGACTTCGCTATTCAGAGGAAAGTTTAATAGTCATCCAGCAATTAAACTTTACGGACAACTTGGCGATAAAAGAAAAGCGACAGACATTGAGATAAAAAGACTAAACGCAAGAATGAGAACAACCAAATTGCTAAAAGGGAATAATTATCTATGGGGCAATATGGAATTTGTTAGAGAGGTAACATTTACAAAAGTAGAGAAAATTAATTTGGGTAAAATGACCGAAAACTTATGACACAAAAAGCCCGAACCGCTAACACGGGTAACTGTTGCACAACCTCTATAAAAAACTAAAATTTTAAAATATTTATAAAAAATAACCTCTTTAGAAGCTATTTTAAGGAGGTTAGTTTTTTAGTTATAATTCAAAGTTGTAAAACTTGGAGTGCTTACAAACGAGTTTTTTAAGTCTAAAAAGACTGATTTTATAAAAGCCAAGTTCTTTCCTTGTTTTAGGGAAACAACTTGGGTTAAAATGGATGGTTTTTAATACTCTTGGTGTAAATCCAATTCTCTCTAAGTCGATACTGTTGACAAAAGCATCTATAAATCTAACAGGATTGTCCTGACTAATAGTGCCTTCTAGACTGCTTACTTGCAGTTGGTTGCGAGCTATTCCTTGCCCCGAAGCGTCGGGATGTTGCATCGTTAAAGGTAAAAAAACTATAACTTTCTTACAACTATTTTACTATATTTGGTGCAAGGATTGTGGAGGTTTTTTCACAGTCTGACGTTGTGCAACATTATTGAAAAGCAGACGTTATGAAAAGACAGAAAATTTTTCCGAATTATCCCTGAGGAGAATACCATTTAGCTGAAGCTCATTTCTTCTTAGGGTTTAAACTTTTTGAGCAGTTTAATATTAAAATAAACACAGAATGAAGAGAATTTTAAAATCAGCATTATTAATAATGCTTTCAACAACAATTTTTGTTAGTTGTTCAGAAGACAATGAAACTATCGACTTGCAAACAGAAAACCTAAATGATAAGCAAAAGTTGATGCAAGAAACCTCTGTCCTATTTGGTAAAATGCTAACCAATAGTGAGGTTAAACAGCATTGAATCAAAAAATGAAAGAAGTTGACGAAGATGCTGAAATTGTATCGTTTGCTTATTTATTTGAGCAAGAAAATGGTTTGCGTAAAAATGAAATTAGCAATTTTAGCAAAAGAAAAGTAAATTCATCTAATGTTTTCAAAACAGCTTTACAAAACGAGTTTGAGAAAAATGAGGAGAATTATAAAACTATTGCTAATGTTTTGGAAGCTAAAACATCAAAAGGAGCATTAGCTAGAACAAGTGCAACTATTGCTAACGATTTAGCATCATTGCTTGTTTCAGAAGAACTGCAAATTTTTTATCCGTTTGATTCAGAATATGAAGATGATGATACAAGTGTTGAAGAGTTTTATGTTTCTTATGACCCTTTAAATAACGCTCAAACAAACACTGGTTATAAGTTTCATGTAGGATTAACAGATATTGATGTAGTTGATGGTATGTCTAATGACTTTTTAGACGATAATCCCGTTTACGTAATTGTTCCAATTGACCCTTGTGATATTCCCGGTAGACCTTGTGGATTTACAGAATTACAACCAGCTCCGTTAGACCCTAATAATGAATTATTACCTTCTGGAAATCAATTTTTAATTAATAATCCTGGTGGATTTACAGGTGGGAATACTGGAGGAACAGGCTCAAACAACAATAACAACAATACAGTTCCTACAACAACATTATTAACAGCAAATACAAACCATAATAATATTCCTGAATCAGATATTATAAGTTCTTACATTCCAAGAATACAAATTAATGGTACAAGCTGGATGGGGTTTGGTGGTACGCATCAAAAGTTACGTTTTTTCAGAGGAACTACAGATGGTGCAGTAACCCAAAATGCTGATGGTACTATCACTGCAACAGGGACAAAATACACCATTAAAGATTTTAGATGTAAAAGAAAGTATGTTAAAAGAAAAAAGAGATGGTTAGGCTTTGACGCAGAATTTGACCCAGATTGGAATATGACGGAAAATACACAAGTTATGGCTGTATTCTCTCTTCATCATATTTCCGCAACTGCATCAGCTGAATTAACCGCAAAATCTGGATTTAAAGTAGAGGGTGGAGAAATTAAACCTCATACAGAAGCTAGTGGTTCTGTAAAAATAAATTTTTCACTAGGCAGTTCAAAATTTAGATCAAATGCTGAAATGTCAAGAAGAATGATTTTAGCTACAATTGTTGGTCCTGGTACAACAGGTAGAACAATTAACAATAATGGTGTACAATACAATGTTAAAAAAATAGGTATTGTAGATTATTATTTTAAACATTTTTACACTGACCTTTAATTTTTTTTATGGATGCTATGCCGTAGGCATAGCATCCATTCTTTTTAAATATGAAAAAAGCATTTACCATCATATTAATTTTTACTTGTGCTACTTTGTTGGCTCAAAAAGAAAGTATTTACTTATCAATAGGAAAACCTTGGTATCCTGATAAATTCGACAACTTGAATAATTATTCTCTTGGCTTAAATTATCAAAATAGATTTTCGCAATCTTTTGCTATTGATTTTAATATGGAATATTCGCAAAGCGATGATTTCCCAAATTTTTATAAAAATGATATACTTTTAAATGAATTTTTATTGAATCAAACATTTGATGATATTTTATTAAATTCTCAATGGTCAAAAATTTCAAATATAAATATTGGTTCTAGGATTAATTATTTATTCGTAAATAATAAAAATTTTAATTTTAATTTTAGTGCGGGTTTAGGTTTTATGTTTACAAAATCTTCTTCACACTATTTAAAGAATTGGAATTATTTACCAATTTCGGGACAAATAATATCTTATGAAAATGAAACTATTTCTGATAGTTTGAACACTTTTTATTACACTTTAGGCTTACAATTTCAATATACTTTTTATAAGGAATATTTTATTGGAATAAATCCATATTATCTTATGCCTATTGG
This sequence comes from Flavobacterium aureirubrum, assembly GCF_038739835.1. NCBI lineage: Bacteria > Pseudomonadati > Bacteroidota > Flavobacteriia > Flavobacteriales > Flavobacteriaceae > Flavobacterium > Flavobacterium aureirubrum. The sequence continues at coordinate 6,917 of NZ_JBCGDO010000039.1, forward strand.
AGAAAAAAAAATAAATTCAATTCCTGTATATCCTAACTATTATAATCTTACACTAAACATTGGTAAAAAATTCTAAACTATGAAAAAAATAATTCTTTTATTGATACTTATTGCTACAAATTCTTTATTGGCTCAAGATAATAAAGAACAAAAAATTGACATTTCATTTTCTTACGGCTTGTCATATATTGACTACTCAGATTATTCTTCAACTTCCCCACTTAATCTTGAATTGCCAAGTATTGGCTCGTTTTATGAAATTAATTTTGATTATAAATTACCTAAAAATCGCTATATAGGGTTAGGATATTCAAGACAACAACACTCAAAAAGTATTAATGATGGTGTTTTAATAACTTCTACCAACACTGCTCTAATATTAGATAATTATAAAAACACACATACAAAAGATTTTTTTGATATTCATTTTAGAACTGTATTTAAAAACAATATTCAGTTTACACTTGGAGCATTTTTCTTTATCGAAAACCTTAATACAAATTCAATAAGTGGAGATGAAAACAACATTTATTTTGTTTTAAATAATGAAAAAAACAGGTCTGACAATTTAGGTTTATTTGGCTCTTTAGAGTATTATTTTAAACTAACTGATTATGCTGAACTTGGATTGAAAGGTAAACTCTATTATTCATTGAATGGTATTGAGACAATAGCATTATTACCAACATTAAGAGTAAAATTATAACGTTGCACAATCGAGTAGACGGCTCCGCCAGAAACTGACGGAGTGCGCCTTTGACGGTAGTGAGTGGATGGTGGTTTTAGCTGTTTACTTGAGAGGGGTACAGATTTGAGGTATATTTTAGAGTAGCTAGGTCATAGTAGTAGTAAAACAACTGAAATATATACTGATGTTAGTACGAAAAGTATTCAACAAATCAAAAGTCCTTTTGATGATTTGTGATAAAAAAAATAATTATATATTTGGAGTAAATACGATACTGAGTAGCGACAATCTACCCTAATATGGTTGTATAGTCGCTATAAAGTAGCGACTATAAACTAGTTATAGCCAATTTTATGAACGACACAGTTAACGACTTTAAAGTAACCGACAGAAAAACTTTCATTAAGTTCCTTGACTTATTGCGTAAGGACTTTTTGGACAATCCTGAAAAATGGGAAAATAAAACTTTGCCTGATTTTTTGGAAGCGTTAAGTGCATACACAGAAGACGTTCAAGGTTATTACGACAATATGAAACTTGATATTAAAGCAGACAAACCAGACTGGTCAACTTTTGCTGACATTTTTAAAGGAGCAAAGATTTATGAATAACGAATATCCAAACCCTTGGAACTTTTCAAATATTGACAAGAACCTATTATCACCAAATGGAAAATATAAAATTGAATTTGGAGAACTATATGAAATTGCAATGGGAGCGCCAATTGGTGGAGAATGTTATTTAATTTATGATGACAAGAAACTTAAACTAAACGATTGGTGTGGCGGACCAATTATTTGGAATGAAACAAATGAAAAAATTGCATTACCAATTTGGACAAAACAAAGAAATCAGAAAATTGCCATCGTTGATTTGACTAATTTGACAATTACGACATTTAGAAAAGAGTTCCGAGTTCTGCACTTTAATAAATTTCTTGATAACAATTTATTTGGCAATGACAGTCCAATTTACATGACAACAACATTAAAATTTGACATTGACAAGGAAGAAATAGAAACAATTAAACAACTAAAATAAAAACTGGCTATAATCGAGTAGACGGCTCTGCCAGAAACTGACGGAGTGCGCCTCTGACGGTACTGAGCGGATGGTGGTTAGAGGTGTTTACTTGAGAGGGGGACAAATTTAAGGTATATTTTAGAGTTGCTAGGTCATAGTAGTTGTAAAACAACTGAAATATATACTCATGTTAGTACGAAAAGTATTCAACAAATCAAAAGTCCTTTTGATGATTTGTAATACAACTTTTATTTCT
>NZ_JBCGDO010000040.1:0-8747 GCF_038739835.1 Flavobacterium aureirubrum
AAAAGCCAAGTTCTTTCCTTGTTTTAGGGAAACAACTTGGGTTAAAATGGATGGTTTTTAATACTCTTGGCGTAAATCCTATTTTCTCTAAATCGATAAGGTTAACGAAAGCATCTATAATCCCGACACTTCGGGAGAACAGGATTGTCCTGACTAATACTGTCTTCTAGACTGCTTACTTGCAGTTGGTTGCGAGCTATTCCTTGCCCCGAAGCGTCGGGATGTTGCATCGTTAAAGATAAAAAAAGGATGCCTTTCTTACAAGTATTTTTGTATATTTGAAAAAGGATTGTGGAAGTTTTTTCACAGTCTGCCGTTAGCGGTATGTTTACTGACGACATTAAACCAATTAGACAATAGTAAGTCTAATGAGAAAACAAAGACATATGAGATTACTAATTTTACTTTCAGTTATACTTTTTTCTTGCAGTAAGGACAATAGCACGGACACACAAATCCCAACTGCTTACCGACAAACTAAAACCATTTCTTATAATTCGGTTAGTGTTGATGTTATAATAGATAAACCAGCAAAAAACGACTTAGATGTTTTGCTAGTATTTCACGGAAGTGTAACCTCAGATAGTGAAATTCTCACTGCTGCAAATAACACCCTAGATAAATTCAAAGGAATTTTGGACAGAAATGATATGATGATTGTAAGTGTAGCATATCCGCAAGAATTTGTCTTGTTAGGTGATAATATTGTCAAATGTGAGGCTGCATTATTATGGTTGAAGAATAAAGCAAGTCAAGAATTAGGGATAACTGTAAATAAAGTATTCTTAGGTGGACACTCTCAAGGAGGTTATATGGTAACAAGACTCAATACTATGCATCAAACAAATGGCGTTATTGCTAATGCACCAGGACCATTAAATCTTGTTTATAGATGTCAATTAGAGGAAAATGGGCAAGTTCAATCAGGTGCTGTATGTACCAAACTTAAAAATGTTTATGGCACGACAACAAGTAACCCCAATGCCTACTTTCAAAGGTCATTACTTAATTTTACAAATGGATTCAAGTCTGACATTTTATTTGTTCAAGGTCTTAATGACACTCCAATTCAAATGTACTCTTGGCCAACTTTTAAACAAGATGTACTAAGTTGCACAAGTTGTCAGAACAGACAGTTTGTTGAAATCACGGGTGGTGAACACGGCTCTCTATTCGAAAGTCCGACTGGCAAGACCGAATTTAATAACTTTATAAATAGCCACTAATCATAAAACCTACCGCTAACATGCGCTAAAAAGAAAGAAGGGCTTTAGTGCAAGTGCTGAGCATTTTTACTATCTTCATCTTTCGGAAGAAATTAAGCAGATGTGCTTTCTATTCCCTTCCTTCTTTTAGCGCAAAACCGTTATGCCTCACCCTAAAAGACGACAAGACAAGAAAAAAAGACCTTTAAATTAAACCTTTGACAATTTTATTAGTCAAAACGAATGTAAATTTTAAACAATTTTACAAGATGAAAAAAATAATAATCATTTGCTTTATAGCTCTACAAAGTAGCAACTTAAAAGCCCAGTTCAATTTTACTCCAATAACACAACTCCTCACAGACAGTATAGGTGTCATTGGTCAAGCTGGACAAAACTGTGGATTTATGATAGTGCAAGGCGATAGTGTAATCTACGAGCAGTACTGGGGAACTTGGAACAGCAATACGTATCAACCGATTGCCTCGGGCTCAAAGATGCCATCAATGGCATTGATTATGAGACTAATTGACGAAGGATTTTTATCTCCAAACGATACTGTTCAAAACTTTCTTCCAAGCTTCAGTGGCAAGCCCGTCATTACTCTTCACCAGTTAATGAACCATACATCCGGTCTACCGGGAAATTCCAGTTATATATCAAACAATAATTTGACTTTACAACAAGCCGTTGACAGCATTGGACTGAATACTCCAATGACATCATACCCTCCAGGAACAGCGTTTCAATATGGTGGTGTAAGTATGCATGTAGCAGGAAGAATGGCTGAAATAGCAACAGGAATGAGTTGGGATAGCCTCTTTCAACAAAAAATCGCTTTACCCTTAGGCATGACCAATACTGATTACATTGGTTTAGGAGCTACTACAAATTTCAGAATCGCTGGTGGTGTAGGGACAACAATGCCTGACTTCTCTAAATTACTAATCATGTTGTTACAATATGGCAGCATTAACAACTCACAAGTAATTGATTCACTTTCAGTAAAAATGATGCAAAGCGACCAAACCAATGGCGTGCCTTTAATTGGCACTCCATACTCAAACGACCCTTTAAGACAGAATCTGAGATATGGTTATGGCGTTTGGGTTGAACAAGAAACCAATGGAGAAACAACACAATATGGCAGTCAAGGTGCTTTTGGGTTTACGCCATGGATTGACCGTTGCAGAAATATTGCCTGCGTATTTTTTGTACGAAAATCATTAAGCACTATTCAACCAACTCATAATCAATTGAGAAATCTCGTTGAGCAAATTATACCAATAAAATTACAGCAACCGACCATAACACTTAACGGCAATCAATTGCAATCAAGCTACCAAAACGGTAATCAATGGTTTTTGAATGACACACTACTGATAGGGGAAACGAATCAATTCATTAACCCAACGCAAAGCGGTAATTATTCGGTTAAATATACTTCTGAGGAAGGCTGTGAGATTTTTTCTAATGAATTTAACCATATAGTGTTGGGCATATCTGATATTCTTAATGAAAATAAAATATTGTTTTATCCTAACCCTGCTAACACCATACTTTTCATTAAAACAGAAGATAATTCTTTGTCCCAATACCAAATCTATAATTCTATCGGACAGGTGATGAAACAGGGAAAATTAACTGAAAATTGTGTTGATGTGTCAGGCTTGCCCAAAGGCATTTACTTCATTCAGTTGAATGTTAAAAATGGGCAAATGTTAAATTCAAAATTTATAAAGGAGTAGAGCTATGAAAAGAATAGTTGCTACTCTAGCAGTTGGTTTGTTATGCATTTCATTGCAGGCTCAAACAGCTAATTATGAGTGGCTAAAATCTTTCAGTGGTTCAAACGATGATGTCGCAAGAGGGGTTTGTTTAGATAGCTTAAGCAATGCTTATGTTACTGGAAGTTTTTCTGGAACTACAACTATTGGTGGGCAAACCCTTACATCTAATGGAGCAACTGATATATTTATTGCAAAATTCAGTTCTAATGGTAATTTAGTTTGGGCAAAATCATTTGGGTCAGTCAATCTAGATTACACTTTCGACATTGATTGCGAACCAGAAGGTAATTTTTTCATTACAGGTGGTTTTAGGCAATCAATGTTCATTCACCCAAGCACTATTGTTACAAGCACAGGTGGATTGGATTTGCTTACGGCAAAATTCAACACAAATGGTGATTGTTTGTGGGCAAAAACCGCAACAGGAACAGCTTCTGAATATGGAAATGAAATAGTTACCACTACTAATGGGAATGTGGCTGTTATAGGCAATACGCAAGGTACAATGATCATCGAATCTGACACCCTTGCACATTTAGATAGTACCGATTTATTTGTGGTAAAGTATGATGTAAACGGGAACAAAATCTGGAGCAAAGGTTTACCAGGAATGGGTAATGCAGGCGGTAGAGCTATCAGTAGCGATGATTTTGAAAACACATACATAGCTGGCTCTTTTGAAGGAAATATTCTTATTGATACTGTAGTTATCAATTCAACAACTGCAGCCAACAACGATATTTTTATTTACAAATTTTCTCCTAGTGGAGCTTTGATTTGGGCCAAACAATTTGGTGGCATAGGCGATGATTATGCAAGAGGTATTGATATAGATGCAAGTGGCAATATCTATGTATCAGGTGTTTTTTCTAATTCAATTGATTTTGATGGATTAATATTAACTGCAGCTGGCTCATCCGATATTTTTTTAATAAAAATGGATAGTAACGGAAATATTATTTGGGGTAAAAAAATTGGGAATAATGGTGCTGAAGAGGGCTGTGAAATAGAGGTAAATGAGAATGGAGAAGTGTTCATTACTGGTGGATTTTCACAATCGATAACACTCGGTTTAACTAACTTCAATTCGATAGGATTTAGAGATGTTTTTATAGCCAAACTAGATAGTTCAGGGAACTTCGTTTGGGCAAAAACAGCTGGAAGTAATCAAGATGATATTAATTATGCTATAGGCCTGAGTAGAATAAATGAAGATATATGCACCATAGGAACTTATTCCGGCACGTTTACTGATGGTATTCATTCAATCACATCAATTGGCGGAGTTGATAGCTATATCTCAAAAATTCAAAGTACAAACCCATTAGGGATTAATACTATCACAAATGGCAATAGAATTCTGATTGTATATCCCAATCCAGCAAACACTTTCATCAATGTTGACTGCAAAAAAGGCTATCAAATTTACAGTTCTATAGGACAATTGGTTAAACAGAGTAGCCAAGCAACAACTCAAATCACTATTTCAGACTTGCCAACTGGACTTTATATTCTTAAGACAGAAAATCAAGTGGGACAATTTATAAAGACGGAATAAGCCAACGCAACACAAAACCAACCTGACATAAAGATGAAACAAACGACAGAAATAGAAGGGCGAAGGCATAACACGGGTAACTGTTGCATAACCTCAATAAAAAACTAAAATTTTAAAATATTTATAAAAAGTAACCTCTTTAGAAGCTATTTTAAGGAGGTTAGTTTTTTAGTTATAATTCAAAGTTGTAAAACTTGGAGTGCTTACAAACGAGTTTTTTAAGTCTAAAAAGACTGATTTTATAAAAGCCAAGTTCTTTCCTTGTTTTAGGGAAACAACTTGGGTTAAAATGGATGGTTTTTAATACTCTTGGCGTAAATCCTATTTTCTCTAGATCGATACTGTTGACAAAAGCATCTATAATCCCGACGCTTTGGGAGAACAGGATTGTCCTGACTAATAGTGCCTTCTAGACTACTTACTTGCAGTTGGTTGCGAGCTATTCCTTGTATATGTTGCATCGTTAAAGATAAAAAAACTATAACTTTCTTACAACTATTTTACTATATTTGGTGCAAGGATTGTGATGTTTTTTCACAGTCTGACGTTAGCGGCAACCCGTGACAAAGGTTACCGCCAATTAATATCAACTATAAAACTTTGACTATTTCTTCCATCTGCAATCTTGATTTATTTTTAATTTTTGGTTGATTGGGGTCATTTTGTTCTCTATAACCAATTGCAACCGCAAATAATGTTGTATAATTTTTAAGGTCAAGAATTGTGTTGTATTCATTGGATTTAATTCCTTCCATTGGAGTAGAGTCAATAGACATACTCGCACAAGCACTCAAAAAATAACCTAATGAAAGATATACTTGATGTTTTAGCCAGGACTTTATTTCTTGTTCAGAAAGTGGTTTTATAAATTGATTATAGTAACCAACTGCTCCTTCTGGAAGGTTTTCATTTATTTGATTTTCAAAACTCTGAATGTCATCAATAGCACAAAACACCACTAAATGACTTGCATCTTTAATTTTCAGTTCATTAAAATAAGAGACTTCTGCTAATTGATTTTTTATTTCTTCATTTGACACAAAAATAAATTTCCATGGCTGACTATTAATAGAAGAAGGACTTAAACGTAAAATTTCTTTCAATTCTTCTATTTCATTATCAGATATTTTCTTCGATGGGTTATATTTTTTGGTTGTATATCTGCTCTTTGACAAGTTTATAAATTTCATTTTTTTATTTTTAAAATTTTAAAATTAATTCGTTTTAATTCTGTATATAAAGTAAGGTGGATTCCCCAAATCAGTTGTACCAGTAAATGCAGGTGTTTTATGAAGTTGATTAACGGCAATGTACAGAAATTCACCTTGTAAACTTACATTATCTACCCATAGCAATCTGCTATCCCTTATGAAAGGCTCAAGTTTCATTGTTTTTTCATTCCATCTATCAATTCCCTTATCATTCAAATTAGAGAAATAATGATTCCCTTTTTTATCAGTTGTTGCACCATCTGAAATTGGCTTATCTCCCACTTTCTTGATTGTTGCTAAAATTTCATCATCATTTTTATTTTCTCTTATTGCCTTTGCTGATATGCTATACCATGTTTTTCCATTCATTGCACCATAAAAAACAGTGTCTTTATCTGTAGAAATTGTAATTGGATTTATTGCAACTCGAGATGGCTTGCCCCCAAAATTTACAATTTGAGAATCAATTACCATGTCAATATTTTCACTTAAAAAAGAAGAATGTTGTTTCAATCGTTTTACTACTTTCGTCTTCATATTAACTATCACAATTCCAGGATTGGCAATATCTGCAAGATATACAAAGCCATTCTTTACATCAACAGCCAAATCTTGAATAAAAGAACCTTTTGGAGCAATATAATCAGGAAGCGTTAGAGAAAAAATAGTTTCTTTGCTTTCTGAATTAAAACCAAATAACCTAGTTTGTCCCAAATTTAACCCCATATCAATTACCCATACATTACCATTTTCATCCGTAGTTACTCCAAGTGGTGTGTCAAAAGAATTCGCTGTAGCCTTTTGATTTGATTCTCTTTGCCAACTTTCATTTGGAAATACTTCTAAAGTTTTAGAGTCTTTAATAACAACAAGTTGCATAGATGGATTACCAAAGGGATGAATAGTTGAAAAAACAACACCTTTGTTATTAACTGCTACGTTTCCTGGGCGAATAGTCATTTCTGAAACAATTTCCAATTGATTATTCCTTTCTGTTTTTTGTTGGGCGTAAATAGAAATTCCAGAACTTATTATAAGTATGAATGTAAGCACCATTACGAGAAATAGATTGTTTTTTTTCATTTTTTTTAACGAATTTATTATACTATAATTTTTATAGTTGCAAAACTATGTATAGTTATTTATATTTGCAATAACGGATAAAATAGATAGTAACAGATGTATTGTATAGACAACAAAGAATTTCCATGTAGTACAAGTTTGACAATGAATTATATAGGTGGCAAATGGAAGGCTGTAATTCTCATTCATTTGATTGAAAAAAAACGCTATAATGAACTTCGAAAAGAACTTTCAATGGTTACAGAACGAACAATTAGTATACAATTAAAAGAATTAGAAGCGGACGGACTTATAAAACGTACAGTTTACACAACAAAACCACCTTTAAAAGTGGAATATGAACTTACCAATTTTGGAAAATCATTAATTCCGTTATTAAATGAAATTTCAAGATGGGGAAAAGAGACAGCGAAAAGTAATACAAACATTCTAAAAAAATAAAGGCAGCCGCCAACACACGTAACTGTTGCACAACCTCAATAAAAAACTAAAATTTTAAAATATTTATAAAAAGTAACCTCTTTAGAAGCTATTTTAAGGAGGTTAGTTTTTTAGTTATAATTCAAAGTTGTAAAACTTGGAGTGCTTACAAACGAGTTTTTTAAGTCTAAAAAGACTGATTTTATAAAAGCCAAGTTCTTTCCTTGTTTTAGGGAAACAACTTGGGTTAAAATGGATGGTTTTTAATACTCTTGGCGTAAATCCTATTTTCTCTAAATCGATAAGGTTAACGAAAGCATCTATAATCCCGACGCTTCGGGAGAACAGGATTGTCCTGACTAACAGTGTCTTCTAGACTGCTTACTTGTAGTTGGTTGCGAGCTATTCCTTGTCCCGAAGCGTCGGGATGTTGCATCGTTAAAGGTAAAAAAAACTATAACTTTCTTACAACTATTTTACTATATTTGGTGCAAGGATTGTGGAAGTTTTTTCACAGTCTGACGTTGTGCGATATTTTACCTCAAAAAAAAATAAAATGAAATCAAATTTTTTATTTATAGTTTTATTAATATTATTCGGAAGTCATTCCTTTGCTCAAGAAAAAATTGAAAGAGAATTTAATTCTATTATTACTTTTAGTTCATTTTCACCAATCGTGTATTATGCACCAAGATGGAATATAGGATATATAAGAAAAATTGACAAAAAATATTGGTTAGGTCTTGAATTAGGATACGGAAGTAAGGATATTTCGGTAAATTTTGCAGCAGATGGTGGTTGGATTAAAAATGACTATAAAATATTTGAAATTAAACCTGAACTTTATTTCGATTTGAGACCAAACTCAAAACAAAAACATTTACTCTCTGTAGAATTCCAATATGTTAACCATACTGATAAATTTAATAACAGTTGGTATTTTGACTTAAATGACAAAACTTATTACAACTATGATTTTGCAGACTACAAAAGAATTAAATATGGAATAAATTTAAATTATAATCTGATTTTTAATATTACCACGAATTTGGCATTAATGCCAAAAATTGGTATTGGTTATAGAAAAAGAGTTGTTCAATACTCTAATATAGTAAATAGAATTGAGGACGAATTTTTTGAAGAAGAAGGATTTGTGTTGCCTGATTTCAATGGTTTTTTACGAGATAATGGAGATATTGGTGGCTTTAATTTTAATCTTGATTTAAGAATAATATATAAATTGTAAAAAAACATCGCACAACAGCCGTAACTGTTGCACAACCTCAATAAAAAACTAAAATTTTAAAATATTTATAAAAAGTAACCTCTTTAGAAGCTATTTTAAGGAGGTTTGTTTTTTAGTTATAATTCAAAGTTGTAAAACTTGGAGTGCTTACAAACGAGTTTTTTAAGTCTAAAAAGACTGATTTTATAAAAGCCAAGTTCTTTCCTTGTTTTAGGGAAACAACTTGAGCTAAAA
>NZ_JBCGDO010000041.1:0-7920 GCF_038739835.1 Flavobacterium aureirubrum
GATTTGTTGCTTCATAAGTCATAGACGTAATTTTGAATTCTCGGCTATATTCTTTTGTTGTTAGAATAATATCTCTGTAAGTTGTCGACTTAATTTTATATTCGTCATATTTCGGTGGACTTTTTAACTTTACATTTATAGAAACCAACTCATTATCTGGTAATGAGTTGTCACGAAAAGCTAGATAAACAAATGACAAAATCATTATCAACGAAATTGTAATAACTACAATTCTATCACTTTTCGAGATAGGTTTATAAATTTTTACTTTCTTTTGATTTTCTCTTGTGAGTTGTCTTTTCTCGCGTCGTGTCATAAAATTACTGCTAACTAGTTTATACCCGCTACAAAGTAGCGCATATACACCCAAAACAGGGTGGATAGGCGCTATTGAATAGCGTATTTGTTTCAAAAATAGAAATAAAAGTTGTATTACAAATCATCAAACGGGCTTTTGATTTGTTGAATACTTTTCGTACTTACATCAGTATATATTTCAGTTGTTTTACTACTACTATGACCGAGCAACTCTAAAATATACCTTAAATCTGTACCCCTCTCAAGTAAACACCTCTAATTACGATCCGCTCACTACCGGCAGAGGCGCACTCCGTCAGTTTCTGGCGCAGCCGTCTACTCGATTGTGAGCAGTTATTCATTAAGCAGTCTATCATATAAACAAACTAATTTCATGTAATATGAAGAATGTTGAACATCTGCTGTCAAATTAAAATTGTCTCTTAGGAAATAACCCAAAATTTCTAAATTAAGCTTTTCAATATCTAACAGTAATATTATTTTCAAAGATTTGTCAGGTGGGTTTGCGTCAATTACTTCTTCAATGGATTTATAATTTTCATTAATTGCTTTTTCTTTATATGAATAAGGATTAGCTGCTTTCCAGTCAGCAATTTTCTTATCAGCAGCAAGTGTAATTTTAGGGTCCACACCAGATTTATCCGCAATTGGTTTTAAATATTTCCACACTGGAATCCACGTACTTGCCTTAACTAATTTTGGCAGTGTTTTGTTAATTAATTCCTTAGTGTCAAATTCTTTATTATCGAAAAGCACATCTTCTGCAATATCAAATCTAGAAAAAGTTTCATATGATTTTTCCTTTTTATCTTTCACAACTCCAACTCCAATTACAACATCGACTTTATCCAAATCGGTTTCGGTATTAAAGTCAACAACTGCAATTTTTCCTGTTGGGTCATTTGTGCTGACAAGTTCGTAGATGTGTTCTTTTATTTTGCGGAGTAGTGAAGCAGGGAATTTTTGGTTTAATGAAGCAAGTACTTGTAAAATTTCTAAATAATCTTTCGTTCTAATTCTGGTCAGTGGTAATATAGAGCCTCCAATTTCAAATTCGTATTTGTCTATAACAGCTTCTCCCTTGTGGTCGTGAACATATTCTATGAAAAATAATCTACTTGCTAATTCATTGACTTGTCCTTGGTCAAGACATTTTATAATTGAAGCCAAAATGCTTCGAACGTTAGCGTCAGAAATGGAATATCCCATAAAAATTGTTGGATGTTCTAAAAATACAGTTAAAAGTTTTGCAGCTAAGTATGCATTTCTTTCATTAAATTCTTTGTAATCCTCTTCAGTTATGACAAGCGAATTAGGTTCACTACAGCAGCCATGAATTTTATATATTTCTCCTATTTCTTGTAACGGTGAAAAAATTAGCTCTTGTTGAGATTTATAAACTTTAAAATCAGGATATATTGTCTCGCATAATAAGTCATAATTTGTTGTAATTATTCCATTAATTTTTGCAGCTTTAAGTAATTCAATTTCATTTTTTAAATCGCCCGGAATTTCTTTTTTTGATATTTCCTTTAAATAATTTGAAACTGAAACCTTCAATGGACTTGAAAAGTTGGCCATTTCTTGAAGGTTAGCGTCTCGTTCTTCTTTTAATTTAGGAGATTCAAACCAATAACCATGATAATCTTTTGCAATTAATGAGCCTACAAGAGGCCAATTTCCTCCAGCTAAAGAACGATATTTTTCAAATGGAATATCCATCATGCTTGAATATTTTCTTAGCAAACCTTCCCATTTTTCACTTTGAATATAGTTAAATGAAAAACCTGAACCGATAAATAAAAATGGTGAAGATGCAAATCCATCTAATCGAACAAAAAAGTCGTCTTTAAAACTCATAATTTAAAATTTAATATAGTATCTACTTCTAATAATGTCTCGTTTCCTTATAGTTTCTGATAATTACTCACAACTCGTATATACCCGCTACAAAGTAGCGCATATACACCCAAAACAGGGTGGATAGGCGCTATTGAATAGCGTATTTGTTTCAAAAATAGAAATAAAAGTTGTATTAAAAATCATCAAACGGGCTTTTGATTTGTTGAATACTTTTCGTACTTACATCAGTATATATTTCAGTTGTTTTACTACTACTATGACCTAGCAACTCTGAAATATACCTTAAATCTGTACCCCTCTCAAGTAAACACCTCTAACCACCATCCGCTCAGTACCCTCAGACGCGCACTCCGTCAGTTTCTGGCGGAGCCGTCTACTCGATTGTATGCAGTTATTATTATTTAATTCTTTCAGCAATAAATTCCTCTGCAATAATATAGCTTTGGTTTAAGAAAAAGTCATTTGGACTTACATCTTCATTACCAAATATTAAAACTTTTGCTTTTGGTTTGTCTGCGTAACCTTTGTCATCTCCGATAATTTCATTATTTACTGTAAAACTTAATTTATGTTTTTCGCAAACTTGTTTTATAGATTTTTCTAAAGATTTTGGAATACTTATTATTCTGTGAGAATATTTATTGAATTGTTCTTCACTATTCCAAAAATATTCATTTACCGTAATCCAATTTCCCGTTTCCTTTTCTAAAACATTACTAATTTCTCCAATAAATTCATTAAGGTTTTCCGGTTTTCCTTTGATTTCGCACTCAAGCTCATTTTCGTGGAATTTTAATAACAAAGGATGATTTTCCAGAATTTTTAACTTTACGTATGGCAACATAAGTTCGTAAAAAAAGCCATTAAAACTTTCTGTATTTCGGCAAGTTAATTTCCATTCTTCGTATTCAATTGGAACGTCGTAACTAATTTGATTAATTGAAAGAATCATTTCTAAAGTATTATTAGAAGGATTATAATTGTAAGATTCAAGTTTTAAATCAGAATCTTGATAGAATTCTGTTGTATTAGTTCTGTATATTAGTTTTTGAATCATTTTCGTTTAGTTTTTCTAGTGTTTTCGGTGTGTCGCGGTATAATTACCGCTAACTTGTATATACCCGCTACAAAGTAGCGCATATACACCCAAAACAGGGTGGATAGGCGCTATAGAGTAGCGTATTTGTTTCAAAAATAGAAATAAAAGTTGCATTATAAATCATCAAAAGGACTTTTGATTTGTTGAATACTTTTTGTACTAACATGAGTATATATTTCAGTTGTTTTACTACTACTATGACCTACCAACTCTAAAATATACCTTAAATCTGTACCCCTCTCAAGTAAACACCTCTAACCACCATCCGCTCAATACCGTCAAAGGCGCACTCCGTCAGTTTCTGGCGGAGCCGTCTACTCGATTATGGGCTGCCTTTGGTCTACATTTAACTCTTTAAATAATTATTGAGTTAATTGAACGTCTTATATGTTTGCCATAACCATCTTGATTGCTGTACCCAAGCCGAATTATAAATTGTATGGGCTTTTTAAGCTCCAAATTATCAGAAATATCATTTTTCATTGGCTCTTCCTCCAAGATTTGGGAAATGGTGTGATTTCTTATACTTAATTCAGTACACTTTAACAGGGCCTTTTGATAAAGTCTTCCAGATTCGTAAATAGAAAAATTTTCACTACTATTTGAAGTTATCACTAAAAAGCCGCTCGTGTGCTTAACTTGTTCTATCGCACTTTTTATTCCCTGATTAATAAATGAGCCGCCAATAGCTGATTTTTTGTTAAAGAAACTATACCAGACAAATTTGGGCAAGCCATTTAATCCCAGCATTTCAGGAAAAAGACCATCACCTAATTTTTCCTTTTGATCTTTGTCGAACCTCAACCAATCACTCAGTTCCAATTGTTTGCTTTTATCATTGCTTTGTTTTGTGAACGCTTGAATTTGTAGTTCTGATATTGATTTACCTTTTGGGGAGTTCGAGGAGAAGAAATGCACATTTTCACTGTCCAAGTCTTGAAGATTGGTGATGTCCTTGTTACTCATTTCTCCAATATTATAGTTCTTTCTGTCAGTAAAACGATTTTCAATCAGAGATAATGTTGCATTGATAGAACTTTGCTTATTACCTTTCATTTCAATACTGAACAATTCTTTGTCTGCTGAAATCGAGCCTAGAAATGGTTCAATTTTCAATTGATTACCCGTGGCCATGGCCGCATTATCAATTGTTTCAATAAAGGCAGATATCGAAAGTAAAAACTCTCTGTTATTTGGATCAACAAATGGTAATCTTCGTTGAAAATCACCGAAAACCTTTATTTTATTTTCCTCAATTTTAACCTTCCACGGTTGAGTATTATGACTACTTGGAGCATGCATGCCATAGGCAAGAATTTGCTGAATAGTTGAATCTATTTTATGCATTGGTTTCTTATTTAGGGTTTGTGCTTTTAGAATATCCTTTGGCAATACAGAAATAATACCTAATGCTGTCATTGCTTTCATAAATTCCTTTCTATCCATATAAATGTTTTTATTTAGATGTGCATTCAATTTTCTATCTCAATTTATTGGTTTATTGTATTAAGTGAAGCTCTAATAACTTTGTTTTTAAAAAATAAAATTCCGACTTTTTTTTAAATCGTGCAATCCATTTGAAAATTCTTTACTATTCCTCAGAGTCTCGCCTCGGACTCTGCGGCTTTCCTACTCCCCCTCGCTTGCACTCTCAAACCACCACCCTTGGCATGAGCACTGCCTGCCGCCCCGTTCATGCTTGCGCTCCTCGCCAGCGTGAGAACTCAAAATAAAACAATCCTGCCGGTTTGCAAAAATCAGTTTGCGGCACAAACTGCCCGTGCCCATGATTCCCGCGGCATGCGTTGCACACACGCGCTGGCTGTGGGCGCAAGCTTTTTGCAAAACTAAAAATACAAGTATACGTGTTGGCGACTTACTCGTCCCGCAGCATCTCCCCAGGACATGATGCGCAAGCGCGGTACTTCAATCGTATCGTGCTCTTAGAAAGACGATAGCTGAAGATGTGGATATGTTACGATCTACTTGCACGATTGTCAGGCAACCAGCGTGAACAAGTGTTAATTTAGGAAACATCAAAAAGCGGAATAAAAATGAATCCACTTGCTAAAAACAAGAAACGATTAGCAGAAAACTCTCGAAAGTTGCCCCTAGGGGCACTATCTACTGACCACAAGTGCTGAAGTAAGCGACTATGGTAAGCCGACCAATGATAACGAAGGCAGAAAAAGACAGACCACATTTCACTTTAGCTTATACTGTCTGGCCACCAGGTGCTCGAAAATACGGGCCGGCAATAAACGCTTCAAGGGTATCATCAATCGCTCCAGTAGGGTTCCCCCAACATACCGAAGTGAGGGTTGGCGCTCTCCCATAATATCCTCGATCTTTCTGGCTATAATTAAAGGACTTGATCCGGTTTGTTCATTCTTAATGGCTGCGTTATGAGCTGCTGTCTGGTATCTAAAATAGGGTGATTTCTCATTTGTTTTGCTGCCTGAACTTGGTTTAGCAGACATACCTGTATTAATATCGCCTGGTTCAAGTATAACAACCTTAACGCCAAAAGGAATTAACTCGAGGCTAAGCGCCTCAGACAATCCCTCAAGGGCGAACTTAGAAGCGCTGTACATACCATCAAATGGGATGGCTATCTGCCCGCCTATTGAAGTTGTATTGATAATAAGACCACGCATATTGTTACGCATTGAGGGGAGGACCGACTGTATTACCCTTAGTGGCCCCAGCGTGTTAACTTCAAGTATTTGCCGGGCATCATGAATATCCATTTCTTCCAGAGACCTTGAAAAACTGATTCCAGCATTGTTGATCAGAACATCGATTCGTTGGGCTGCCTCTAGCACCCGGTTTACGGCAAACCTCACAGACTCGGTATCTCTTACGTCCATTGAAAGTATCGAATAGCCATCTTGATGCAGTTGAATACCGTCAACAGGCTCGATTACTGTGCCGAAAACGTTCATCCCCTTGGAGGCTAAGTAACCTGCAGTTGCCCTACCTATGCCGGATGATACACCTGTTATGAGAACTATTGGCTTGGTATTGTTCATACTGTTATGGGGTTAGCGGTATCAATGGCATCAAACAAGTCGGCTACGAATCGATTTACGGCATCCTGGAGAGGATAAATAAGTTTCACAATTGGCCGAAGAAGTGGCTGCTTGACCTGAATTTCCTCATAGATAAAAAGCGTAGTAACTTTATCTGTGTCCTTAGTGAAACGCACCAGCCAAGTACCGCGGAATCCAAAACCTTTAAAATGCGCCTCGAAAAGATGGTTGGTAACTGAGCGTACCTCTTCGTAATCTACCGGTGGGGAGTCAAATGCCAATTCCCGCCAACGCTTATTTGAAGTTACGATAACATCCTTCAGATCGCTACGAAACGCTTGTCTCCGATCTATCGCAATCATGTGAAACAACCACTCGATTGGGGCTTCGATCGTAACCGTTGCAGTGGCTACTGCAACACGAGATGGCGTAACGAAACCCAAAACTAGATAATAAAGCGAGGGTATGGCGATCAAGAGTAAGGTCATCATGTCGTTCATAAACTTTTTTGTCTTGCTTCGATGAAAACAAAGTTAAAAAACTTTCTTGCTGCATCAATATTGGTCCCTGCAGGAGAAAAAACATCTCCTCCTCCATGCCCTCCTACTTTTTCAGTGTCAAAAGTGTCGTTAACTAGATAGGTTATTTTAGAAAGATGTTTTGCGTTAGAAATCGACCAGGTATTGTCGTCGGATTTGGTTACAGGCAATTCACTTCCTTTTGTATCTAAAGCTTTAAACTCCTCAATAAATTTCCCATAATTTTCAAACGAGTAGGTACCAGGGACAATTTTAGGAATGCTGTAAGTGATTTTCTCCGACTTGGTTTTTGGTGCTTGTACAGTCACTAGTACCTTGTCGTCTTTCACGTCAATTAAGTCGATACCAACTTTGACATATTGTTTAGATGTTTCTTTTTTTTGTGCATTAAGTGTATTATTGCTCCATAGGAAGGCTACGATAGCAATTGCGATAATAGATTTTTTCATTTTTTTATAGATTATTGATGATTTTATTGTTAAAAAATTAATTTAAAGTTAGTTTTTTTTCTATACGATTTTTCACTTTCTGTTGATGTTAGCTGTCTCGTCCCAACGGTTGCAGCTAACGTCTTGCCCGCTTGCTGTCTAGCGGGGTTTTAAAAACGTAAATTTTCTGCAAAAAAAACAAATTCCTTTTGAAAATCAAAATTTCTTTTTAACAACAATTGCCCCGCTTGCAGCAACCGCTGTGCTTGTTGCACAACTCCAACAAATATACCAAAAAAAACTTGCAAAAAACTTAGAAAGGTTGTATTTTTAAATCATGCAAGGAAGAAAAGAACTCACCCCAAAAATGCTCTACCAATTTCATTTACAGGACTTAATACCTGAGCACAATTATTATCGATTGCTAGATAAAGCGATTGATTTTCATTTTTTATACAAAGCCACAGCTCAGTATTATGGAGAGGAAGGACAGGAAAGTATTGATCCTGTAGTCTTCTTTAAAATCCTCTTAGTGGGTTATCTAAACAATCTTAATTCCGATAGGCAATTAATAGCCTATTGCAGTGATAGTTTATCGATTCGCTTGTTTTTAGGTTACGATATTCATGAGTCATTACCTT
>NZ_JBCGDO010000042.1:0-7892 GCF_038739835.1 Flavobacterium aureirubrum
GGTTTTAAAACAAGAATTTTAGCCAAAATAACAGCATTAACATTGGTTCAATATATCAATAAATTCATTTTTGATAGACCAATAAACAATATTAAAAATCAAATAATTTAATTACACCCAACGGGTTTACGATTTATTCAATTTAAATATCAAGTCAACATTTAGTTATTTATTCTCGAATAGGTTTCAAAAGTGAAGTCGTAGTTGTGTTTCTCGTCTTTAGGATGAAAGTCTTGTGACGTTAATTTCCATTTAGTCAAGTCAATTTCAGGGAAAAAAGTATCCGCATCAAAGGAGTGATGCACACGCGTTATATCAAGCGTATCTGCTATTTCGATAGATTGATTGTAAATTTCTCCACCACCAATGATGAAAATTGTTTCATTTTTTGGACAGGCTTTTATGGCATCGTCTAACGAATTGACCACAATGCAATCGGGAATATTAAAATCTTTTTGACGTGAAATAATGACATGGGTTCTATTAGGCAAAGGTCTAGGGAAACTTTCAAAAGTTTTTCTACCCATGATAATGAAATGCCCAGAAGTGGTATTTTTAAATCGTTTAAAATCATCGGGTAAATGCCATAACAATTGATTGTTTTTTCCCAAGGCGTTATTCTCTGCAATGGCTGCTATAAGTATAATCATTTTACTGGTGGTTTAGCATTTTCTAAATCATTGTTTAGCTGTTCAATTTTTTTGGCTTGTTTTAGCATTAATTTATCGATTTGGGCTCTTTCCCAATTTTTATTCATAAAACTGTCGGTGATAAAAACTTTGACTGTATGAAAGAAAAAAATAAACACCCAAATCGTGCTTGTCCAAATCCACCAATTAACTTCGGGATAGAATGAAAGCCATTTGTTAGCTACAAATAGAAACAAACTGCCTATTACAAGAAGAATTAAATGGATTGACAACTGTTTTTTTTGTTTAATTCTGTCTCTTGCATATTCGTATAATTCATGCTGATTGTTATCCATAAGGTAAAAATTTGTCATTAAAGGTAAAATTTATTTTTAAAATTAAGAAATCCCACTTTATCAAATTGTTTTAGGAAAACGTTTTCTTAATCGAGGATTAAAAAATAATGTAATATAAAATTACACATCTTCTTTTTAATTGTGATAGTTTTTATTAAATTCCTAAAAATGATTATCGCTGTAAAACGTATACCAAAACATTTTAACTTTGCCACAGTAATCTATAAATGAATTAGTTATGGCTATTAAAAAACAAGTTATAAAAACAAAACCGGTTGTTAAAGTTACATTTTCAATAGAAGCAAAAGAAGCTACTACAGCCGCAGTAATTGGTGATTTCAACAATTGGAATCCATCAGAAGGTGAATTATCAAAGTTAAAAACAGGAACTTTCAAAGCTACTTTTGATTTACCAAAAGACAAAACTTTTGAGTTTAAGTATTTAATTGATGGTCAATATATAAACGAGCCAGAAGCAGATAGTTATGCTTATAACGAATTTGCTGGTGCAGAGAATAGTGTTTTAGCGTTGTAAATTTGTTTGGTTAAAACGTAAAGTCCGTTTCGATTTATGAAACGGACTTTTTTTTGTTCTAAAATTTGTAACTATCTCAAATTTTAACTCAAACATCTAATGGTGTAGTCAAAATAGAGTCAATTTATACTATTTTTAAGGAATTTAAAAGTTTGAAAGTTTTTACACATGCTATTTTTATTCCTTTGACGCTTCTCGGGCAAATGGCTGAATTATAATTCCAGCTTTGTGAAATTCGGTAAGACAATTTTCATATACATCCGATGAAGTAGTAATAGCATCTTGATTTTTTGACCAAGGATAAACACCTAAAAGAATTGAGTTGTCCGTAAGGTTTTTAACAACTACAGTTGGTTCTGGATTTTTTAAAATTTGGGGTTGGTTGTGCATTACCTGCATTACGATTTCTTTAGCAGTCTTAATATTTGTTTCGTAAGAAAGTGAGAATACTAAATCGGCTCTACAAATTCCTTCTATTGAATAATTAGTAATAACGCCATTAGACAATATTCCGTTGGGTATAAAAATGGTTTGATTATTTACAGTTATAAGTTTAGTAACAAAAATTTGTATTTCGCTTACTGTTCCTATTACTCCTTGTGCCGAAATAGTATCGCCTACTCTAAAAGGTTTAAACAAAATAATCAGCATTCCTCCAGCAAAATTTGATAACGAACCCTGTAAAGACAAGCCTACTGCTAAACCTGCTGCACCAAGAACTGCTACGAAAGATGAGGTTTCGATACCTAGTTTTGAAATAAACGAGACAAACAGCAATATGCGCAAAACCCAAAGTAAAATGTCGGCAAGAAATTTAGACAATGTTGGCTCAAGTTCTCTTTTGAGCATCATTTTTTTGACCAAACGATTGATGATTCGAATAGCATATAAACCCAAAAACAATATTACAAATGCAGATATTATTCGCGGCGAGTAGTCGATAAGTACATTCAAAAAAGTATCAGCGTAAGTGCTAAATGAATTGATGTATAACATAGCTTTAGTTTTGAATTGTTTTTTAGAAAAAAACCTCTATTTTCGGGATAATTTGGATAACAAAAGTAGTAATTTTAACGATGAATTTTTTTGGGTTGCTACAAAAAAATATAGCTCTACTTCAATTATTCAAGTTTTATTTGATGCAATATTTCTTCAAAATTTTTGGTTGGAATATCACATGTTTTGTTTTGGCATAAATAAAAAAGTGTTTCCTTTTCTGAAAACCGATTTTTTAAAAACGGAAGATTTGACACCGAATTACTTCCTGCTATGACAATATTGGGAAGATAGTTTTTATTTAATTTTTGCAAATAGGAGTGAGCATTGTTCCCACAGATGGCTAATTCTTTATTTTGCTCTGAAAAATGTAAAAGTGCATTCAGCCAATTAGAAAATGCCGAGGGATAATCAATAGTTGGCAATATATTTTGAAGCATTTGTTGACAAATTGTTTCGTAATAAATGTTGTTGAAATAAATGCTTAAACGAAATAAATTATGAGCCATAACAGAGTTTGCCGCTGGAATTACGTTGTCTTCTACTTCAAAATGAGCCGTGATTAGCGCATCATCATCCTTTGAAGTAAACGAAAAGAATTGTGCTTTTTTGTCATAAAAAAAGTCGAAACAGTAGTCGGTTAGTTGTTTGGCATTTTTTAAATAGATTTCATCTAAAGTTGCTTCGTATAAGGCAATAAAAGCGTCGATGACATGAACATAATCTTCAAGAAAACCATTAATTGTTGCTTTATCGTTCTTAAAGTTTCGGAACAGGTTTCCTTCTGTTGACCAGAGATAGTTGGTTATAAATTTTGCATTTTGAACAGCAGTTTTTAAAAATTTTTCTTCGCCCAATGCTTTGTAGGCATCAACAAATCCTTTCAGCATGATGGCATTCCACGATGTTAAAGACTTGTCATCTAAGCGCGGTTTGCTTCGTTTTTCACGAATAGAATATAATTTTTCTTCCCAATTATTTTTCTTTTGTTGAAGAATTTCAAGGGTAATGTTTTGCTGTTTTGCGACATTTTGTAGTGTTTGATTTTGGATCAGAACGTAGTTATCGTGTTCCCAAAACCCAAATTCGTTCACATTAAAAACAATGGAGAATAACTCAAAATCATCTTGAAGTATAGTTTGTAATTCTTCTTTGGTCCAAACATAAAAAGCACCTTCCTCGAGTTTCCCTTTATTGTTTAAACTATCGGCATCAAGTGCTGCATAGAAACTTCCTTCGTCTGTGAGCCATTCTTTTTCCACGAATTTAAGTGTTTTTATGATGACTTCTTCATATAATTTGTTTCCAGTAAGTTTATAAGCATTTGCATACAATGATACTAATTGACCATTGTCGTAGAGCATTTTTTCAAAATGGGGTACATGCCATTTCATATCGACTGAATATCTTGAAAAACCGCCATCGATGATATCAAACAAACCACCAGAAGCCATTTTGGTAAGCGTTAAATCAACAAAATCTAATAGTTTTTTGTTTTTAGTTTGATAACCATATCGTAAGAGAAATTCATAGTTAGTAGGCATCATAAACTTGGGTGCGCGAGCCATGCCACCATATTCCCAATCGAAGCTTTTTTGCCATTTTTCTACCAATTTTTCTAGTGTTTCAAAATCGAAAGTATTGGCTGAATTTTGAGTTGGAATAATATTCAAGGATTGTAAGCCTTCATGCAGTTTTTCGGCGTAGTCTAAAATTGTTTGTGGATTATTGATGTAAAGTTCGTGTAGTTTTTCTAGGGAATTTATCCAATCGTTTTTTCTAAAATAAGTTCCACCCCAAATTGGTCTTCCGTCAGGCAATGCAACTACATTCATTGGCCAACCGCCATGACCAGTCATTACTTGTATGGCTTTCATATAAACAGCATCAATATCAGGACGTTCTTCACGGTCGATTTTTATGTTTATAAAATGAGCATTCATTACTGACGCAACTTCTTCGTTTTCAAAACTTTCGTGTTCCATCACATGACACCAATGACAGGCAGAGTAACCTATGCTTATGAGGAGTAGTTTATTGGATTTTTTGGCAAGTGTCAAAGAATTTTGGTTCCACGCTTTCCAATGCACAGGATTATTGGCGTGTTGTAATAGATATGGACTGGTTTCAAGGTGTAGCTCGTTCATAGTAGATAGTTTAGCCCAGATAGAAGTGTAAATCCTTTTCTTTTTTTTTCTTTAAAAAAAAGAAAAGATTGTAACGGATAGCTGGAAGTAGCTTCTTATAATTAAATAATTAAGCGCCAAGTATTGAATGCTAAAAGATAATTTTTATTATTAAATAATATTATCCATTGAGTGCTTCTACGATGATGTCTTTGTCGTTTAGCATGTCTTTTAACATATTTTCTATGCCACTTTTTAAAGTGAAAGTTGAAGAAGGACAGCCATTGCATGCTCCTTGTAATACTACTTTCACCCTTTTTTCGTTTTTGTCATAAGAGTCAAAAAGGATATTTCCACCATCGGCTGCAACGGCGGGTTTCACATATTCTTCTAAAATATTGATTATTTGTTGAGATGTGGTGTCGAGCGATTCGAAGTTTTTGATTTGCTGTTTTTCTTGCTTTACATCATCTACAATTAGAGTTTCGTCTAAAACCGTTCCGCCGTTTTCAATAAATTGTTTGATAAATGTGCGTAGCTCTAATGTTATTTCATCCCATGAAATACTGTCATATTTTGTTACTGAGATGTAATTCTCGGCAATAAAAATTTCTTTAACAAAGTGGAATTTAAACAATTCTAGTGCAAGCGGTGATGGTTTTGCTTCGTCGATATTTTTAAATTCTGCAGCTGATTTTGTGAGCGCTTTATTGACTACAAATTTTAATGAAGCAGGGTTAGGCGTAGTTTCGCCATACACTGTGATAGGTTGTTTTTTTGTTTTGTTTTCTGATGGTAGAACGATTACACCGCCATTAATGATAAAAGTTTCTATTTGTTCAGCGACGTCATATTGTACATCAGCCCAATCTACAATATTATATCTTTCTATAGCAATGAAATTTCCTGATATATATACTGTTTTAACGAAAGGGAGATAGAAAAGTTGTTGTGCTAGCGGAGAATTTTTGGCTTCGTCGATATTTTTGAATTCAAAGCTCTGATTTTCAGTAATAAAATCGGGAAATTCGAATTTTAAAATTGCTGGATTTTGGGTTTGTCTTATATTGATTTTCATGTGTGTAGAAATTTTTTCTGCAAATTTAACAAAGTTATTTTCTACGAATACTTATATTTGGAAATTAAACACTTTCTTAACACTTTTGGGTTTAGAGTTCAAGGTATTGACTTAAATTTTTTTGAATGAAACAACTTTTCTTTTTCTTTTTTTTCTTCATCAGTTTTGTATCATCTGTTGCGCAACCAATAACCGTTAATACAACTACTTATACTGTTCCTCAGTTGGTTCAGGATGTTTTATTTGCTCCAGGTACAGCAAATTCATCGTGCGTTGGTGCAATCTCAAATATTAATTGGTTAACGGGAACAAACTTTAACTCTGAAAATGGGATAGGTTTTTTTCAAAATACTAATCCTAATTTTCCTCTTGCATCGGGTGTGATACTTTCAACAGGAAATGCATTAAGTGCTCCAGGACCAAACACTACAACATTAAGTCAAGGACTGTATACTTTTCCTGGAACTACTAATACGTGGTTTGGCGATACTGATTTATATAATTATATTTTGGATTTAAACATTATCGATCCCTCAGATAATTATTTTAATGCAACGATTTTAGAATTTGATTTTACTCCTTTGACCAATCAAATGAGTTTTGATTTTCTTTTTGCGTCAGAGGAGTATGGTGCTTTTCAGTGTACTTATTCTGATGCATTTGCCTTTTTCTTAAGTGATTTAACCGCTGGAACACCTGCCATAAATTTGGCATTAGTACCGAATACAACCGATCCAATTTCTGTAACGACTATCCGCGATGATGCCAATGCTAGTTGTGGGCCAGAAAATGTTACCTATTTTGGTTCAAATAACCAAGGTACTAATGCCGCTACCTCTGCAACAAATTTTAATGGACAAACTGCTTTGATGACGGCAACATCGCCTGTAATTCCGAATCATGTTTATCGTATAAAGTTGGTTATAGCGGACTTAAATGACGGGTCTTTTGACTCAGCTGTTTTTCTTGGTGGTGGAAGTTTTAATATTGGTTCTGCTGAAATTACTGGAACTGGAGAATTCGACGGAATCCAAGACTTTTCGGGCACTAATGCTATCTGTGGAAGTAAAACCGTTCTTGCTCAGGCAGGTTCAGTTCCAATACCTGGTGCGACTTATTCGTGGGCCTTAAATGGAAACCCAATCGCCGGTGCTACTTTTTTTAACTATACAATAACGGATCAAGGAACTTACTGTGTTACCATAACCTTTCCAGGCGGTTGTCAACAGACAGACTGCATGGTTGTTGAATATCTTGCAACAGCGAGTATCGGTGTTCCAAATGATTTAGTGGAGTGTGCTGCGCCATTTAATCTGACAGATAATTCAGCTCTAATATTGAATGGAGCTTCCAATCCAATTTCTTTTCATCAAACCCTTGCAGACGCGCAAGAATTAGCATCGCCTATTTTTAACGCAACCAATTTCAATGGATTTGACGGACAAACCATTTATGTTGGGGTTGAAGATAATAATACTGGTTGTATAGTAACGACGGAATTTGACCTACAAATAGATCCTTCTCTATGTATAGTTAGCCCCGTTCCTTTAACACCACCAAATCTTACTTTGTGTGAGAGTTCTTTTAACTCAGGTTTTACAACTTTTGATTTCACATCACAATCCTCAATTATCTATGGAACCAATAATCCTTTAGATTATACTATTTCATATCATACCAGCCAGGCTGAAGCAAATAGTGGTTCTGGTGCAATTAATCCAATAAACTCTTTTACAGGTAGTAATGGTCAAACAATTTATGTTAGGTTACAAGAAAATGCTTTGCCTACAAATTTTGGAACTACAAGTTTTCAATTAATTGTAAATTCAATTCCATCAGTGACAATTTCATCGGTTCCATCTGTTTGTCCCAATGAATCCGCGACAATAGTTTTTAATGGCACACCTAACTCTCAAGTAACTTACAATATTAATTCAGATCCTAGTCAAATAATTAATTTAAGCTCGAGTGGAAACGCATCAATCGCCACCCAACCCTTGACAGCGACAGTAAGTTATAATTTATTATCAATATCTAATTTATCATCCACCTGTTCCCAGCCACAAACGGGTTCAGCAGTAGTAACGGTAAACACCGCACCAACGATAGTTACTCCTAGTCCTTTAGTAGTTTGTGATGACAGTAATAATAACGACGGGATAGCATGTTTTG
>NZ_JBCGDO010000043.1:0-7721 GCF_038739835.1 Flavobacterium aureirubrum
GTTGCAGAGTTTGAGGACACCGAAGGAAACAGAATTGCCTTATATCAAACCAAATAATGACGACAGAAAAAAACAACCGCTAATCGAGTAGACGGCTCCGCCAGAAACTGACGGAGTGCGCCTCTGAGGGTACTGAGCGGATGTTATCCAGTGCTGTTTACTTGAGAGGGGTACAGATTTAAGGTATATTTCAGAGTTGCTAGGTCATAGTAGTAGTAAAACAACTGAAATATATACTCATGTAAGTACGAAAAGTATTCCACAATTTAAAAGGCCTTTTGATGATTTGTGATAAAAAAAATAATTATATATTTGGAGTAAATACGCTACTGAGTAGCGACAATCTACCCTGTTTTGGGTGTATATGCGCTACTTTGTAGCGGGTATATACAAGTTAGCGGTAATTAATCCTGACCATGAAGAAAATAGTAATTTTATTTGTTTTGACAATTATTTTCAGTCGTTGTAATATCGGAGCTGGGACACTCGGGTCGTTTGACGACAGAAGATTTCCAATCAAGAAATCAGACTTCGTAACTGCAGTTGATTCGTTGACTGAAAAGCAGATTCCTGACAAATGGAAAGAGACCGCCACAGGCATCGAACACACATATGAATTTATGAAAGAGAATACATGTTTGTATCTAAAGGATAATCCTGAAGAGATGTACTTCGTCTCTTATAATGGAAGTCAAAAAGCTTCGGTTATTTCTGTAAGGTCAGTATTCAAAGGCGGACGTTGGTACACTAAAAACGACTTTGACAAATCCGAAATAGAGAGAATTGAGAAAAGATTTGACGAAGAAATAATCGAACAGATTGAAAGGAAAACAAGGACAAAAGCTGAGCGGATAAATTAACTACCGCCAATCGAGTAGACGGCTGCGCCAGAAACTGACGGAGTGCGGCTCTGCCGGTAGTGAGCGGATGGTGGTTATAGGTGTTTACTTGAGAGGATATAGATTTGAGGTACATTTTAGAGTTTCTAGGTCATAGTAGTAGTAAAACAACTGTAATATATACTCCTGTTAGTACGAAAAATATTCCACAATTTAAAAGCCCTTTTGATGATTTGTGATAAAAAAAATAATTATATATTTGGAGTAAATACGCTACTGAGTAGCGACAATCTACCCTAATATGGGTGTATAGTCGCTACTTTGTAGCGAGTATATGCAAGTTTGCAGACAGATAACGTGAAACGAAGAAAAACAACCAAAAATATAAAAACTTATGATTAAATTTTTAACTGAAAATATTATAGTAATTGTATCAATTATAGTTTATGGAATTGTTTTTGTTATTCAAAAAGCACAGTTTAAAAAACAGAATGAAATAATGAGTAAATATGAAAAAGTATTTGCCATTTTTAATATTGATGAAATTGAAAAATATGTAGAACTTCAAAAGAAATCTGTAAATCTTTCATTTGGAAACAGAGAAATAGAACTTTCAAATTTAGAAAATGAGTTTTCTAAAAAACTAAATGAAATTGAGGAAACTTTGAATAGTTCAAAATCGAACTTGGAAAAATCAAAAGAAATTTCAAATAGTTTTATAAATGCTTTTAATTCAACTAAAGATTTTAATAAAGAATTACACGAAATAATTAAAAATGAATTTGCGGAAATGTATGCTATAATTGAGAAAAGCACTATCAAAAGTAAAAACCCTGAACTTTATAAAGAAATAGAAAATCAACTCATCAATACTGCGAAAAAGTATAATGAGCAAAAAATGGAATTGCTAAATAAAGTTAAAGCAGATGAAATATAAAATTGAAATTTAAAAATAGCCGAACGCCTAATCGAATATACGGCTCCGCCAGAAACTGACGGAGTGCGCCTCTGACGGTAGTGAGCGGATGGTGGTTAGAGGTGTTTACTTGAGAGGTGCACAAATTTAAGGTATGTTTTAGAGTTGCTAGGTCGTAGTAGTAGTAAAACAACTGATGTATATACTCCTGTTAGTACAAAAAGTATTCAACAAATAAAAAGTCCTTTTGATGATTTGTGATACAACTTTTATTTCTATTTTTGAAACAAATACGCTATTCAATTGCGCCTATCTACCCTGTTTTGGGTGTATATGCGCTACTTTGTAGCGGGTATATACAAGTTAACTGAAACCCTTGAGCTACACAGGACGCAGATAAAATAATTATAAAATCAAGTTTCTATTTATTAATTGTAAATTATTTTAAAATATTTTTCTAATTAGAATCATTTTTTTAATTTTAAATAACTTAGTATTAATTTTATGAAAAAAAATCTACTTATAATTTTTGCTCTTTTATTATTTAAAATAGCAACTATACATGGACAAGCTAACAATCTAAATACTGATGCTAAACAAAAGCTAAATAACCTAAATCAGCAGTATTTTATTGAAAATAAAGGACAATGGCCCAACGAAGTGCTTTACTTAACTCAAATGAGTGGTTTAAATACTTGGATAACAAGAAAAGGCATACAGTTGGAATTTTATAAAAAAGAAATAAATAATGAAAACGTATCTAAAATAGATGACTGTAGCAAATTAGAGATTATAGATTGCAAGTTCATTGGACAGCGAGTTAATTATGATCTAGTTAACTGTAATTCTATAGTAGTTGCAAAAGGCGAAATGCGACAAAGTGCACATAAAAACTTTCTTATTGGTAATGATCAAAACAAATACGCCACAAACGTTGCTATATATGGTCAAGTAATTGTTAAAGATATTTACGATGGCATAGATATTAGATATTATTTTGAAAATAATTTTTTAAAATACGATTTCATTGTACATCCTTGGGCAGATGCAAACCAAATACAAATTAATATAGTTGGTAGCGATAAAACCTATTTGAATACTAAAGGTGAATTGGTTCTTTCTACTTTATTTGGTGAAATACAAAACGCAAATTTGTATTGCTATCAACAAGAAGATAGGAGAAAGGTAGAAGGAAACTTTACAAATAAAAGTGGTAACTGGTCATTTGATTTAGAAACTTACGATAAAAGCCAAACCTTGATTATTGATCCACTTATATATGCTACTTATATTGGGGGAAGCCATTATGATGAAGCTTACTCGATTGCTGTAGATGCTTCAAATAATGTCTATGTTAGTGGTTTTACCTATTCATCAAATTTCGATATTACTGCGGGTGCTTTTCAAACCTCAAGAGCTGGCGACTGGGATATTTTTGTGAGTAAACTAAATGCTGGGGGTACAGACTTGATATATTCAACATACATTGGAGGAAGTGGCAGTGATTTTGCAGTTTCTAGCGCTGTTGATGCTAACAATGATTTATATATTACTGGCTATACATCATCCACTAACTACATTACCACAGCAGGTGCGTTTCAGACAATAAACAATGGAGGTGTAGACGGATTTATTACCAAGTTAAATGCTTCTGGGACAGCTCTAATTTATTCTACTTATATTGGAGGTAATAACGGAGATTACAGTCGGGCTATTGCTATTGATACTTCCAATAATGCTTACAT
Organism: Flavobacterium aureirubrum; assembly: GCF_038739835.1. Classification (NCBI taxonomy): domain Bacteria; kingdom Pseudomonadati; phylum Bacteroidota; class Flavobacteriia; order Flavobacteriales; family Flavobacteriaceae; genus Flavobacterium; species Flavobacterium aureirubrum. The sequence continues at coordinate 3,501 of NZ_JBCGDO010000043.1, forward strand.
CACAGGTAATACTAATTCAAATAATTTTGTAACTAGTATTGGGGCTTTTCAAAATGTATATAATGGACTTGAAGATATTTTTGTATGCAAACTAAATGAAGCAGGCAATACTTTAATCTATTCAACATATATTGGGTCTTTTAACAATGAATATGGTCAATCAATTGCTTTAGACAATGCGGGTAATGCCTATATTACAGGTTGGGCTCATTTTGGCTTCATCACAACACCTGGAGCATTTCAATCCACAATCGGTGGCGGTAGTGATGCTATTGTTGTTAAGTTAAACTCTTTAGGTACGGCATTAATCTATTCAACTTTTATTGGTGGTAGTGGTGCTGATGCAGGTTTCGATATTGCTCTTGACTCTTCTAATAACGCATATATTACTGGTGATACTGAATCTTCAAATTTTATAGTTAGTCCTACTGCTTTTCAAAACAATCATGAAGGAAGCTGGACTGACGCATTCGTAACCAAAATTAATGCTTTGGGTAATGCAATAATTTATTCGACTTATCTAGGAGGAAGTGGAGATGATACTTCTTATTCAATTTCAGTAGATTCTAATGAAAACGCATATATTACTGGACGTACTGAATCAACAAATTTCGACATTACAGCTGGAGCTTTTCAAACAACGAAAGCTGCTGGGCGTGATGTATTTGCAAGTAAACTCAATGCTACAGGCAGTGCTTTATTATATTCTTCTTATATTGGAGGCAATAATAATGATGTTGGACTTTCTCTAGCACTTGATAGCTCTGCCAATGCATATTTAACAGGTTTAACCTGGTCTACCGATTTATATACTTCAACAGGAGCCTTCCAAACTGGAAATGCAGGAACTCGGGATTTATTTGTTTTCAAATTGGATATGATACCTAATTTATCAATTATTGAAAATTTTAAAAACAATTTATTTAGTGTTTTTCCAAACCCATCGTATGGGGTTTATCAAATAGTATTTGAAAACACCAATATGTTGGCTTTAGAATTAGAAGTTTACGATATAACTGGCAAATTAGTTCTTAACAAGCAAGTTAGTAACAAAAATGACTTTTACATTGACATTTCAAAAGAAGCTAGTGGTATGTATTTATTAAAAGTAAAAACAAATCAAGCACAACAAATCACACGATTGATAAAATTGTAAAAAAAAGAGGAAATATAAATTTGAGAAATATGATAATCAATAAAACGTGTTCGAAAATAAATAAATAAATATTAGGGCTTCAGTTAATCGAGTAGACGGCTCTGCCAGAAACTGACGGAGTGCGTCTCTGCCGGTACTGAGCGGAAGGTGGTTAGAGGTGTTTACTTGAGAGGGGACAGATTTGAGGTATATTTTAGAGTTGCTAGGTCATAGTAGTAGTAAAACAACTGAAATATATACTCATGTTAGTACGAAAAGTATTCAACAAATCAAAAGTCCTTTTGATGATTTGTAATACAACTTTTATTTCTATTTTTGAAACAAATACGCTATTCAATAGCGCCTATCCACCCAGTTTTGGGTGTATATGCGCTACTTTGTAGCGGGTATAAAGAAGTTGTATGCAAGTTGCTCACCGAACTAAAAAAATAGCAAGAAAAAATGTTAAGTCTAAATGAAATCAATAAACTTAATAAATTAAAACGTTTAGAAAAAGTTACTCATTTCTTAAACGAAAAGAAATTTTTATTTATAGATAATGTTGAAATTTATTTTTTAAAAAGCTTAAATGAAAAAGGTAATTGTGAAACTTTGGAAAAAATCAAAAAACTGATTAATCTTCAGAAAAATTTAAGAATAGCATTATTACCTAATCATAAAAATGTGAGTCTAAATAAAATAGATTCTGAAAGCCTAATTGAAGTATATGGTGAAGAATATTATGATTTATATTTAATAAAAAACAACAAAGATAAATATTATATGATTATTCAAGAAAATAATTTTCACAAGAATAGAGCAAACTTTGAATTAATATATTTAGAAAAGACTAAGATTTTCAGTGATATTATTTTCATTAACAAACAGAAATTAAATTAAAACCTGCATACAATCGAGTAGACGGCTCCGCCAGAAACTGACGGAGTGCGCCTCTGACGGTACTGCACCACTCCTTTTATGTGGTTTTAATTTTATATAAATATAAAAACAAAATTACAGGCTGGTTTTCTTACAACTATTTTAGTATATTTGAAAAAGAGATTGTGGAGTTTTTTTTTACAGTCTGACGTTGGCAGTAACCTTACCAAAAAAAAAACTGAAATTTAATGAAAGAAATAGAGATTAAAAGTATTGATGACTTTCATAAAAGAATAGAAAAGTACAGAAAAAGTTCTTGGTTTAAATTTCGCGGACAAAGCGACATAGACTGGGAACTAATTCCAAAGGCTGGAAGAAAACCATACACAAACGTTAGTGATTTATCACTTTTTACACATTGGAAAAGGAGAGCAATTACACATCTAAAAAAGGAAAACAATACCGAATGGGAATTATTAGCAATTGCTCAACATACAGGTTTACCAACAAGATTACTTGATTGGACACATAATCCTTTGGTTGCTGCATTTTTCGCAACTTCAGAGAATACAGAAAAAGATGGTGCTATTTATATATACAATCCTAATTCTGTAATTTTACACGAAACAATTGCGCCATTTGAAATTGAAGAAAAAAAGAAAATAAAATTTCATCAACCAAATTCTTCTTCAAGTAGAATTATAAATCAATTAGGATATTTTTCTGTACATACAAATCCGAAATTAGCTTTGAATGACAAAACAAAAGATGGAACTTTAGAAAAATTAATTATCAAAAAGGAACTCAAAATGGAATTGATGTATATGCTAAATCAATATGGTGTAAACTATTTAACATTATTTCCTGATTTAGAAGGATTGTCTAAACATTTAGAATGGTTTGCTGAAAATTATGAATATTGGGATAATACTTTTGACGAAAAAGCATAAAAGGCTACTGCTAACAGCCGTTCCTATGTAAAGCATCATAAAGTTATTAACAACTTTGAATAAGGGTTATATTTCCCCGCTTCCGCGCTAATGCCTTTGCATGGTTTTAGATAAAAAAATAAAAATTATGCAAGTTTACAGGCTGTTTTTCTTACATGTATTTTAGTATATTTGAAAAAGAGATTGTAATGTTTTTTCACAGTCTGACGTTAGGCGTCAGTTTCATAAAACTGTGCAAAAATTTACGACTTAATGCAACTAATTATAATAACAAATGAAAAACAATTTAAGAAGATTAGTTTTTACCATTTACTTAGTAATATCTATTTCTGTTTCAGGATATTTCTATATAAATCCAATTGTTGACCTAAGTACTGATTTTCACAGGAATATTGTACGCCAATATGACTATTCAAACTTCAAATATTCAGTTTTAGTATCAATAATTATTGGAGTTATCATATTCTCATATTTTGATTATCTCAAAAAAAAAAATAATTAGTTTAGAAATATATAAATAACAAAGTGTAATGGAAAAATTTGAAAGTTTAGTTGCAAAGGTAAATTTTAAATTAATTGGATTAACCGCATACAATAGGCAACAAATCCTTGAAAGAACAAGGAAGGAAATTGGTGAAGATGTCATTTTGAGAAAAGGTGAAATGTTTTATTTTGACTCAACAAAATATAGAATTACAGAAATTGTATTTGTACTAAGAAGAGAAGAATTTGAAAAAAAATTTCCATTCACAGTTTACTCTCAATATGACAATAACTTTACAAATTGTGATATTGAAGTGTTTGCGGAAATTATTGATTAACAAAGTTGTAAAACCGAACGGCTAATTGAGTAAACGGCTGCGCCAAAAACTGAAGGAGAGCGCCTCTGATGGTACTGAGCGGATGGTGGTTAGAGGTGTTTACTTGAGAGGTGCACAGATTTGAGGTACATTCTAGAGTTGCTAGGTCATAGTAGTAGTAAAACAACTGATATATATACTCATGTTAGTACGAAAAGTATTCCACAATTTAAAAGCCCGTTTGATGATTTGTGATATAACTTTTATTTCTATTTTTGAAACAAATACGCTATTCCATAGCGCCTATCTACCCTGTTTTGGGTGTATATGCGCTACTTTGTAGCGGGTATATACAAGTTAGTAGTCATTCTGTGAGAAAATCCAAAATCAAGAATATCATTATGAAAAAACAAATATTACTTTTAATTACATTTTCTATATTTTTCATTTCTTGTAA
>NZ_JBCGDO010000044.1:0-7486 GCF_038739835.1 Flavobacterium aureirubrum
TAATGAGTATGGCCATATTTTTAATGGATAAGAGTTACTATTAATACTTGTCAGAACAAAGATAGAAATTTACCGCGGTAATTTATTCAATTTACCGCCGTAACTTATCTAATTTACCGCGGTAAAATAAGCAATTCGTCCTGATGAATTTTTGCACTTGACCTGACAAGTTTAAAAAGCAGCCTGTACAACCTTATCTTCTCTCGATTAGATTTTGAAACCACAAACCGTCAAGTCGGTATCATATCAGGAAAAAGAATACAACTCGACGTCACCATGCAACGCAATCAATCCGTTAAAATCAGAGCAATCCGAGGCAAAAACCTTGCGCAAAAACCCCTAAAAACCCGATAGCGCGGATTTGCAATCCGTGCCCGCAAACCCAATAGCACAGATTTCCAATCCCTACCCGCAATCAGCTTCAAAACAAATATACCCAAATAATCACTAACCCAAAAAATAGTTTCTTACATCCAAAGTAACTATTCAACTAAAAAAAGCGCTATTTAACTCTTATTTGGGTTCGCTTTTAAAGTAAAAAGAATGGTTTTTGGTGTTTTGCGTTACCATGAAGCTGGGCTACTTAGAGCAGCTTGCATAGTGAATTTCAGAATAGGAGTACTGAATTTGAGAACACGAGTACTGAATTTAAGAACAGGAGTGACCTGCGCTTTGAAGTACTTACAATGACAATTTCACCATCCGCAAACGTGTTGTTGGCCTACTTTGCAAAGCAGTTGGCACAATAGTAATTTTATGTAGCCGTTTTGTTTTACGCTTAGAGGTGTGCCACGTCATTAAAACGAGAGTTTAAAACCGAGGCCATTTCCGTTTGCAACTACGAGTAATTCAGGGCGTGTTTTTTCGTTGTAGGTTACTCTTTCGTTTAAAGCGTTTACTGCTGTTTTTACTTTTTTGGTATAACCCAGTTTGACTGGAATGGATGCTAAAAACAGGCTTCCTCCAATTATGGCTAAGGTTGGTGTTACTCTATTTTCTACCAGTTGACCTGAACTTGTTAGGGTTAATGTATCACCATAGACAGCAGTGACCAAATTAATTGTTGCCAGACCAATACCGCCATAAAATAATACGTTACCCCATGTTTTTTTGTCTCTTCCGGCGTTAAACTGGTTCAAAGCTTCTTGATTGTTTTTAAGTAATTGACGCACTTTGTCTGCTTTTACTCTTTGATTGTTTGCATCCAACACATTGCCTCCTGTGCCATAATTATATTGCTGCGCATAACTTAATGAAGTAATAAGAAACGCTAGAACCACTATTTTATTCATCCTATATTTTGTTTTGATTTTAATTGTAACTACGTTTTGCAAACATATATAAAAAATGGATTGTTTGCGACTACTGTTTTTTTGACTTATTTATTCAATATAAGTTTACCAGTACTTCTCGCTTGGTCTGTTGTTACCACCCAGTAATACAAGCCATTTTGCAGACTGCTAATATCATACGATAGGGTAGAGGACTGAAAATGGTGGTCTTCAAAAACCTTCTTCCCTGTGGTGTCATAGAGTACAAAACGGGTAGTAGAAGAATTTGGGTTGTTTGCCTCATTTAGTGCAATAGTTACCACACCAGAAGATGGGTTTGGAAATAGCGCCACCGTATTTTTCTGTGGTTCGGGGTTCATGGTAGCCAATGTAGCGGAGTAACAAATTTCAAGTTTAGGATGCAACGCGGCATTAGGATGATCGCTAGATGCAAAAGTCAACATTCTGAAAGGTGTTTCGGTTTTTAGTTTTAAAAGAAATCCAAAACTACTATTGGGGTTGGCTATAATATCTTGTAATAAATTTTTAACATCCAATACATAATTTTGAATGGGACTAGTATTTTGAAGCAGGGTAACTTCGTTTTGAGTAGTGGTTGTGGGTTGAGTACTCCAGGATACGTCTTCTGTCCAAGGCGCGGTAATGCGTTGCAAAACCGACTCGTTACTGCCGCTACTGTTTACATGCTGACCGTTAGCGTTTCCGTTTTGAGAAGTCGGGTTGTTATAAAGGGTGAGCGTGGCAGATTGAATTGTAACACCTGCGGGCAAACTGCTTAAATCAAAATCAATAAGACCTCTAATCGCTAAAGGTTGACCAAATAGTCCACGCAGCAGCATTAATTTCTTGCGAAGTGCCTTGACCGACATTTAAAACATTGCTAGAAATGAATGCGTCTTTACCCAAATTACCATTGGGTTGCAATGTTAATGTGTTGGTTTGTGCGGTACTAGTAACAAGTGTTGCTAACAATAAAAAAGTGGAAGTGTAAAATTTTAGTATAAAGGTTGGTGTTAATTAGGGTACAAACATACACTAATTGTTTAAATAACAAGGCGATAAACCGCTAATTTACCGACTGCTTGTTACTACGCCAAAATACTTTTTGCTTAGGGCTTTGCTGAGCCAACAAAAACAAAAGAAAACCTACTCTAACCGCAAACTATTTTTTTATTTAAGCAACAATTTTTCTAACATTTCGTGGAGTTGCTCACTAGTCAAATTTTTAGCGATAATTGTTCCTTTCGGATCTATTAAAAAATTGGCTGGAACCGATTGAACACCATATTGTATGGCAATATCGTTTTCTTGTCCTTTTAAATCGGAAATTTGTGTCCAAGTTAATTGGTCTTTAGTCACGGCGTTTTCCCATGCCTTTTTATTTGAGTCTAAGGACACGGATAGAATTTCGAAATTTTTGGTTTTAAACTCCTCATAGGTTCGTCTTAAATTGGGATGTTCTTTTCTGCACGGCGCACACCAACTTGCCCAAAAGTCGAGTAGGAGGTAGTTCCCTTTATAGTTTTCTAAACTTATTTTTTGGCCTGTTAACGATTGCTGAACAAAGTTTTTGGCGGGCGTGTTTACTTGTGCCGATTTGGCACCTGCTATTTTAGCTAGCGTACTTTTTCCCTCAGGACTGTTTTTTGCCCAAAGCGGTAAAAGCGCAAAGTCATTTTCTACTTTGGAATAGTCCGCAAAGAAGGTGGTATAGCGGTTGAACGAGAACAAACTTAAAAGCGAAGTTTTATTTGCCTTAAAATAATCATAGGACTTTTTAAGGTCATTTTTCTTGAGGCTGTCAAAAACAACCCCTAATTTTTGCAACCCAATGGTATCATTCTTCTCTGATAATTCGCCATACAACGGAAAATAAGTAGGTCGTATTCTATCATTTTCAGTGAGATATAAAAAGTCACTATGTAGTTTTGATTTACCTATAGTAATGGAATTGTCTGTGATAACCACGTTTAAGTTATTGTTGGCAAGCATCACGTCAAGAGGCATTATCTTGTCATCATTGGTGCTGATAGTAGCGGCAACGGGTTGAGGCAAAACCTTTTTCAGGGTGAGTTGCTTTTTTTGAAAATCTAAACTGTCTTGGTATTTGATACCCGCAATTTCATAGGAAACATACAATTTTGTTACACTTTTGTTAGCAGGAAGTGTGGTGCTAAGGTTGTAAAAAAAAGTTTGCTGCGCAAAAACGGTTACACTGCTAAAAGCCAATAATAAAGCGATAGTAAATTTTGTCATTTTTATGATTTTTTATTTTTTCTGTAATGCATTAGCTGAGATGGTGAAAAAACTTGTACAGTCTCATTTTCAAATATACTAAAATACTTGTAAGAAAAACATCGTTCTTGATTGTATAGTTGACGTAAAGATGGGTTTCTCACCGCAGCTGGTATTGTTTGTTTTGGTATAAAGTAAGGAAACTTTCTAGAGCTGGTGGTGTGAGCAGCACATTGCGTCAGTTACTGGTGGAACGGTTTACTTCATTAACATACATTTTGTTAATATTCGTATGTCAAATTGATATTGTTATCTTCTGGCACAAAAATTAAAAAATTCTCTATAGTTGTAATTCCATTTTTAACTTTAATGATTGTGATTAAATTCTTTTCATTTCGGGCAACAATAACATTATTGAATGTTTCGACTTGATTAATTGAAGTATAATTCCCAAAACCACTTGATTGAGCGGCGTATTGCGACTCAATAAGGTCATTTTGACCTATTTTAAGTCCCGAAGGATATAGTGTCTGCACTTCAAATTTGTCATTACTACTTAATGGAAGAAAATTATTCAAGGTTACAGTAATGAACTCTTTTGTTGGAATATAGAAAGATTTGTCAATTATGGTATCACGAGTAGGCAAGGAGTATATGGCTTCCGCAATATAAATATCATTTTTCCTGATGTAATTTTCAGTACTAAGATGTGATTCATCAATTAATAGGGCAAAATAGCCTTGTCCATTTTCTCCAATTTCACTGTCTTCTATAAAAAATTGCATAGTATAAAAGCCGTTTTCATCCGTTTCAGTTTCTTTAATTATTCGGGTACTTGCACTGAATGGTGCATTTAAAATTCGATAATCTAACCTTAATTTAATATTTTTTAAAGGCGTATCATTTTCAGTTACGATCCTTCCTCTTACTATTGTGCAATTTGAAGTACAAACATTTTCGGTATCATCATCTGTTTTACTACAGTTCAGGAAAGTAGTTAGAATTAGTGCTAATAAAATATACTTTTTCATATTGATTTTAATTTTGGATGCTTTTTCTCTCGAATGGTTGCGTTAAAATGTTTGCTAACGCCAGACTGTGAAAATACATCCGCAATCTCTTTATCAAATATACTACAATAGTCATAAGAAAAACAGCGTTTTTACTATCAAAACTTATGGATAGTTTTTAATTAGAATTCGACAACAGTTACGCCTGTTAGCCCATCGGATGGCCTTCGTCGCGTCTTTGATTGCGTGCGGGAGTGCTGCGATAGCAATGGCACCTATAAAACTACCATCTGTAAACAAGTCTTACATCAGTAAAATTAGCCACTTGCCTGTGGGCTAATAAAGAAATTCCTGCACTAATATTGGAGGTGATTTTATGGGTAAAGGTCCATCGATGGTAGACTGTATCATATTTGTTTTCGGGGTTTAACAAATGAAATCCAATTTGCTGTCCAAAGTTGAGCTTGCCCCACAAAAATTGATGACCCAACAATAGTCCTTGTCTGACGCCAATGGAAGACTTGTTGTCTTCGATTTTAATTTGTTTCACTAACGAGTTATCAAAGAAAAATTCTGTACCTACATTGAAAGCGTGTGTTCTCGCTGTTTGCCAGTTGTGTTGCAATTGAAATCCTGCGATACCATATTTGGTAGGACTGTCATTATCCAGGTTTCTGATGGCGCCAAACATACTAAACTCCCAAAAGTTTTTATTAGGGTGTTTATAGGCATTGAATCTTTTTTTCAAATCTTTAGTGTCCACAGGATCAGTAGTGTGGTAGGTTAAACCAAAATTGGCAGTGGTCCAATTAATCCCTTTATTGGGCAATCTAATCCCTGAATTGCTCGTGTGTCGGTAACTGGCTCCTAAATTAAGGATGAGTCTCTTGGTAATGGCTATTTTGGTTTCCCAACCTATGGCTAAATAGGCGCTGATATAGGTACTGTAGGATTGATTATCGGGGTTGGTTAGTGGTCTATTGGGATTGGTTAAATACGCGGCACCTACATTAAAATTAAAAGCAGTGCTCAACCAGCTGTTAATGGTTATATTGGGCGAAATAAAATAATTGGCTGTTATTCCTCTACCCAAAATCGTGTTGTTAAAATCGCTAAAACCAAGGGCAAAACCTTGTGAAGGGAATCCGTTGAAAGAGGAATGATACAAGCTATCTAAGCGTTTGAAGGTATATTTTAATTCAATACCGTTGGTGGTGCTTCCTCCCACGTTTTCTACATCTTCATCATGGGCAAAAACACTTCCCGTGTTGTATTCAATAGAAAAACTTTTCTCTTTTTGAGAAAAAACACAACTTGTAACTGAAATAAAAAGTACCGTATAAAATAATTTATTCATTTGTAATCATTAACTCTTTTGCACCAAACTGTGCTGTTGGCTGGCGATATAAAATTTAACCAAGTCAATTTTTTGCCCCTGCAACCATACAAATCCTTTCGTTTGGTTTATAATTTAAAAATACTAAAATAAACAACTTTATCTAATTATCATTCCACGGGAAAGGATTTGTGAGGTAAAGAGGAGTACCTGTTGTTACCAGTGTTTTTTTTAGTTAGAAGTGTCGTTCCAACTTTTTAGAAACCAGTTTCCGTTAACTTTTTCAAAGTAAACATCAGTACAAATTCCATTGTCAACACCTCTAATTTCAACAGTTACTTTATTTCCGTTGGCTTTTATTTTTTGTGTATATCTGTCAAATTCTCTTGTCAAAGCATCTTTAGGATATTCAAAATCAAGTTTCGTGTATTCTTGTTTTTCAATTGTTTTTTCAATTGTCTCCATCATGTTATTCTCGTCAACTTCCATAACCTTTAACGGAAATTTTACACGGCTAACTTGGAAAACCGAATCTTTACTGAAATAACTCAGGAAAACGTTGAAATTGTCGTCAATATTTTTTGGTATTTTGAATTCAGAAACTTTATTTTCTGTTTGGTTTTCGTCTTCAACTTTTCCAATTTCTGGCTTACATTTTACAAAAATCAAAACCAAAATTAAAAGCAGAAATATCTTTGTTGTTTTCATGTTCTGAAAAATTAATGGTAACCTCAAACTGCAATAAAAACCTAACACCCGAACGATAGCTAACAGACGAAGTAATCTTTTTTCAAAAATACTAAAATACTTGTCAGAGAAAAAGGCTGTAAGTTTTTTTTATTTACAACACACGAAGGGTTTTGTGAAGAAATGGAAATATACAACCCGCTATCGTCAGTTCGAGTGATTTTCTATTTTGAAAACGCCAGTTTTTGAAATAGAAAATAATATCGAGAACCGTTGTTTTTAGGAAGCTTCTCGATACAATTTTACTCCATTACATTGCGTAAAACCACTCGAAGTGACGTAATCAGCATGTCTGTCATTTCCGCTATCGTCAGTTTGAGTGATTTTCTATTTTGAAAACGCTAGTTTTTGAAATAGAAAATAATATCGAGAACCGTTGTTTTTAGGAAGCTTCTCGATACAATTTTTAGAACCACAAACTAGCGTTTGTAGTTCTAAAAATCACTCGAAGTGACGTTAAGAGCATGATTTTCCTTTTACCACACCCATCAGTTCACTACACTCGCCAGTTCACGGCACCCGTCAGTTCGAGTGATTTTCTATTTTGAAAACGCTAGTTTTTGAAATAGAAAATAATATCGAGAACCGTTGTTTTTAGGAAGCTTCTCGATACAATTTTTAGAACCACAAACTAGCGTTTGCAGTTCTAAAAATCACTCGAAGTGAAGTAATCAGCATGTCTGTCATTTCCGCTATCGTCAGTTCGAGTGATTTTCTATTTTGAAAACGCTAGTTTTTAAAATAGAAAATAATATCGAGAACCCTTAGAAGGAGATTTATTTTAAAAATAGCTTCTCGATACAATTTTTAGAACCACAAACTAGCGTTTGTAGTTCTAAAAATCACTCGAAGTGACGTTAAGAGCA
>NZ_JBCGDO010000045.1:0-6858 GCF_038739835.1 Flavobacterium aureirubrum
TTTTAGTAAAACACTGCCCAGATGCCGTGTTGTGTAGTGCTATAAAACTCAGTAGTAGTGTAAGTAGTGTTTTCATAAGGAATACGGTATTTAAAAAACAACCCACACACTGTGTGCGGGTTGTTGTGTTGTTATTGTTAATGGGTAATCAATAGTTTTTTTAAAAAATGTCTTACAATGTCAGGTTGTGAAAAAAACTCCACACTCGAGCGATAGCGAACAGACGAAGTAATCCTTCCACCAAATATAGTAAAATAGTTGTAAGAATGTTAGATTTTTTAATTGTTTAGTCGTCGCAAAGACGTGTTTTTTTGTGCAGCTGGTAGTATTATTTTGGTGTAAAGTATGGAGGCTTTGAAGAGTTTGTGTTGTGAGAGGCGCACTCGGTAAGTTTCTGGCGGAAGCGTCTACTTGATTTGCGGGAGGCTTTTTTTACATGTACTATTTGTTTATTTATAGAAAATTTGTCCGTTCCAAGGATATTCTACTCCTCTCCAAATAGTCATTTTTAGTGTAAATAATAACATTATTATTAAGAATGTAAGGAAAGAAATAAGAATTGGCATTTTAATTTTTCGTTTTAGATTGCTAAAGAAAAAAAATAAAAAAACAATTAGAAAAATAACTAGCAAAAATAGATATAGCAGGTCGCCAATTCCGTGGCCGAAAGTTACTTTTCCGCATAATATTAAAGTAAGCATTGATAGTATCCAAACCAAAAATAGTATACTAAAAACATTTTGTATTTTATTCATATACTTTATTTTACAATGGTCTTTTTAAACTTTTGCATAACGTCAGACTGTGAAAAAACTTCCACAGTCTCTTCCTCAAATATACTAAAATACCTGTAAGAAAAGTAAAAAACCATTTTCAACAACGCTTAAAGTTACGACACTTCGGGATAAACGAGGTTACGTTTCCTTAACCGAATTACACATCCAACTCAACCCATCTCTTTGCGAACCGCCGTATACGAGACCCGTACGTACGGTGGTGTGAGAGGCGCACTCCGTCAGTTTCTGGCGGAGCCGTCTACTCGATTGTGCGTAGTTCTTATTATTTTTTCTTACAATATATTTTACTGTCTTTAAGTTTAAATCCAACGCTTGAATATAAATTTATTGCAGCCAATCTATGGTCTTCTGTAAAAAGAAGTATTTCAGAAAGTTCTTTTTCTTCACCTACTTTAGCTAATAAGTTTATCAGTTTTCTTCCTATTCCTTTTCCTCGTGAAGCTGAGTCTACAACTACATCTTCAATCCACCCCTTGTTTCCGGATATAACTTTGTAAGTACACATTAATGCAATTCCAATTATTTTATTATTATCCTCACAATATGCAATTGTAATTTGGTTTTTCTCATTCAATATTTCTTCAAGTTCTAACTGAATTTTGTTTGGACTTAATTGACGGAATAATTCAGAAACTTGCACTTTAATGTCTTTGTTTAATTCATTTTTGTTTAAAATAGCTGTTTTCATTTTTTTTAAGTATTTTTTTCAAAAATATAATTTTATTAAGTTACTATTTTATTTCAAATTTTGAATAAAAGTCATGATTTTCTGGTAACACGGTAGAATTACGCACAACTTGCATATAGTCGCTATAAAGTAGCGACTATACACCCATATTAGGGTAGATTGTCGCTACTCACTAGCGTATACAGACCAAATATATAATTATTTTTTTTATCACAACCCACCAAACACCCTTTCAATCCCTTCAATAAGTATACTATATAGTCCCGAAACTTCGCAATAAACAAGGTCAATTTTTGGAATTATTTTGATCCTGAAACTTTGGGATAGTTTTTTGGAGGGTTGCGCAACAGTTACGGCTGTTATGCAACGTAGTAATTATCATCTTTGGAACCTCACCTTTTTTAATTTCTTGTTCTTAGAATAGTATATAACAATCTGCTTTTCCAAATTTATGGCGATTGAGTCGACAGATTTTACCAGAGAGAAGTTTGGTGATGTTGGTCCCAAGTAACTTATTTCTATCAAGTCATTTTCTTTACTTCCAAATAATTCTGCGTTTCCATTTAAATCTGTTTGAGTGCCAATTGTTGTACTTGAATTTTTCACAATAATATTTACGCCTGGAGCTGGACTATTCTTAGCAAATAAAACATTAAACTTTACTTTGCTTTGTTTCTGCGAGTAAGAAATCCCCGAGAAGAAAAAGATAAATATTATAAAGAAAATTTTCATACTAGTTATTTTTGCGCGATCGTGGTATTACTATGTTGCATAACGGTTAATGCTAGAACTCGTGGCAACTTGGCGACCGAGTTTTTTCCATAACCGACCAAGCGAAGTTATGAAATGTAAACGGACAATTTACCAAAAAACTAGCCATAAGTTTTAGCAAGTGTTAGCGATAGTGCATTAGTCTCTTTTCCATTGAAAATTCTTTGACCACTCATAAAATCTATCTAGTTCTGTTTTATCATTTTTTATCCATTCTTGTACATCTTCATTTGTGGATGATGCAAACACAATGTAGGCAAATGGCTCAAGTAATTTTTGTTTTTTCAATTCTATAAAATACGGAACATAGTAACTCCAATAAAATCCAGAATTATCTTTTTTACTTTCCGCTAATGAAGCGCAGATTGTTTCCATCTTTCGGATAAAATTTTCAACTTCAGTTTTATTTTTATTTATTTCGTCATAATCCAAAGATATATCCATAGTAGAAATTAAATCGGTTGAAGAGAAGTTGTTTTCTTTAGGTTTTCCAGTTGAAGTTGTGTCTGCAAACATTTTTGAGTCTATTGTCACTGATATTGACTTTTCTCCAGTCTGCTTAACATTTGCTTTCATAAGTTCTCGTAAACTCGCCAAATTTTCTTCAGCTCTTTTGGTTTGAGGTTCAACAACTAAGAAGCGACAAAAAGCCAAAATTGCTGGAATTCGTCTATTGGCTTTTTCTAGTTTAGCTATTGCATTATGTGAGCTCGCATGTTTTGGATTAAATTTTATTGCATTTTGAAAACAAGCAATTGCTTCGTCAGTTTTTTTGACACTTGCGTAAGTTACTCCTTTATTAAAATAGAGTTGATAATATTCAGGAAACAATTTCAGCCCTTCATTATATATCTCAAATGCTTGATCTGTTTTTTTTTGACTATCCAAAGCATTTCCGTAAGTAACATATACACTTTTCAGATTACTGTCTTTAGGATGAGCTTTTATCGCTTTCTTACAATTAAGAATTGCTTCTTCATATTTACTTAAAGATAGTAATGAATAGGCTTTTTCAGATAGAGCTAAAAGATTGTCTTTATCTAAATCTAACGCTTTATCATATCTACTAATTGCTCCATCAAAATCACCTTTATCATGATATGGAATTCCTTCGTCAACTAATTTTTCAGCGTCTGCTTTATTTTGTCCAAATGAGATGTTGCACATTAATGGGAACATCAAAATTAAAATTGTCTTTTTCATATTGTTGTCTGCTTATTTTTTGTTGTGTCGTTCGTTACTATTTCCACTAACTATCTTATAAGCGATATAAAACTTCGCTTATACATACAAATAGGGGTAGATTGGCGAAGTTTTATATCGTTTTTTATCTCAAATATAATTATTAATTTATCACAACCCACCAAACACCCTTTCAATTCCTTCAATAGGTATACTATATGGTCCCGACACTTCGGGATAAACGAGGTTGTTTTTTGGAATTATTTTGATCCCGAAACTTCGGGATAGTTTTTTAGAGGGTTGTGCAAAAGTTACGTGTGTTAGTGGTAGCTTTTTTTATATGTAATCCATATGATTAGGTTTGTTTTGGTCAATTTTGTCGCCGTTAAAAGTAAAAACGTCATAGTCATTTCCTTCATTTTTAACAAAGATGTATCCTTTAACTTGATAAAAGTTTAAAAATATTTTATCATATTCTATTGGGACAATTAATTTATTATCAGAATTGTAAACTCCCCATTTTCCTCCTTTGATACTCCACATGTCAACTTGATATTCATCGTCAAAATACAATTCTCCACCAATATTTACAGCATACAAATTAGTATTTATTTCATCGACCCAATCAAAATTAGTTGGTAAAATAGTTTTTTCATTTTCATCTATAATTCCCCATTTCATATTCTTCAAAACTAAATGCTCACCTTCATTTTCAAATTCGGGATTACCTATGGCTATTTTAAAATGATTTTGATTTCTTAAAAAATCGATGTAGTCGTATTTGTTTGAAATAATTGAATTAAATGAAGAATCTACAATTCCCCATTTTCCAATGTATTCTGCTAGGTCTGTATCATAAAAATCCATTTTAGTTTCAATTGAATTTATTAAAGATTTATGATAATGACAATTTTTGCCTGTTGGTGCGCCATAAGTATTACTTTGTGTAAATAATATTTGATCAAAAGGCAATTTTTCTATTTTTCCAGAATTAAAGTCAAACGAAAAAAGTTCGTTTTTTGTATTTCTTATTTGTGACTTTTGGTCTTGAGTAAAGGCATAAATGCGAATATATTCAAAATCCAATATTATATCATTTTCTATACTCAATAAACCACACAAATTATCTTCTCTTCTTACGTTAAATACTATTTGATCATTAATTGTCCAGCAATTTATGTCTGTGTAAATTGGCTCGATTATAATTGAATAATTTTTGAAGCCAAAAATATCATTTTCAACTTTTAAAACTCCGCTCTTTTTTTCGAAGTTTCTAAAAAGAATTACACCATAATAATCATAATGATATTGAATGTTATATTTTTTTAGAATAGCTTTGGAAAGTTCTACTGACATATTATTTCTTTTAAACACCTTATTTTTCCTGAGTCTGAGATAAAGTTACCACTAACGTCAGACTGTAAAAAAACCTCACACCCGAGCAATAGCGAACAGACGAAGTAATCTCTTTTTCAAATATACTAAAATACCTGTAAGAAAACCAGCCTGTAAGTTTGCACAATTGTCATTTTTTTATTTGAAATAACGTGAAGGGATTTGGATGGTAGCTCGTTTGGCGTGCAAATAGCCGCAAGCGGGTTTTTATTTTCTATTTTCTCTTTTTGTCATGTTGACGCAGGAAACATCACACTTGTCTTTCACGTTTTTTCTGTGATTAGTGTGTGTGATTCTTCGTTCCTCAGAATGACAAAAGGAATATCATGTTTTTTCTTGTTTCTGTGATTAGTGAGTGTGATTCTTCGTTCCTCAGAATGACAAAAGAAATATCATGTTTTTTCTTGTTTTTGTGATTAGTGTGTGTGATTCTTCGTTCCTCAGAATGACAAAAGAAATATCATGTTTTTTCTTGTTTTTGTGATTAGTGTGTGTGATTCTTCGTTCCTCAGAATGACAAAAGAAATGTCATGTTTTTTCTTGTTTTTGTGATTAGTGAGTGTGATTCTTCGTTCCTCAAAATGACAAAAGAAATGTCATGTTTTTTCTTGTTTTTGTGATTAGTGTGTGTGATTCTTCGTTCCTCAGAATGACAAAATCAGACGAAACGATGATTTAAAAATTCAAAATTCTCATTAAAGGAGCGAATCAATTCTAATTTTTTGTCTCTCTTCCAACCTTTTAATTCTTTTTCTCTTTCAATAGCTAGTTGCACCCAAGTAAACTTTTCATAGTAAACTAAAAATTGAAGATTGTATTTTGAGGCAAATGTTTTAATTCCTTTTTCTATATTTTGTTTGTGTTCTGTTAAACGTCTGCCCAGATCATTAGTCATTCCGATATAGTAAGTTGACCTATGTTTATTGGTGATTATGTATACATAAAATGAAAAATGTCCTTCGTTATGTTCAATCATTGTATTATTTATGGTTTTTATTTTCTATGCTCTCTTTTTGTCATGTTGACGCAGGAAACATCACACTTGCTATTCTTGTATTCTGTGATTAGTGAGTGTGATTCTTCGTTCCTCAGAATGACAAAAGAAATGTCATGTTTTTTCTTGTTTCTGTGATTAGTGAGTGTGATTCTTCGTTCCTCAGAATGACAAAAGAAATATCATGTTTTTTCTTGTTTTTGTGATTAGTGTGTGTGATTCTTCGTTCCTCAGAATGACAAAAGAAATGTCATGTTTTTTCTTGTTTTTGTGATTAGTGAGTGTGATTCTTCGTTCCTCAGATTGACAAAATAATGAATTTTTTTATTCATTGTTTGATTAGTGAGTGTGATTCTTCGTTCCTCAGAATGACAAAAGGAATATCATGTTTTTTCTTGTTTTTTAATTAGTGTGTGTGATTCTTCGTTCCTCAGAATGACAAAATCAGACGAAACGATGATTTAAAAATTCAAAATTCTCATTAAAGGAGCGAATCAATTCTAATTTTTTGTCTCTCTTCCAACCTTTTAACTCTTTTTCTCTTTCAATAGCTAGTTGCACCCAAGTAAACTTTTCATAGTAAACTAAAAATTGAAGATTGTATTTTGAGGCAAATGTTTTAATTCCTTTTTCTATATTTTGTTTGTGTTCTGTTAAACGTCTGCCCAGATCATTAGTCATTCCGATATAGTAAGTTGACCTATGTTTATTGGTGATTATGTATACATAAAATGAAAAATGTCCTTCGTTATGTTCAATCATTGTATTATTTATGGTTTTTATTTTCTATGCTCTTTTTTTGTCATGTTGACGCAGGAAACATCACACTTGTCTTTCACGTTTTTTCTGTGATTAGTGAGTGTGATTCTTCGTTCCTCAGAATGACAAAGTAATGAATTCTCTCTTTTTGTCATGTTGACGCAGGAAACATCACACTTGTCTTTCACGTTTTTTCTGTGATTAGTGAGTGTGATTCTTCGTTCCTCAGAATGACAAAGTAATGAATTCTCTCTTTTTGTCATGTTGACGCA
>NZ_JBCGDO010000046.1:0-6791 GCF_038739835.1 Flavobacterium aureirubrum
GCAGGTGTTTCTAAAGATAATGTAACTCGTGCTTCAATTATTTTCCGACCAGGAAAAAAGCTAAAAAAACTAGTAGGGAATTTGTCCTATGTTCGAAAAAAAATATCGTAATCTATTTTTTTCTACATTTAGGAGTTAAAAGTTAGCACTATGAAATGGGAAGCCAAAATCATAAAACACAAAGGTGAAAAGCGAATAGCTGTTTTTTTTGAAAAAAACACCGATTTGATTTCACGTATAAAAAAAGTGGAAGGTTCACGATGGAGCCAGTCGAATGGTTTTTGGCATGTTCCGAATACTGTTGAAAATCAAATTAGGTTTAAAATAACAGTTAGTTTGCCCTCAGCGGAAGGTATTGAAGCGATAGAGAAATTTAAACAATATCTTCGCTCTAAACGGTATAGTGAAAGTACTATTACTACGTATAGTGAAGCTTTGAAATCGTTTTTTACTTTCTTTAATTCAAAAAGTATCAATTTGATTACAAATGAGGATATTATTTGTTACAACAATGATTATGTTTTGAAAAATAAACTATCTGCTTCCTATCAAAATCAAGTGGTTAATGCAGTTAAACTTTATTTCAAAACAATTAGAGACACTATGATTGAAGTTGAAAAAATACATCGTCCAAAACGAGCCAAGGTTTTGCCTAATGTGTTAAGCAAAGAAGAAGTAAAAAAAATACTTGATGCCCATAGCAATTTAAAGCATAAAGCTATGCTTTCGATGATTTATAGTTGTGGATTGCGCCGCAGTGAGCTATTGAATTTAAAGTTTTCTGATATTGACTCTAAACGAAATATTGTAATTATAAGACAATCAAAGGGTAAGAAAGATAGAATTACACCATTATCTGCAAAAATATTAGATTTATTAAGGAGATATTATAAAGAATATAGTCCAAAAACTTATCTTTTTGAAGGACAAGAAAAAAACACCCAATATTCTGCTAGAAGTTTAGAGGAAGTATTAAAAAAAAGTGTTAAATTAGCTTCTATAAATAAACCTGTTACCTTGCATTGGCTTCGACATAGTTATGCTACGCATTTATTAGAAAGTGGAACCGATTTAAGATATATTCAGGAATTATTAGGACATAATAGCAGTAAAACAACTGAAATTTATACACACGTTAGTACAAAAAATATTCAGCAAATAAAAAGTCCTTTTGATGATTTATAAAAAAATAAAACGCAATAGCAATTGAGCAAAGCTACTAGAAATAGGTTAGCTTTGCTCAACTAAACAATAAAAAACTGAGCATATAAACAAGTTGTGCCTCATTGTAAAAAGCCGACCGCACAAACAGCACATTTGGTTTTTGCCGATACGCAAGCCAACCCTAAAAACCAAAAGAGCTGTTTTTTGCCAACGCTTGACCGAAAAAATTTGTAAATTTGCGTTCGCTTGACCGAAAAAATTTGTAAATTTGCGTTCGCTTGACCGAAAAAATTTGTAAATTTGCGTTTTGAAACAGTATGATAAGATTTATTTACATAGCATTATTAACCCTGATTGGTTTCTTACTGACACCAACAGACATCTATGCTTGTGGGTCAAAATCTGAAAACATAGAAAATAATTGCACCAAACAATCCGACACCGAAGCGGAAAAAAAAGAGTGTTGCGACACAGAAAAAGGACAATGCAATAAGCACGGAAAAGATTGTGATGGAAAATGTGGCAACTCAAACTGTCATTGTCCTTCAAACCATACAAATTTTACTATTCCATTCTTAATCAAATTTTCAGGAATTAAGTTAATCCCCAACAAGCCAAATTTTTATTACCAAGATAGCTTTTATTCATCAGGTTTCATTTCTATTTGGCTACCGCCAAAAATAGGCTGATTTCTTGCCTTGACAGCCAAAGGTCTGTCCAATTGAACGCAATTATTAGCTTTCAATCACAATTTTTCATTCAACATTTAATTTTCAAAAAATGAAATCAATAAAAATATTGATGGCAATATCTGTATTGCTATCGTTCACAGCGTGTAAAGCTCAAATCAAAAACGCTAAAACCGAAAGCGTAAAAATATACGGTAATTGTGGTATGTGTGAAACAACCATTGAAAAAGCAGGAAATAAGAGTAAAGTTGTCAAAGTAGATTGGAATAAGGACACCAAAATGGCAACCATCACTTACGATGCAAAGCTAACCAATCCAGACGAAATCTTGAAACGCATAGCATTGAGTGGTTATGATAGCGAAAAATTTCTTGCCCCAAATGATGTGTATGCAAAATTGCCTGATTGTTGCCAGTACGAAAGAAAAGCACAAACAGTTGCAAAAGTTGAAACACCAAAAACGGAGGTGAAAGAAGACCATTCGACACATAACCATTCGGCTATGACAGAAACAAGGCAAGATGTTTCACAACTCAAAGCCGTTTTTGACAATTATTTTGCCGTAAAAGATGCCTTGGTAAAATCTGATGGCAACTTGGCTTCTGCCAAAGCAAAAGAATTGCTCAACGCTCTTAATGCCGTGCAGATGAACAAACTTTCCAATGAAGAACATACTGTTTGGATGAAAGTAATGAAGGACTTGATATTTGATACCGAACACATCGAAGAAACCAAAGATGTTGGGCATCAAAGAGACCATTTCAATACTTTGTCTGACAATATGTATCAACTTTTCAAAGTTTCCAAACAAGAAACGCCTACATATTACCAACATTGCCCAATGGCAAACAATGGTAAAGGTGCCAATTGGCTGAGCAAAGAGAATGCAGTTAAAAATCCATATTACGGCTCTCAAATGCTTACTTGTGGTAAAGTAGTTGAAACAATTAAGTAAAAATATAGGGTAGCCTTCGGCTACCCTATTAATAATTTTAACGATGAAATTCTTAAAATGGATAATCAAAAAAATATTTATAAAAAACTGTTGCCGATAGCAATATTGCTATTGGCAACTACAACCATTTTCGCCCAAAAAGTGGTGCGATACGACCTTTACGTAAAAGATACTATCGTCAATTTTACAGGCAAACAAAAAAGAGCCATTGCCGTCAACGGACAAATTCCGATGCCAACTTTGACCTTTACCGAAGGTGATACGGCAGAAATCCACGTACACAACAGGCTTAAAGAAAGTACATCTTTGCATTGGCACGGTTTGTATTTATCCAATAAAGAAGATGGCGTTCCGTACTTGACCCAAATGCCCATTGAGCCAAACACCACACACATTTACCGTTTTCCCATCATTCAAAATGGAACTCATTGGTATCACAGCCACAGCGGACTACAAGAACAAGTAGGAATGTACGGTTCAATGGTTTTGCTCAAAAGAACAGACGACCCTACTTTCAGAAAAGGTATTGACGATTTGCCAACTGTTCCTGTCATTTTAAGCGAATGGACAGACTACAATCCTGATAATGTTCACCGAATGTTGCACAATGCCAATGATTGGTTTGCCATCAAGAAAAACACCGTTCAGAGTTATGGAGAAGCCATAAAAGCAGGTCATTTCAAAACAAAATTGACCAACGAATGGAAACGAATGTTAGCAATGGACGTGAGTGATGTGTATTATGAGAAATTCCTGATTAACGGAACATCTGAAAGCCAACTATCTCAATTCGAAGCAGGCGATAAAGTACGATTACGAATTTCAAATGGTGGTGCATCATCTTATTTTTGGCTCACGTATGCAGGTGGAAAAATAACCGTAGTTGCCAATGACGGAAATGATGTAGAACCTGTGGAAGTGGATAGATTGATTATAGGCGTTTCAGAAACGTATGATGTAATTGTTACCATTCCCACTGAAAATACGTCTTACGAATTTTTAGCAACACCCGAAGACCGTACTAAATCAGCATCAATTTACATAGGTTCAGGTATTAAGCAGTTGGTAAGTCCACTGCCAAAACTGAAATACTTTGAAGGAATGAAGATGATGAACGATATGATGAAAATGGACGGCACAATGAACGATATGAGTATGGATATGTCCTTGCAACAAATGGATATGAATACGGTAATGTACCCTGAAATAACAGGAGAAAATAAACCCAAAAAATCCGAACATTCAGACCATAGTAACCATACAATGCCAAGCAGTGACATTGTTACCTTAAACTACACAATGTTGAAATCACCCACTAAAACCACTTTACCAAAAGATGCACCCATCAGAGAATTAAGGTTTGAATTGACAGGCAATATGAACCGCTATGTGTGGAGTATGGACAACCGAGTGCTTGCAGAAACCGATAAGATTTTGATAAAAAAAGGAGAAATTGTAAGGATTACGCTTTACAACAATTCTATGATGCGACACCCGATGCACTTGCACGGACACGATTTTAGGGTTATAAACGGGCAAGGCGATTATGCACCGCTTAAAAATGTTTTGGACATAATGCCTATGGAAACCAATGTGATTGAGTTTGAAGCCAATTTAGAAGGCGATTGGTTTTTTCATTGTCATATTCTCTACCATATGATGGCAGGGATGAACCGAGTTTTTAGTACAGAAAACCAAGCACCCAATCCATTGTTGCCTGACAAAAAATGGGCTTACAAAAAACTACAAAGAGAAAGCAACGAACTACATTTTATGTTTCAAAACGACTTTGCAACAAATGGAAATGATGGTATGACAATGTTGCAAAATACCCGATGGAGTTTTGGCACTGAATGGCGTTTGGGATATAGCGACAAACACGGATACGAAACAGAAACACACATAGGGCGATACATAGGCAGAAACCAATGGCTAATGCCCTTTATTGGCTTTGATTGGCGATACAGAAAGCACGAAACACCAGAAAAAAATCTTTTTGGGCAGACTAATACCAAAGACAATCGGACACAGTTTAGTTTAGGGGTTGCATATACTCTGCCAATGCTTATAATTTTACAAACAGAAGTCTATCACGATGGAAACGTAAGAGTACAATTAAGACGTGAAGACATTCCACTTTCAAAAAGGTTTAGAGCTGCATTTATGGTAAATACAGACAGAGAATATATGCTTGGACTGAATTATATCGCAAGTAAAAACTTAGGTTTCAGAACGCATTACGACAGTGATATGGGTTTTGGAGTAGGACTGACATTTAATTATTAAAACCAACCCACAAGCCATACACATTGCCAAGTCGCACGAGCCGATACGCAAACCAAAACTTGGCAAAGAGTATGGCTTCCCAACAGTAACAGAATTGACCGACTATATAACGGACAAAAAAGAACAACGAAGGCACAACATCGGTTTTGCGTAATGGCGGGTTCAGCGCAAAATTGTAATTTTGTGCATCTAATTAGCATTTTGGTAGGCTGACAGTGAAGTGCATCTAAGTCCGCCACTTCGCAAAGCCGAGAACCGTTATGCGGCAGCTTAAAAGACGACGACGTGAAAATGAAAATTTACATATTGACAATTTTGACCTTGACGTTTTTCGCTTGTTCGACAGACAAAAACAAACAACAGAAAATTCAAATAGCATGCTTAAACTTTATAAACTAATTGACAACCAACTTCACTATTGGGAGACTTGGGACAAAGACGAAAAAACCGCAATAGTTCATTGGGGAATTGTTGGACAAACTGGACAGGACAAAGAAGTTAAAAGCGGACTTTTTTCAAATTTTCGTAAAACTGTTCAAAAAGAAATTGACGAGAAACTAAAAGAAGGTTATGCAGAATTTGACGAAGACAATTACGTATTTTTAGAAATAGAATACAAGATTGACGGCTTTGGAACTGAACAAGACTTAGACAAGCGACACCGACTTGAAGAAAAAATGGACGAAGTTTTAGGTTGGACAGGACTTGGACATACTGACGGTGGAAGTATCGGAAGCGGAACAATGGAAGTTGGTTGTATTGTGGTTGACTTTGACATTGCCAAAAAAGTAATTGAAGAAAAACTGAAAGGCACCGAATTTGGCGACTATTCAAGAATATTTAAAATGGACAATGAATAAAAGCCTATCCTAATGAATAAAGAAATTATATCAAAAATTATTGGACGACTAAAACAAGAGGAAAGTTTTCCTGATTGGTGGAAAAGTGAAGAAATCGAAATTCCATTTTTCAACAACGACAAGTTGACGATTACTTTTATGGATTTTGAACCCGAACACGACAAGACTTTTATTTACGAAGCAGACCAAGCTTTGACAAATTTTCTGAAACTAAACGCAGACGACCGAAATTTGATTTCTGAATTAGCATATAAAAACTGTATGGACTTTTTGGACGCAGTTGAATATGATGAAGCAGACGAACCATTAAGACAAATCAAAAACAAAAGCGAAATTTGGAAATTCATACAGCCGACAGAAATTTATTTTACAAGACGACCTTACAAAGAGCAAGATATTTACGTTCAAATTGCTTGCGAATGCGATTGGGAACAAGAACACGGTCTTCAATTGGTATTTAGACAAGGAAAAAAACTAACAAGAATAAGCGACCAAGACGGACATTTAACAGAAGCTGATGCTTACGACAAAACAGACGAAGAAGATGAATTACTATCAAGTTTTTAACAACGAAAGCAAAGAAAGCCGACCGCATAACAGCCGTTTGGCAAGATTGCGAATTTTGTAGTAAATACACGTTTACATTTCGCAAGAATTTTTATCTTTGATAGAAAATAATCGGTTCCGAAGTTCGCAACCTCGCCAAGCGCCGGAACGTCAGGCTGTGAAAAAACTCCTTTTTCTCTACTGTTTTACTTTTTAAAACTGCTATAAACGGGTTTTAAGCCATGCTGATTTTTGATTTACTTTGACTGGTTTTAAAAAAAATTGAGGCTA
>NZ_JBCGDO010000047.1:0-6149 GCF_038739835.1 Flavobacterium aureirubrum
TAAATATTTTTTTACTATATTTGACATAGATATTGTTTGTTTTACGACTTCAAGATACTGCATTTCAGTATCTTGACCAATATCTAATCAATTTATTTTACTTCAAATAATTACACCCAACGGGTTATATTATATACTCCCAACACCTCGCTATAAACAAACTCAATTTTTGGAATTATTTTGATCCCGTAACTTCGGGATGGTCTTTTGGAGGGTTGTGCAACAGTTACGACTGTTACCAGCAGTTCTTTTTGTTACTTAATGAGACCAAAAGCTGTTTCCAACTATTTCCCATTTATCATTTTTTTTCTCCAAAAATATTTCAGTTCCATCATTACAATAATCCTCATATATTCCACTGTACTGTAAATAGGCTTTCTTTAAATCTGATGAAAATATTGGCACTGAGAAATAATAGTACCAATCTTCATGCTTTTTATTAACTGTAGTGAACTTTAAATTACCAAACATTTTTGGAGACAATTTCTGAATAACTTTTTTGTTTTGAAGTTTTATAAATTCCCAATCTTCTTTTTTAAAAAAATCTTTAACGGGAAAGTTTGTATTTCCAATTAAATCTGACATGGCTAAAGTGTCTTTTCTGTGAAATGGACTTTCTTCATATTCTTTAGCTTTTTTACGTTTATCAATAATAATTCTGTTTTTTAATTCTATAGAAATAGGTGTTATTGAATTTTCGGATACGAAATGAAAACCTTTATGGAAAACTATAACTTTTACAACTTCATTAATGTCGTTTTCTGTCGGTAAAGAATTCGCTTCGTTTCTTTTTTTTCCATTACAGGAAATAAGAAAAAGTAAAAATAATACAAAATATGCTTGTGGTTTCATAGAATTGCCGCTAACTTGTATATACCCGCTACAAAGTAGCGCATATACACCCAAAACAGGGTGGATAGGCGCTATTGAATAGCGTATTTGTTTCAAAAATAGAAATAAAAGTTGTATTATAAATCATCAAAAGGACTTTTAATTTGTTGAATACTTTTCGTACTAACATCAGTATATATTTCAGTTGTTTTACTACTACTATGACCTAGCAACTCTGAAATATACCTTAAATCTGTACCCCTCTCAAGTAAACACCTCTAACCACCATCCGCTCACTACCGCCAGAGGCGCACTCCGTCAGTTTCTGGCGGAGCCGTCTACTCGATTAGCGGTTTGGGCTTTTATCGGTCTATGGATATTCAAAACCAAATTCAATGTTTTCGAGTTTATCATTTGTTAGTCTATATGTTGCATAATAAATAGGCATATTGTTGCTCGTCAATAATTTTGTCTTGCTGTCATTTGGAAGCTCAATTCTATAGTTTAGCTCAATACTATTTTTTGTGCTGTCTTTAGCTACATAGCAAGTTCCGAGTTTTTCAATAATTTCTCTTTTGCTTATTCCGAGTTTAATTCCTTTTTCGGTTTCAAATTCCTTTGAATTTATTTGTCGGAAGTTCTTTTCTGACTTGTCAGCATAAGAAATATTAAAAATACTAACTTGACTATAATAACTTCCTGGATGAACTGTTAGTCCAAGTTTTTGTTTTTTGTCATTCGAGTATAAAATATGAGTAGAGTCACCTTCTAATTTTGTTTGCTTTCCTAATATTTTCAATGTGCTTTCAACATTTCCAATTTTAATACCAACAACAGATGTGTCAGGGTCAGCAAAAGCACAGTTCATTTTATTTAATTCTTGTTGTTTTTCATATTCTTCTCGCAATTCTTTGTCTGGCTCAGGGACAAGTTCAAGTCTGTCGTTTTTGTCAACAGATTTTGTCTGCGAATTATTGCAGTTTGTCAAGAGTGAGATTGTCAGTATTACTAAAAAGATATTTTTCATTTTAATGTTGGTTTGTGTCGTCATAGCCTGACCGCTAACTTGTATATACCCGCTACAAAGTAGCGCATATACACCCAAAACAGGGTGGATAGGCGCTATTGAATAGCGTATTTGTTTCAAAAATAGAAATAAAAGTTGTATTACAAATCATCAAAAGGACTTTTGATTTGTTGAATACTTTTCGTACTAACATGAGTATATATATCAGTTGTTTTACTACTACTATGACCTAGCAACTCTGAAATTTACCTCAAATCTGTACCCCTCTCAAGTAAACACCTCTAACCACCATTCGCTCACTACCCTCAGACGCGCACTCCGTCAGTTTCTGGCGGAGCCGTCTACTCGATTGTGCGTTCGTTTTTTTATATATTTTTAAAATCTTTTCTCTTTAAAATGTGATGTTTTCTGTCTTGAAAATTGAAACTTTTTAAATTTTTATAATCTTTCCAATATGTGTTGTCGTTTTCAAGAATTTTAAGATTATACACATTTAATCTTTCAAGATTTTTCAAGTTATCTAAAATTATTCTTAAACTTTCGATTTCATTACTGCTAAAGAAATTCAAATCTTTAATATTTGGAAATAGCTTGATTATTTTTTCAATCTTTATTTCTTTACAACTTTCAATGTGCAAAATTTCTACATTTGGAAAAACACAATTCATATCATCAAACGATAGTAATTTGTTCGCAATAAAAACCATCTCCCTTATGTTTTGAAGATTTTCAATGCCGTTGATACTTTTAATGTTACTTTGAATTATTCGTAATTCGTCTAAAGAATTTAATTTTGAGAATTCGGTTAAATTTTGGTTTTTAGGCTTATAACTCCATAAACTTAATTCTTTTAGTTTTTTACATTCGGATATATTTAAACATTTTTTTTGCCAAGTGTATCTTAGAATTTCAAGATTTGGGAAATTTATAAAATCATAATGAAGTTCAATATTTCGATTATCTAACTCTATTAAAGTTGCTAATTTTAGAAAAGCTCCAAGTTCATTTGTTTTATGGTAACTTCCTGAAAGCATCAGTTTTTTTATGTTGATCTCCAATACATTATCAAAGTCAATCGGTTTTTCAGGAAGAATAAAATCATCAAAACTTACCACTAAGGTTGCATCTTCATTTTCAACAAAATATTTTACAATTTCATTCTGATGTTCAGGTAAATAACAAACTCTTTTTTTTTCTTGGTTAAAAAATTTCATTGTATGTTTTTTGTTTTTCGTTTCGTTCGGCTAAAATGACGCACAACTTCTATATACCCGCTACAAAGTAGCGCATATACACCCAAAACAGGGTGGATAGGCGCTATTGAATAGCGTATTTGTTTCAAAAATAGAAATAAAAGTTGTATTACAAATCATCAAAAGGGCTTTTGATTTGTTGAATACTTTTTGTACTAACGTGAGTATAAATTTCAGTTGTTTTACTACTACTATGACCTAGCAACTCTAAAATATACCTTAAATCTGTATCCCTCTCAAGTAAACACCTCTAACCACCATCCGCTCAGTACCGTCAAAGGAGCACTCCGTCAGTTTCTGGCGGAGCCGTCTACTCGATTATGTGCTGTTTTTATTGAAGACCTTTAAAAAAGTTCCAAACTTCCTCCGCATATTCTATATCTCTATTTTGAACTCCACTTGCTGGTGAAGAATTGGTATAAACTGTCTTACTTGGTACAGCGTGTCCTGCGTTATTAAGAATAAAATATACCAAAGGTTTTGCACCACTATAAATTCTTTTTTCTACGTTTCCTGCATCTGTTGTATTCACATTAAAAGTTGATATGGTTGGATTAATATTTTGTAAACCGTTTCTTTGTAACCAATAATTTAAAGTTGCAGTTTGAGATATTACTTTTCCACGATTACAATTGCCACCAATATCTGCTACACAACCGCCATTTGCTGGCATTGCAGGGTCGCTTGTTCCGTGAGTTATCAAGATTGGCAACGGCAGATTAGAGCCATTTGTACAAAGTCCGCTTTCAGGAAACTCAGGTAAATTTCCACTTGAAACGGCTATCGCTTTAATAGTTTCAGGAAATTGAAAAGCATAAGAATAGGTCATTAAAGCACCATTACTTGTCCCTGTTAAAAACATTTTGTTTGAATTAATATTTAACTCTGAGATTAATTTTGAATTTAACTGTTTCAAAAAGGTAATATCATCACCTTGACTTCCTGATATATCATCACTTCTACAATCATTCCAACCAGGATTTCCTTGAATATCGAGTGAACCTTCTGGATAAATTACTAAAAATTTTTCATTGTCTGCTATTGTCCGAAAAACGGATAGTGGGTGAGCACCTATTTCTGAAACTCCTATACCAAGTCCACCACCACCGTGCAAAACTGTTACAACAGCATTTACAGTTGTCATTCCTGTTGGTCTATAAACTAAATATTTTCTGGTAATGTTGTTAATTGTTATATAATTTGTTGTCAAACCTTCTTGGTAAGGAATAACATTAGGATTTGAAGGATTTGGATTGTCGTCATCCTTGTTACAACCAAGGGTAAAAATCACGACAAATAATAAAAATGTTCTAATCATATTTTATTTATTTTGATAGTTATACTTGGTTAGATATTATTTTCATTGAAAGGTTTAATCTTGGTACGTTTTTTTTTAAAATAGCACACAACTTGCATATAGTCGCTACAAAGTAGCGCATATACACCCAAAACAGGGTGGATAGGCGCTATTGAATAGCGTATTTGTTTCAAAAATAGAAATAAAAGTTGTATTACAAATCATCAAAAGGACTTTTGATTTGTTACATACTTTTTGTACTTACATGGGTGTATATTTCAGTAGTCTTACTACTATTGTGACTCAAGAGTTCTTGAATGTATCTTAAATCAGTACCACTTTCTAATAAATGTGTGGCAAAGCTGTGGCGGAGCCGTCTACTCGATTAGTGGTAGTTTTTCTTTTTTAGATATTCGTAAATATATAAAATGAATGGAAAACTTACAAAAACAATCCATATGGCAATGTTTTTCGGCACAATTTTGTATATATAATTGATATAAAAAATTCCGCCTGTGAATATTACACAAAATAAAGAATGTGAAATATCGATTTGCTCTATGGAATATCTTTTTATATGGTCACTTTTTAATTCTTTAAGTTCTTTGTAATATAAACTATTGAAAAATGAACCTTTTCCGGGTAAAAAACCAACTAACATTAAATAGCTTTGGACAATATAAACACCCGAAACTCCAAGTAAAAAATATTGTAGAGCTATGTATATTCCACTTGTTATGTTTTCTGTATTTTCAATTTGTTCATTTTGAAAAACATTATAAATATGTTCAATTGCAAAAATTACGTAGATAATTGTACTCCAAATACTCAGAGTCAATCGATTTGTTCTTGTCAATTCAGTATGAGTAAAAGCGTGAAAAATTGAAAATAATGAGAAAAATAAAGCTATTACCATTAGAGATATTAAGAGCAAATTTCGAGTTTCTAGCAAACCAAAATCTGCAATCCAATAAATTATAGCCATAGATTGGATTAAAGTAATACCTTCAGTTAATTTTGGTGTTACTTTTTCTTTTGCAAAAATGCCAATTAATATCAAAAAAAATACAAGAAAAACAAAAGGCCAAATTTCGATATGATTTTCAAAAATATATTCTTGTTCTCTTTTTCCTGGTAAAAATGCAGTAAAACTTATAATAAAAGATATTAGAGCTGTTGTCAAAACTATTCCCCAATTTTTTGTCAATCTTTTGGTTTGAAAAATTGCTCCACCAATCAAAGCAAAAATACTTATTGGAATTAGAGTTCGTTCTGAAATGTAAATTCTATATGAAATAAATAAGAGTAGAAGTAGAGCTAATATTCCTAAACCTATCAAATATGGTTTTAAGTCAAATCCTTTACTTTTAGTTGTTCTTTTCTTTGGTTTCTTTTCCGTTGTCAATTGTCTTATTTTCTCGATTTTTCTTAAAATTACCACTATCGTCAGACTGCAAAAAAAACTCCACAATCTCTTTTTCAAATATACTAAAGTACTTGTAAGAAAAAAAGTCTATAAGCTTGCATAATTTTTATTTTTTTATTTAAAACCAAGTGAAGGGATTTGTCCAGAATCGTGAACATATATTCCATACTCAAAGTTGTTGAAAACTCTATGATGCTTTACATAGGAACGGCTGTTACCAGTAGTTTTTATATTCTGTTTTCGATTAAAATTAAAATTAGTCCAATAACGCATATCGTCGTAATTGCTTTTTCCATACTTATCAAAGGTTTTCTT
>NZ_JBCGDO010000048.1:2500-5493 GCF_038739835.1 Flavobacterium aureirubrum
CAGACTCGCTTTCGCTACGGATCCAAGCCTTAAGCTCTTATCCTTGCCAGCAACGTTAACTCGTAGGCTCATTATGCAAAAGGCACGCCGTCACCCCACTTAAGGGCTCCGACCGCTTGTAAGCGTATGGTTTCAGGATCTATTTCACTCCGTTATTCACGGTTCTTTTCACCTTTCCCTCACGGTACTGGTTCACTATCGGTCTCTCAGGAGTATTTAGCCTTAGCGGATGGTCCCGCCAAATTCAGACAGGGTTTCACGTGCCCCGCCCTACTCAGGATACCACTATCCTTATCTTCTCTTACTTATACGGGACTATCACCCTGTATCGTCTACCTTTCCAGGTAGTTCTAATTCAATCCGCAAGAAATGTCGTGGTCCTACAACCCCAGCATTGCCGTAACAACACTGGTTTGGGCTAATCCGCGTTCGCTCGCCACTACTTACGGAATCACTTTTGTTTTCTTCTCCTCCGCCTACTTAGATGTTTCAGTTCAGCGGGTTTGCCCACCTATCGGTGTACTATGTCTTCAACATAGTGGGTTGCCCCATTCGGATATCTACGGATCAATTCGTGTGTGCCAATCCCCGTAGCTTTTCGCAGCTTATCACGTCCTTCTTCGCCTCTGAGAGCCTAGGCATCCCCCATACGCCCTTATTTTGCTTATTGTACTTACGTAGTAGTAAGATTGTAATATTAAGTACTAAGACTAATGTCTTGATACTTGATACTATCATCTTGATACTATCATGTTCTTTCTACTTTTTAAATATTTTCTTATCTCAATATGTCAATGAACCTTAAAGCAGTGCTCAGTATTCAGTTTGTAGTATTCAGTTATCACTAAACACTAATTACTGTGGACTGACCACTCTTTTTGTGGAGAATAACGGAGTCGAACCGTTGACCTCCTGCGTGCAAGGCAGGCGCTCTAGCCAGCTGAGCTAATCCCCCATTTTTTAGTTGCTAGTTAACAGTCATCAGTTAACACTACTTCAAACGGTTCACTCAACCTCTAAAATTTCCTTTAAGCTTACAGTTTTATTTCTTATATAAAAATAAAGTAGTCCCGCCCAGACTCGAACTGGGGACCCCTACATTATCAGTGTAGTACTCTAACCAGCTGAGCTACGAGACTCTGTTTTTTTGCTTATTATAATATTTGAACCAACAGCGAGAGTAATCTAAACGTCTAATCTTAATTCTTATCCTTTTATCGTCTCTAGAAAGGAGGTGTTCCAGCCGCACCTTCCGGTACGGCTACCTTGTTACGACTTAGCCCTAGTTACCAGTTTTACCCTAGGCAGCTCCTTACGGTCACCGACTTCAGGCACCCCCAGCTTCCATGGCTTGACGGGCGGTGTGTACAAGGCCCGGGAACGTATTCACCGGATCATGGCTGATATCCGATTACTAGCGATTCCAGCTTCACGGAGTCGAGTTGCAGACTCCGATCCGAACTGAGAACGGTTTTGTAGATTCGCTCCTGGTCACCCAGTGGCTGCTCTCTGTACCGTCCATTGTAGCACGTGTGTAGCCCAAGGCGTAAGGGCCGTGATGATTTGACGTCATCCCCACCTTCCTCACAGTTTACACTGGCAGTCTTGTTAGAGTTCCCGACACTACTCGCTGGCAACTAACAACAGGGGTTGCGCTCGTTATAGGACTTAACCTGACACCTCACGGCACGAGCTGACGACAACCATGCAGCACCTTGTAAATTGTCTTGCGAAAAGTCTGTTTCCAAACCGGTCAATCTACATTTAAGCCTTGGTAAGGTTCCTCGCGTATCATCGAATTAAACCACATGCTCCACCGCTTGTGCGGGCCCCCGTCAATTCCTTTGAGTTTCATTCTTGCGAACGTACTCCCCAGGTGGGATACTTATCACTTTCGCTTAGCCACTCAGATTACTCCGAACAGCTAGTATCCATCGTTTACAGCGTGGACTACCAGGGTATCTAATCCTGTTCGCTCCCCACGCTTTCGTCCATCAGCGTCAATCTACTAGTAGTAACCTGCCTTCGCAATTGGTATTCCATGTAATATCTAAGCATTTCACCGCTACACTACATATTCTAGTTACTTCCTAATAATTCAAGTCTGACAGTATCAATGGCCGTTCCATCGTTGAGCGATGGGCTTTCACCACTGACTTATCAAACCGCCTACGGACCCTTTAAACCCAATGATTCCGGATAACGCTTGGATCCTCCGTATTACCGCGGCTGCTGGCACGGAGTTAGCCGATCCTTATTCTTACGGTACCGTCAAGCTCCCTCACGAGGGAGTGTTTCTTCCCGTACAAAAGCAGTTTACACACCATAGATGCGTCTTCCTGCACGCGGCATGGCTGGATCAGGCTTGCGCCCATTGTCCAATATTCCTCACTGCTGCCTCCCGTAGGAGTCTGGTCCGTGTCTCAGTACCAGTGTGGGGGATCTCCCTCTCAGGACCCCTACCTATCGTAGCCATGGTAAGCCGTTACCTTACCATCTAGCTAATAGGACGCATGCTCATCTTTTACTGTTGGAACTTTAATATAATTAACATGCGAAAATTATATACTATGAGGTATTAATCCAAATTTCTCTGGGCTATCCCTCTGTAAAAGGTAGATTGCATACGCGTTACGCACCCGTGCGCCGGTCTCTCGGTCCGAAAACCAATACCCCTCGACTTGCATGTGTTAAGCCTGCCGCTAGCGTTCATCCTGAGCCAGGATCAAACTCTTCATCGTATATTGTTATGCTGAAACTTAATTCTGCATCGTATTGTAGACAAAGGCTAGTCTTCTCTAATCTTCCGATTATCTTACTCTCTTTATTTGTCCCGATATCTCTATCGAAACGGCTGTCAATTCAATATGT
Source organism: Flavobacterium aureirubrum (assembly GCF_038739835.1). Classification (NCBI taxonomy): domain Bacteria; kingdom Pseudomonadati; phylum Bacteroidota; class Flavobacteriia; order Flavobacteriales; family Flavobacteriaceae; genus Flavobacterium; species Flavobacterium aureirubrum. The sequence goes on from NZ_JBCGDO010000048.1 coordinate 5,372, forward strand.
CTATGAACGTATTTTCTTGTTTTTATACCACTTTCATTCCCAAAGCGGGTGCAAAAGTAATCATTATTTTTTTCCTAACAAGCTTTTTTAAAATTATTTTTTAAAAATTATTTTGAAAATAT
>NZ_JBCGDO010000049.1:0-5080 GCF_038739835.1 Flavobacterium aureirubrum
CTTGAAGCTGGTGACGGGAAATTCCTGATATGTGTTGCATGGTTAAAGATAAGAATACTTTGTTCTTCTTACAAATATTTTTGTATATTTGAAAAAGGATTGTGAAAGTTTTTTCACAGTCTGACGTTACCAGTAATGCTATGACGACAGTGCAACCATCAAACAACAGTGCAAAAACGGACGACAAAATGCCAACCCTTCGCAAAATTAAAAGAGCTGCAATGCAACCGCACAAGCCGACCCAAATTGCAGCACATTTAATTTTGCCCAACCGCACCCAAAGCCCACCCACCACCCGACCAGTGGACTATGGACAATTTGAGAGCAACTTTTGACAAAAACAGGGTTTTAAAATTTATCTTTACGACCAATAAAAACGAATTGAAATATATAGATGCCAACATTACACTGGATAGGAAAAGATAAAGTTATCAATCATCACATGGATGTTCCGTTTAAAGTATTGGAACACTCCTATGGCTTTGACAATGGAACACAAACAGACCAAGAAACCAACAGCGGAAACAAAATTATATATGGCGACAACCTTGAAGCCCTGAAAGCCCTTTTGCCCGAATACGAAGGACGTATAAAATGTATTTACATAGACCCGCCATATAACACAGGAAACGAAGGATGGGTATATAACGACAATGTGAACGACCCGAAAATAAAAAAGTGGCTCGGACAAGTGGTAGGCAAAGAAAGCGAAGACCTAAGCCGACACGACAAATGGCTTTGCATGATGTATCCACGTTTGAAGTTGTTGCATAAACTACTTTCAGATGATGGAGTAATATTTATTTCCATTGACGATAACGAACAAGCCAATTTGAAGTTGATTTGCGATGAGATTTTTGGTTCTTCAAACCTAATAACACCAATTTATACTCAAGTCAGATTTGCTGGTAAAACATTGGTTGAAGATGCAGACATACAAAAATTGATAGAAATAACCTATGTCTATAAGAAGAAGTCAACTACTAAGCTAATTAAAGAAACAGCCAAGTATGATTTTGATAAGTTCAAATACAGGGTAATTGAAAAAGGAGAACCGACAACAATTACATTAGGCGACAAAAGAGTAGATATCTTTGAAAAGGATAACTATGAGATAGTTGAAGAAGAACCTTCATTAAATCACTTAAAAGAAATTTGGGCAACTGGTAAAATACTTGACGGAAACTCGTCAGGTCGTTTTTTTAGAGATTACCTTATAGGAAGAGAAAAGGAAGATGGTCTAGGAACACTTTATAAAGTTTTTGGAATTGGTGAAGACCAATTTCCTTATAGATATTTCACTGGACCTAAAAAAGCAACTGCTACAAAAGGAAAATACTTTCAAGGTGTGCCAAATGATGTATTAAGTAATTCAGAAAACAAAGAAAAGTTTCTTCCTATTCCAAATTTTGAAAACTATGCAGAAGATTTTGGAAATATCAGACATGAAGGAAGTATGGATTTCAGAAGCGGTAAAAAGCCAACTGTGCTACTTCAAAAATTAATTAATTACATCATCCCAAAAGACACAAATGCTATTGTTCTGGACTGTTTTGCAGGTTCAGGTTCAACTGCACATGCAGTTTTGAACTTAAATAAATTAGATAGCGGAAAAAGGAAATTCATAACAATAGAAATGATGGATTATGCCGAAACGACAACAGCACAAAGAATAAAAAATGTTATCAAAGGTTACGGCACAACCGAAGGCACAGGCGGAAGTTTTGACTTTTACGAGTTGGGGCAACCTATGTTTTTGGGAGATGGGAATTTGAATGAATTAGTAGGCGTTGAGAAAATTCGTCAATATGTTTACTACACCGAAACCAAAACGCCACTTACAGCAAGCAAACACAAGGACAATAAACATTACTTGGGCAAGCATAATGATACAGCGTATTACTTCCACTACGAGCAAGACGAAGTAACTACGTTAGACCATGCTTTTTTAGCAACCATGAAAACCAAAGCTGAGCAGTATGTGATTTATGCCGACAACTGTTTGCTTACAAAGGATTTCATGACGAAGCACAATATCATTTTCAAGAAAATACCAAGAGATATAACAAGATTTTAAGCAATGGAATTAAAACCATATCAACAACAAGTAATCAACGACCTTGCACTGTTTTTGGAAAACATACAGGAAACCAAAGACGTGAAAGACGCATTTTATAATTTTTGGGCAAAGCACCCAAGAACGCCATTGTTTCCGTATTCAGGCACAGCCATTGAACCCTACAAAAACAACGTTCCCCGAGTTCCGCACATCTGCGTAAAAGTGCCAACGGCAGGCGGGAAAACCTTTATTGCCTGCAACGCCATTAAAACCATTTTTGATGCCTTTGCATACGACAAACCCAAAGCAGTAGTTTGGTTGGTTCCGTCCATTACCATTTTAGACCAAACCATTAAAAACCTGAAAGACACCAACCATCCTTACCGACAAAAAATCAATTCTCATTTCGGCAACAAAGTAGAAGTATTTGACAAAGCAGAACTATTGCAAGGAAGCGGATTTAACGCCACTTCGGTAAAAGAGCAATTGAACATTTTTGTATTGAGTTTTGACAGCATTCGCACAGCCAACAAAGAAGGTAGAAAAGTATTTGAGCAAAACGGTTCTTTGCAATCATTTGAAGCATTGCTCGGCAAAGACGAAGAAATTTCGTTGATGAAAGTAATGCAATACTTAAACCCTATGATTGTTGTGGACGAGAGCCACAATGCAGAAACGGATTTAAGTGTAGATATGCTCAAGGAGTTTAACCCATGTTTCATTCTTGACCTTACAGCGACACCACGCAAAAACAGCAACATCATCAGTTTTATTGATGCTTTGGAATTGAAAAAGGAAAATATGGTGAAACTGCCTGTTATTGTTTACAATCATCAGGATAAAACAGAAGTAATAAATTCCGCTTTGCAACTTCAAAAACGCTTGGAACTGCAAGCCATTGAAGAAGAAAAGAAAGGCGGAAAATATATTCGACCTATTGTGTTGTTTCAGGCACAACCGAAAAACGGTAAAGACTTTTTGAACGAAGAAGAAGAAAAATCAAATGTTCAAAAACTGAAAGAAAAACTCATTGAGTTGAAAATTCCTGCCGAACAAATCAAAATCAAAACGGCAAACATCAACGAAATAAAAGGCATTGACTTGATGAGCAAAGACTGTGAAGTCCGCTACATAATTACCATAAACGCACTGAAAGAAGGTTGGGACTGTCCGTTTGCTTACATCTTGGCATCATTGGCAGACAAAAGTTCAGCAGTTGATGTTGAACAAATTTTAGGCAGAGTTTTACGCCAGCCGTATGTGATGAAACATAATTTTCCATTGCTCAATTTGAGTTATGTGTTAACGGCTTCATCAAAATTCCTTGACACATTAGACAACATTGTAAAAGGCTTGAATAAAGCAGGTTTCAGTGATAAGGATTATAAATTGGCTGACCCTGCTATGTTGGAAGAAGCTAAAAAGCAAGACCCTTTACAACAACTTACTGTTTTTCCAACCACCGAAACACCAACAGAAGATATTACTTCAGACATTGACACAACCCGAATTTCAGCACCATCAGAAACAGAGTTACCAAACACCACCGTTTCTGAAATAGAAAGAACTGCCATTGAACAAAATGAAGCCTTTGAAAAAACGGTTTCCGAAATGGAAGCCAACCATACAACGGCATTGCCAAACGAAATACAACAACTTGTGAAAACATACAGTATTAAAGACATTTTCAGAGAACAGGCAGAGCAAATCAATTTGCCACAGTTTTATTTAAAAGTTCCTGCCAACGACCTGTTTGGCAAGAAAGAAGAAGAATTGCCTTTAGAAAAAGAAAATCTTTTAGAAGGTTTTGCATTGAGCAAAGCCGACACCAACATTGCGTTTGACAGCATTACTTCTGAACTCTACAAAGTTGACTTAGACGAAACCAAAAAAGAACATACGCCAACATTTGTAAGGCTTGACGGAGAAGTGAAAGAAAGTGTAATCACTTACATTCATGACCCATCACGCAAAGACAGCCGAGTAAAGAATTTCACTAAGCGGCTGATGGACTTAATCGGAAATATGTTTCCAATTCCTGACAAGGAAATTGAAAAATACATCAATCGAATTTTAGAAGATTTCAAAGACGAGCAATTCAGCGACTTGGCAGCCAACGAATACACTTACAAAGACAAAATCAAATTCAAGATAATTGCACTTTCAGAACAGTTTGCCGAGAAGAAGTTCAAAGACTTTTTAGACACCGACAAAGTGTTTATTAAATCATCATTCACTTTACCAAAAAGCATTTCTCCAGGCGACACAGCAAAAGACATCACAAAATCGCTTTACGAGAAAGAAGGAAGCATGAACGGTTTTGAAGAACGTGTAATCAATGAAATTGGTAACATGACAAACATTGCTTTCTGGACAAGAAATGTTGAACGAAAAGGATTTAGAATTAACGGCTTTGTAAATCATTATCCTGACTTCATCATTCAGACAAAAAGCGGAAAGACAATTTTATTAGAAACCAAAGGCGACCATTTAGACGCAGAACAAAAAATAAGACTTGGCAGACTTTGGGCAAGTAAAGCAGGTAATAATTATCGTTACTTCATGGTTTACGAAAGACGGACAGTTGACGGAGCATATAAATTAGAAGACTTTTTAAACATTATCAAAGACATTTAGCCAACGCATTTGGTGGCACATTTGTATTTTTTTTCAACGCACAGACCAACGCTAAAAAAATCCAAAAGAGCCACCAAGCCAACGCACCAAGACACCGCAAACATGGACAGACACAGCGACAGACGAGAAAGCACTACTGGTAACACGGGTTTGGCAAAAGTGGCGGTTCAGTGCTCCGCAGACACATTTGTGGTTAATCAAAGTTTGGTTCTCCGCATCAACATTTGTGGTGAAAATCGCCACCTTCGCCAAGCCCGAAAACGTGTGTGACTTGAACAACAATCAACAGATTGTTGGTGCTTTAAAACAGATGAGAGTAGGTCTCTCAATGGCGACTTTCAGGAGTAGCCATTAAACCACCTTATGCTGCGAGTTTTGGAAACA
>NZ_JBCGDO010000050.1:0-4939 GCF_038739835.1 Flavobacterium aureirubrum
CCATAAGGGACTTACACCCTCTGGAAAAATAACACGCTGTAAGTTTGTTTTATAATCTGAAATTTGTAATTTTCAATTTTTATTCGAGCTTACAGCGTGTGTCCTGCTCATGCAGGGCACACACAGCGGTTTTGTGCTATTTGCCCCATTAAATTTGTCGTTAAATTGAAGCCTTGTGCAAGGGGCAAACAGACACAAAGCCGCAAAATGTTATAAGCCATTTTAAACCAAGACTGCTAAAAAACATCTAAATAGAAAAAAATGAAATCAAAAATACTGACAGTTATTTTATCAATTGTATTTGTGTCGACATACGGACAGACATCAATCGTAACAACAACCAACATCACCCGCACTTCACCAAAAGTTGGGCATATGCTAAACTATTTAACCAAACCCGCTTGGACAAATCAGAGTTTTATTGACAGCGTTAAAACACTAAATCTTGAAATTATCAGATACCCAGGAGGTACAGAATCGCAATATTTTGACTGGCAAACAGGACGAAGTGTGCCGGCTTCTCTTTGGACAAATAGCACACTTTTCAGCCATAGCTATATTGGAACTGTTCCACACATATCATATCCACTTTCAGAACTATTATATTTTTATCAACAAACTAATATAAAACCTATTTTCTGTTTAAATCTGCTTACAAAAAATTTGAGTAATCAAATACAAATGCTACAAACCGCAAGTACATTAGGTATACCTGTCGAATGTATAGAGTTAGGCAATGAATTGTACTTTACAGATTTAGATTTTACTAATAAATACCCAAATCCTATTGACTATGTTTTAGATATAAAAAATAATTGGATACCACAATTAAGTGCATTGTTTCCGAATGCAAAAATTGCAGTTATTGGGAGTTATGACGGCTTAACCGATTTAAATGGCAACGCAGTTCCTTCGAGAATAAATAGTTGGAATGATACACTTTTTGCTCAAAATATAAATACTAATGCCATTACCTTTCATTATTATTTGCCTCCTAATACAACAACTTTATCCAATCCAAATATCACTCAAGCATTAGCAGCACCTTTCAAACATTGGCCTGTTTTGAAAGCAAATACTGTTGATAATGTAACTAACGGAATGGAATGTTGGATAACTGAATATAATCTTAATGACGGCAATCAGACTACCTATGCCATTGCATCAAGTTGGGCACACGGACTTTACACTGCTTCATTATTTAGCTTAATGCTTGAAGAAACTAAAATAAAAATGCTTTTGAACCATCAAATAGCTGGCTCACCTTCGTATGCATCCTTGGCAAGTTATACCTCTTTTGGTGACACCCTTACAAATAGATTAACAGCAGAAGGAAATGCGATGAGACTAATTCATCAGGCAGTTAAAGGCAATAACACCGCTACAAAACTAAGTTTTTCAAATAATCCAACCATTACTGTTAATACAACAAATTATCCATCGCTAATGGGTTGGGTTTTTCAAAATGGCACCAACAAGGAATTATTTATCCTTAATCTCTCTAATTCAAATTATTCATTAGATGTATCGAGTATTTTCAGTAGTTCATACAACTACGAACAAGTAAGTGCAACAAACCCACTGCAAAAAGACATTACAACTCAAAACCTAATTATCAGCAAAGGAAATTCAAGTTCAAACTTCCAATCAGTTCCTTATTCATTGCTCTATGCAAACAACGAAAATGCTTTGGGTATTGATAATGTTAGTCTGGACAACGACTTTTTAGTTTACCCAAATCCAACACAGAATATAGTAATCATAAAACAAAATAATATTCAAACTTTTTCAAAATATCAAATTTTTGATTTGCAAGGAAAACTGATAAAGTCAAAACAATGTGAATTTTCAAATGGAGAACTCATTGTTGACATATCTAACTTAGCACCGAACACCTATTTATTGAAATTAATAACCTCAAATAGACAATTTAAAACAATCAAAATAGTTAGAGAATAGAAGAAAAACGGCTTATAATCGAGTAGACGGCTCCGCCAGAAACTGACGGAGTGCGCTTTTGACGGTACTGAGCGGATGGTGGTTAGAGGTGTTTACTTGAGAGGGGGTTTGAGGGTTTGAGTTTATTAGATTTGTAAACTAGTTATACAACATTTTGGGACAACTGTTTAAAATATTACTCCTTTTGATTAGTTTTAGTTGTAAAGCTCAAGATGTTGTGAACAATGAGCAAGACACTATTTATAATAACTTGATAAATTATACGCCAAAAAATTTCTCTGTAGATGAAACTTCAAAACCAAAAAATAAATTTCTAGAACTTAATTTGAACTCAATTGGAGGTCTTAAAATGGTTTATTAATTCCAAAGTGAACTCAAATTAGGTGAACAAGAAATAAAATGGTTAGAAAAACAAATTGACCAGATTGCTTTGAGTTTTTATTTAGAAGGCAATCCAATCTTGATTAGGAAAACCGGAGGTTATTCAGGATGTGAAGGAAATATGATCCGAAAAGAAAAAATGCATGGAAAAGATGTTACAATCTTAGATTTTTGCTTTACATGTTCTGGCGCTGGAAGTCTCGAAGATTTCATAAAGATTTTTAATAATAGAACCAAAAAGTTACTAAAAAAATAAAACGTCGTACAACAGCCGTAACTGTTGCACAACCCTCCGAAAGACCATCCCGAAGTTTCGGGATGAAAATAATTTTAAAAATTGACTTTGTTTATCGCGAAGTGTGGGGACTTTAACCGAGGTTAAAAAATAGGTTTTTTACTTTTCTTACAGGTATTTTAGTATATTTGAAAAAGAGATTGTGGAGGTTTTTTTGCAGTTTGATGTTGGCAGTAAGTGAGTAAGAAGAATACACATTTAAAAATTGAAAAATAAATATGAAATATTTAATTTGCTTTGGACTATTAATAAGTAGCTTATTATGTAATGGTCAAACGAGAGAAAAAGGAAATATTGAATTAACGCCGATAGTTGGATATAGTGCTTCTTATCAATTAGACTCTTTCCTTTTTGGTTCATCATCAGTTTCTGCAATTCAATTAGGAATTTATGGAAATTATTTTTTTAACAATCGATGGAGTTTACGTTCAGGTTTGTTATTTCAAAAAATGGGAACTAACAATGTTGACTTTTCAATTTTTAGCAACGAATATTCAGAAAGAACAAATTATATCACTGTTCCATTGACTGTGAATTATCATTTTGGAACAAAACGAAACTGGTACGTTAATTATGGAATAGGTATTGGTTTTTTAACCAATGCTGAAGCAAACTATAATGATGGAAATGGATTTGTTGACATAAATAACTTATCGAATTCAACTCAATTTGGAATTAACGGAGGAGTTGGGTATAAATTTAAAGTATCACCCAAATTTATAATAGTCGTTGAAAATTCTAATCTAATTGGACTAACAGACAGTACCGAACAAAGAAGTGGGAAGAATTTTTTTATGAGTTTTAATATAGGTGCTGTTTTTAAAATTTAAAAATGGAAAGTACGAATAAACACCTGCTGGCAACAGCCGTAACTGTTGCTCAACCTCTCATAAAACGTAAATATTTTATATAAACGCAAAAACCAAGCTTGTTTATCCCGAGTTTTTGGGATGTTGCGTGGTTAAAAATGGTTTTTTACTTTTTTTACAGGTATTTTAGTATATTTGAGGAAGAGACTGTGGAAGTTTTTTCACAGTCTGACGTTAGCCGTCAGTTTAGTTTTGCGCAAAGAAAAATAACTTTCAAAATGAAATTAAATAAAATAACCGTTTTACTTCTCCTCTCCTATTTCTTTATAAGTTCATGTGCAGTTACTCATCATAAAAAAAATTTAATTGATTTTAAAACCAATAAAATATCAGAAAGCAAATTAAAACTTGATGGTTACTTTTATCATGAATATGAAATGGATATTAACTGGGAAAATCCTCCATACCCTTATGAAAAATACATAAACGAAACTGGAATAAAAAAATCCAAAACATTAAATGCAATTTTCATTTATGACGATGGTTTTACATATGTTTTATCGGGCATTGACGGAATAAACTCTTACTATTGTGCAGATGGTAGAATAATTGAAAACAGTTATCAAAATGCGCATAAAAATATTAAGCTAATGGTCGAAGCTCAAAAATCAAATGATAAAAAAATAAGAAGAAGATGTGATTTTGAACCTGATTATATAAATCAAAAAGGATTGACAGAGATTGTTGGAAACACAATTAAAATCCAATATTATCAAACTGAAATGCAAATTCCCAACAAGGATTCTTTCAATTCCTATTATTTGTATGAAATGAGCGGAATCATAGAAAATGACACGACGTTTATTATAAATAAAATAAAAAGTTACCGAACGGAAAATACTAAAGACGTCAGTTATATTTATAAATTTAAGAAAGCTCAAAAGCCAGAGTTGCAAAATTATTTTAAAAAACACATGTAAATAAAACCGAACGGCTAACAGCAGTAGCTGTTGCACAACACTAATAAAAAAATACTATTTCAAAATACTTCCAAAAAAGACCTTTTTTAAAGCGATTTAAAGAAGGCTTATTTTTTAGTAATAGTTCAAAATTGTACTATGCTGAGTGTTTACAATAGAGTTTTTAAAGTCCAAAAAGAAGGTTTTTATTAAAGCGGTGTTCATCCCTTGTTTAAAGGAAAGAACTTGGCTCAAAATGGATGGTTTTTTCACTACAAAGCGCAAGTATTTCTTGAGGTTATAGGTTAAACTTGCCATCAACACGTGTTTATTGGCGTTTTGTATACCTCTTGTGTTTACACGTTTCATGTTGGTAAAATTGACCAATGTTCCAATTACAGGTTCTACGGTTTTGCTTCTCACTCGTACCATTTTCTTAGCATAGTGTGGGTTTTGTGTGAGTTTTTGGTGCATTCTATCGTAGTGTTCTTTGTGGATGCTGTCGTCTATCTTCTTGAACTTGGTGCTTTTTCCAC
>NZ_JBCGDO010000051.1:0-4429 GCF_038739835.1 Flavobacterium aureirubrum
TATACGAAACTTCTACTACTTGCCCTTGAACCAGTAGTGCTCTAGCATCAGTATCGGTGGTGCTTACTTGGGGTTCGCCACTGGTTTTGAGTTCTTCTTCGAGCAGTTCGTATTTGATTTTGTTTTGCTTTAATCGTGCTATTTTTTGTTGGATGTTACTGATTTTTATAGCGTCTTCTTTTACATCATTTTTGTCTAATTCATTGAGGTATTCTTGGGTTTTAAGTTCGATATACTCTTTGTGTTTGTCGATTTTTCTTTGGTTATAGTTGGACTTCTTGCTGTTGTGTGCTCTGGATTTAGTGCCATCAATGGCAATGGTTTCGCCTGTGATTAAATTGGCATTTTTTAAAAACGAAACAAAGAGTTTGAAGAGTTGTTTTAGGGCTTTTGGGTTGTCTTTACGAAAGTCGGCTATGCTATGATAATTAGGGCAAATGGCTTCTAAAAGCCACTGCATTTCCAGGTTGCGATGGCACTCTTTTTCTAATCGCCTTGAAGAGCGAATGCCGTTTAAATAGCCGTATAGATAGATTTTTAAAAAGACTTTGGTATCAAAGCTTGGACGGCCTTCGGTTTTTAAAACTCTGGGTGTAAATCCTAGTTTTTCTAAATCGATACTGTTAACAAAAGCGTCGATGAACCTGATTGGGTTGTCCTGACTAATGGTGTCTTCTAGACTGGATACTTGAAGCTGGTGGCGGGAAATTCCTGATATGTGTTGCATGGTTAAAGATAAGAATACTTTGTTCTTCTTACAAGTATTATTGTATATTTGAAAAAGGATTGTGGAAGTTTTTTCACAGTCTGCCGTTATGTGCCATACAGCGAGACCTCTTACAATGCATCAATTACCAGAATTGAAAACAATTTTTAATCAAAAATAATGCAATACGCTAATTATAAATCACAGATAGAAAGTGCATTTTCACCTATTGACTTTAGAACAATAGAGAATGAACTTATTACTGGTTCTATTGAAATTAAAAAAATACGAAAAGATAGTTTTCTTTTAATGGAAGGCAACATTTGTAATAATATTTCATTTATTATTGATGGAGCTTTTAGACAATTTTCAGTGGTTGACGGCACTGAAATCAACTTTCTATTTTATTTCGACAATGATTTTACTGCAGACTTTAGTAGTTACATTACCGAAACTCCGTCAAATTATTTCATTAAAGCACTTGAAGATAGTCTAGTGATTACATTTAATAAAAACAATTTTAGTTTATTAGCTTCAAGAAACAATGATTGGGAGGTAGTTTCTAAAAATATTTCTAACAGGGCTTTACTTACATTATACAAGAGAAATGATATCCTACTAACGTTATCTCCAGAGAATAGATATTTGAAACTATTAGAAGTACATCCATTAATTATACATAAAGTTTCATTGTCTAAAATTTCTAGTTTCTTGGGTATTAGTGGTCCTTCACTAAGTAGAATTAGAAAAAGAATCATATCGAGTTGATTTTTTAACTTAAGTTAAAGGTGAATGTTTTTTATTGATTTTATTTTTGCTTCATAAATAATTTAAAAATTACAAAAATGAAATTAAATTCAAGAATTCACGGAATCATAGATTATGGTGTGGTAATCTTCTTATGGCTATCACCGACCTTTTTCGGCTTGCCTCAAATAACGGCATTATTTACTTATATTTTAGGAGGCGTACATTTGGCCTTGACAATTCTTACAGATTTCGAGATGGGATTATTAAAAATTGTTCCTCTAAAAGTCCACGGTTGGATAGAATTAATTGTTTCGATAATCTTAGTTGGAGTTGCATTCTATCTAGATACATTAGAAGGATTAATTGCAAAATATTTTTACCTAGGATTTGCACTGGCAGTATTTGTTACATATATATTTTCAGACTATAAACTAACAGAAAAGAAGAATGTATAAGTTTTCTCAAACTAGAAAAATTGCAAGATTTATACACTTAATATCAGGTATTTTGATAGGCGTATATTTTTATTCACCATTATCGACTAATATTCTTCTGTTTTTAATTATCAAAGCAATTATCCTTCCAGTGGTCTCTATTTCGGGACTTTGGATGTGGAAAGGGTATCTTTTCAAAAAAAGTAAGTAAAAGAAACGTACGGCAAATAACGGTTTGCAACTACCCGAAGGGCGGGACTTTTACTACAAAACTTGATTTGAAAAACGAATGTTTGATTAATCACAAAACTGTCTTTGGAAGACGAAACCCCGCCTATTGCCAATGTGCTGTTATAGTCAACCTTTGATTATTAAGTTTGTCTCAAAGTTGATTCAATTTTTTTTAGATAAGTCGTCAATTTTTTTCAGTCCAAAAAGATTATTTAGTGATTCATTATTGATTAATCGGTTAAATATGATTTGTTTGTGTTCTTTTTCTTGAAAAGGATGTTTAGTGACAATGACGGCATAATTCTCAGTTACAAAATCATCATATTCATCCTTTTTTTGTCCGATTACTTCCTGTATGGTTTTAAGATAGTCTTTGTTAAATTGTAAATTGTCAGGATTCACTTTCCCAGCTTTAATAAATCCCTTTGTCTTACCTGCGCATCGGCAAGGGTTTTCCTTTCTGATTAGCCCACATTTATTATTCATAAAGTTATAAAGGTCTTTTCGAGCCCTTGACAACTTCTGCCTAAAATTATCTTTTGAAATATTCAACAGATTTGCTCCTAAATCATGATTAACATTGAATAATTCGCCAAGTATGAATACCAATCTTTGGTCACGTTCAAGACACAACAACATCCCATTCATACATGCTAGTTTTGTTTCTTCAATTTCATCTCTCATCTCGGATTCTTCCAATAAGGATAAGGCTTGACTCGGAATCGAATCAAGTTGCTTTTCAACCACTTCAAATGATTCAGTTGCCAATTCTGACATTGACTTTTTCATTTGCAGAAAGTGATTAAAAGTAATCCGATATAACCAAGTTCTGAAGTTGCTCTCCTTTTTGAACTGTGATAGTTTGGTAATTATTTTGATTAGAACTTCTTGCGTAATATCTTGAGCATCCTGCACATTGCCCACCATTTTTAAGGCTATATTATAGATAAAATGTTGGTGTCGGTAAATGAGTGATTCTAAGGCAGCCATAGAGCCATTTACTGCACTTTCAATGAGTTCGTTATCTGATTTGTCTCGATAATTTGACGAAAACGGATTCTGCATTTCATAATTTTTTAAGTGCTTTCCTATTTTTGGATGGCACTGTTTATTAATTTGTCACGGACGCTTTTTTTATCGTAATAAAGAAGTAGAAGCCCAAAAATAATCGGCATTGGTAGCATGACCCATTCTTGGAATTGAATATGTACTAATGTTGCGGCAGGCATAATTCCAAGCAAGATTATAGTGCCATATCTTTCCCATTTGCTAAACATAAGTAAACCTGCGACTATTTCTACGAGAGCGACTAAATATCGCCACTCGTCACCCAAGAGCCACTTATTGAAATTATCTACCGCCATTTGTAAACCAATGACTTTGGGTATGGCTGATAAAATAAACAATACCCCAAGAATTTTTCCTAGAATAATTTTCTTTTCTTGTCCTATAGCTTTACTATCACTTTTTTTGGTTTGAAATTCCTTTAGCATCGTTTTCTTCTCTTTCTTTCTGGCTCATCGTGTTGATGTTGGCCACAGAATTTAGTGGGCAACTTGCAGCAGCGGAAGTGCCAATTAACATAATAGCCGCTACTCCAATTACTATGGCAATTGTCCCTGCAACGGCACCAAAGTACCACGCTCCAAGAGCAAGGACACCAATAATCAGACGAATAATCCTGTCAGTCCGACCAAGATTTCTTTGAAACAACTTTTTACTCATAATTTTTACTTTTTAAAGGTTTGTAATACCAATTAGATTACAGTTCTTAAAAAGTGTGACAAGTGTCGTTTTAAGGTTGGCTATAACGTTTCGCAACCTTGCGCAGTTGCTGATTACGGAACGAAAATCTGTCTACCAAGATAAAAAATAAAAGCGAAACGAAATACTGAATTTAACGTTGATAACGGCAATTGCACAAGATTGCTGTGCTTGTTGCACAACCACTCAAAAATAATAAAAAATCCTTGTAAAATATCAGCAATAGTCTTATTTTTAACCATGCAAGGAAAAAAGCAATTAATCCCAGAACTTTTTACTACGGTCAACATTTATGACCTAGTTCCGACGGATAATTTCTACCGTCGATTAACAACAGAACTCGATTTACATTTTATTTATAAAGCTACACAAGCGTATTATGGCAAAGAAGGACAAGCAAGTATTGATCCCGTAGTTTTCTTTAAAATCCTCTTAGTGGGTTATCTAAACAATCTTAATTCCGATAGGCAATTAATAGCCTATTGCAGTGATAGTTTATCGATTCGCTTGTTTTTAGGTTACGATATTCATGAGTCATTACCTT
>NZ_JBCGDO010000052.1:0-4419 GCF_038739835.1 Flavobacterium aureirubrum
CTGGAGTTAATTTTACTAATGGAACTATCGGACTTAATACAGTGATAGTATTACCCGCATATGGTACATTCTCTCCATCTATTACAGCAGCAGCTGTTACTGAGTAGCTGATGTTAAAGTTACGCATGCTTACTGGGATAGTTATAAAACGTGTCGGTGAAGTCACTTCTTGACTCTCTAAAGTTTGATTGTTTACTATCGTAAAGCGATACGTAGCCGTAGTAGCGCCAGAAAAAGTATACGCTTGAGCAGCAACTCCTGTCGAAAACGATGGTAATACCGTGTTATTAGCCGTAGCCATATTAACTACTACCGGTGCACAGCCCTCTGAACGTAAACCATTACAGTTCTCGTCAATTCCATTCCAACAAATCTCTGTTGCACCTGGATTGATCCCCGCGTTGTTGTCGTTGCAGTCAACAGTAAGTGCCGCTAATTCACTTGCCAACTTACCATTTAACGGACGTTCACATTGTGTAACCGTAGCCGCTGAGGAAGGATAATTATCATTATCAGCATCAGTATACCAAACAGGCTGTGCACCTACGGTAACCAGAAGTGTCACTACTGTGCCCGAACAAAGTGCCGCATTGGTTTCTACCACACTCACACTTCCTGCACCAGCAGCACCCCACGTTACAGTAATACTGTTCGTATTGGTTCCTGAAGCTTGCGTACCTCCTGTGATAGTCCATGCATAAGTGCTTCCAGCAGTGTTAGCAACACTGTATGAAGTCGTTGAACCTGCACAAGCAGTAGTCATACCCGTGATGGAAGAAGTCACAGGAACAGCATTTACTACAACAGTTGCAGAAATACCTGTCAAAACTTGTATACAATTAGCAGTACTAATATTTGTTAAATTTAAGGTAGTATCGGCTGTTACACCAGGTATTGTAATAGTTGCTGTGCCTCCAACAAGAGTAACAGTTCCTGAAACAGAACCTGTATAAGTCACTAAACTTCCTGAAGTACCAGTAATGGTAAACACAGCATTAGAACCAGAGCAAATCGGGCTATTCGAAGTAATACCAGCTAAAGTTGGTATTGGATTTACAGTTATATTTCCGGAGTTGCTACTTGTACTACTTGGTGCAGTGCCACAAGTTCCTGTATAACTTACTACACAATAATAAGTATTCGTACCAGCAGTTGCAGTAGGAGGTGTAAAAGTAGCCGATGTTTGGCCATCCAATAAAATAGCACCTGGGTTACTAAACCATTGGTAGCCCAAATTAGCACCAAAGGCAGTAACTGATAAATTAGTGGCAGCCGCATTTTGACAAACAGCTTGGCTACTATTTGAAGGCTGAACAAAAACTCTTGGTCTACCAATGCTTAAATCGGTAAAAAAAACATCTTTATCAGAACCACCTCCAGCATTACTATTAAAAAATTCTATTTGTGCAGGAACTGATCCACCACCAACTGAAGCAAAAGTTCTTCCTGTCAATACGGTAGTGACACCAGAACGTGTTATAGAAATACTGTAAGTATTAGCCGCAGTGTAAGCAAAAGTAATATGGCTCAAACCACCTGAGGTAAAATTTATACCCGTATCGCTAGTTGTTGCATCTGCAATAGAATATTGAGTTCCGCCACCAATAAAACGAAACTCCGTTAAAATATTGTTACTAGAATTTCGCAAACGAATTCCAACTCTTTGATTAGTATCAACATTACCATTATCAAAAGCAAAGCTAACGGTATTACCCAAAGCCAAAGGCCCAGCAAACGGTCTAACAACTGAAGTTAATCCTCCGCTGTTAGCAAATAAACCCCATGCAGTTCCAATATCTGAACTTCCAGTAAATGTACCTCCATTGCCGCCACTTACATTAAAAGACCATGGACCAAAACCTTGACCTCCGTTGCTACCACTGGTAATAGTATAAGTTGCACTATCAGTAGGTAATCCATCAATGGTTACGCCACCCGAAACACTACTTGTTACAGAAGTTGGGGCACAAAATCCACCAACCACACAATAATAAAATAATGTTGTTCCACCAACATAAACAGGGGTATAAGAAGATGAAGTAGCACCATTCAACAAAATTCCACCCGAATTACTAGGTATTGTGTTACTATACCACTGATAAGTCAAAGAGTTACCACTAGCAACAACAGTTAAAGGAGTCACACTACTACCCAAACAAAACGATTGAGCACTAGCAGAGGGTTGAATAGTAATTGATGTTTCTGTGCCTACTGCTACAACTAATGAACTAGGCAAACTATCACCACTAGCATTTTTGGCAATTACAGAGATAGTTCCGCCCGGACTTGCTACAGTAACATTGATACTACTGGTTGAGCTAGTTCCAGTCCATCCATTAGGTAAAGTCCATTCATAACTTGTGGCATTCGGGTCATTGGTTACACTGTACGTTTGTGTTGCACCGTTACATAAATTGATGGCACCCGAAATGGCCGAAGGTTGCGCAGGCGCCAAAGTAGGAGCCGTATAAACTAAATTAATAGTGTTGCCACCTGACAAAGTAACAGCAAACGTTCCTGTGAAAGGGGCAAACAATGATGTATTAATTACAAAGTTGCTGGTATTAAAACCTAAAACACCACTGCCAGATGCAATCGGCCACGTATAATTGTTGGCGGGATTGAAGTTGGCAACGGAAAGCGAAACCAAATTCAAAGTGATAGGCGTAGCAGAACAAGTTATTGTACCAGATGAAATAATTCTATCCCAACCATTAGCGGTTCCAGATGTTCCGGTTGCATTATTCATTTCTATTCTATAAGATGAATTTGAATTAAAAGTAAAACTACCTGTAGTCAGCGTTGCAGTTGAATTTGAAGTTCCTCCAGGCGATACTAAACCCGATAGAGAAACTGAACCTCCAATACTACCACTGCCAGCTAAAGTAGCGCTATTCCCCGATGATACAGAAACAGCAGAAGATGAACCAGTGGCCCCATTAACAAAAAGCGTTCCAGCATGCACAGTGATAGCTCCCAAATAACCTGATGAACTATCACCAGCAAGAGTAACTCGGGTATTAGACTGATTAGCATCCAAATTATCTCTCCCTACAATAAGTGGTTTATTACCCGATAAAGTATTTATGGAGACAGAACTAGAGGAATTTGTATTGGCAACTCGCAATTGAGTTACATTTCCTCCTGTTCCTACATTGCCATTAAAAGTGAAACCACCAGTATTTCTAGCAGTAATAAATGATGGTCGAGAGCCACCATCATTAAAGTTGATGGGAAAGTTAATGGTTTGATTGGCAGTAGCATCACTCAAGACCCAACTATTTTGACCTCCAAAATCAAATAGATTAACAGAACCCGAACCCGTCAAATTATAGGCAACACTTCCATTAAAATAGAGACGCCACTGACTCATACCGTTTACGTCATTAACGCTGTTGGTAGGATTACCAGCGCCCTGAAATTGCAATTGCCCATAATTCGTGCCACTGGACCAATTGCCGGCATTACTCCAATTCCCCGCTCCTGTCCAGTTCGAGAAATTCTGCGATAAAGCATACAGTGGCATCAAAAACACCAGATAAAGTAAAATTCTTTTCATAAAACATGTAGTATTTAAAGATTAATATCAATTAAAATGCATCAAAAAAATAATAAGACAATCAATGCAAGATTGTTAACAATATAAAAGTAATTAATAAAGCTAAAAAAAAAAGACACCTAAAACACTATAACGTTTTCGTGTTAATAAATAATTGATTTTTAGCAGATCAAATAAGATAATGCATAAAAATAAGCGGCAAAAAATAGCAAATCTCTAATCGATGTTTTTAGAGTACGAGAAAGACACCTTCAAAGGATGTAAACTAGTGCAACACTGTAGAATAAAAATTATATCCAAATAACTTTATGTTTAAACGATATTTATTAGTTAAAAATCTACAAAATGATGCCAAATTAATGCAACAAATCTCTTAATTAATTAATGAACTACCTGCCAATGATAATAAACCATAGTGTAATAACAGCGCCAGCCACCCACTTTAAAACCAAACTAAATATTTTATAATGTGTACTATAACCTCGTATACACAGTGCAACAAAAAAAACAAACAACAAACTTTAAATCTTCAAATCCCTTTGCGCACCTTGCGACAACTTGGCGACCCTTGCGGTTAAACAACCCAAACTTTAAATAATCACCATGTAGCTCCATTTCCTATATGTGCCTTTATGTTACCTAAATACATAGCAAAAACAAATCAATAAATATCTGTACAATCTGTGGCAACAAAAAACATCCTTTAAACCCTCAAAACCCTTTGCGCACCTTGCGAACCCTTTGCGCACTTTGCGGTTAAATAAAAAATCCCCATCTTGCTCTTACACAAGACAGGGATTTTAAAACCTATTAAGTCTTAATACTTAATACTTAATACCTCGTATTTCGTACCTCGTACC
>NZ_JBCGDO010000053.1:0-4093 GCF_038739835.1 Flavobacterium aureirubrum
ACCAACTGTTGTTATAGTTATAAAAAAAGCTTCTTCTGTAGTTGTAGCTTTGTATTTTGTTGACATTTGTTGTTACTTTTCTCAAAAATAATAAAAAAACTACAAAAATGACATTTGTAGTTTTTCAAATTGTTGTGGGCACGGATTATAAATCCGCGCTATCGGGGTTCAAGTAGAAATCAATTGACTTGGAGCTGAATCCTGCGGATTCAAGCAGAAATCAATTGACTTGGAGCTTGAATCCCGCGGATTCGGGTTTCGCAAAGTCAGGAGACATTTGCGGAGCTTTTCTAAAAACACTTTGTGGAGAACATTACTGAGATCCACAATCTAAATTTGGCGCATTATAATATCCGATCCCTTTATTAGTTATAACTTTTTTATATTTAGTTAATTTATTTTTACAAAAAAAGTAATGAACACTTTTTTCTCTCTCGTCAATTGTATAATCAGCCATTAATACTGTACCATTCTCATCTGATTGGGTCAACTTAAATTTAAAAAAAATGTCAAGTGCATCTTGCGTTAGAGGAATTTCATTGTCCCACCAATAGAAAAGCTTATTGTCAATTTCAATATAGCGAGAGGGTATAAACCCCTTGGTACCAATTTTTGTTTCTTCTTTTAAAAGAATTTTCATATTACTTTTACCAATACTAATGCCTATTATGTTATCACCAATATTTTTTACACTTACAATAAAAACATTATCTTTTTTATAAAGTTTACTTGTATTTGAAAAATCAATTATTGCATTGTTGATTGCACTATTTTTATCTCCGATTCTAATTAGCTTCTCTTTAAAAGAACTACATCCGTTCAAAATATTAAGAAACGGTATTAAGATAGTCAGTAAAATGTATTTGTTCATAAATTAAATTTTAATTATTCTTGTAAACATTTTCTGGATTTGTTATAATCATTCCTTGAACTCCAGGTGGTAAATTAGACCAAACTTTATCATCGTCAGTTGATGGAGTTAATCTAGACTTATCATCGAACTTAGAAAGATGGGTGTGGTAATGAACTCTTAATTGTAAAGACTGCAAAAGATTTTTATCATTAGTAAAACGAGTTGGAACTATTCCTCCCGTTGCACTAGTAGACGTATTTGATTTGTAACTATTAATAGATATATGGTTTATATCAGACTTGCCTTTTTCAGAAAAATATCCTCCTGCTATTTCACGCCCAATATAATTTGAAAATTTTAACGCAAATTCTTCAAATCCTTTAACAGTAGCTTGACCTTTACCACCAACATCAATTAAATTATCATTCTCTTTTAGATTCATACCATCACTAAGAATTCCTTGTTCAATATTATCTATATCAACTTTTGCTTTTCCTTTTTCTGATTTACTAACTAAAAATCCTAAAAATCCTTCTCCTTTTTTCTTTACATTTCCTTTAGAATCGGTTTTTAAAATCCTGTCAGGCTCATCATTTTTATCACCTACTTGAGTAACTTCTCCCGTTTTCTTATTAAATGTAAAATCAGTTAATCCTTTAGGGTCAAATCTTAGAATTGGGCTATTTTGCACAAAATTGTATGGAGTCATCCAATCTCTCTCATCAGCCAGTGGGTCAATATTCATCCAACGTCCAATTGCAGGGTCATAATTTCTTGCACCATAGTCGTACATGTTAAGCCCCAACTCGTCTTGGTACTCTTTTCCGTTGTATTTATACTGATAAACTATTCTACCTATAAGTTGTCTTCCTGTAGTAACACCAGAGTTATAACCACCATTAGGGTCTGGTATGAATCCAAACTGGTCAGTGTTATATTTTTCATGTTTTAATCCAAAGGGATAATAATGACTCTGCTCCAATACTCTCAAAGTACCATTTGTATGTATGGTGTAGCGTAAACGGATGTTGCCCAAATGGTCAGTATAGTTAAACACATAACTATATACGTTGTTGCCATTAACCACGGTATTATTTACATATCCTTCCGCATGAGGGAAAAAATTTAAAGTTGCAGTATTAGCATTAATTTGAGAGTATTGAAATCCACCCAAATAATCAGTAGTAGTCATTTCAGTTGAAGAGGTGTACACTTTCTTTTGCGTCTTTTGGCCATTAGCTGTGTAAAGATATTCAATTCTGGTATTAGTGTTATTATTAAAAATAATTTTTATGGGCAAGTTCAAGTGGTTGTAACTAATACTAGTAATTCCCTTATTTTGGTCTGATATCATATTGCCTAGAGCGTCATAGGCATAATCGTTAACAGGATCCGTCAACCCATCTATGCTATCATCGTCAAAACCCGCAGGATGCCTCGAACCATCAAAAACCTTCATCAATTGGTTGGAAATATTTCCGTTGTATATATAGGCTAAGTTATCTATTTCTATAACCGTGTTTCCACTATCTAAGTCGCCGTTTCTTTGTAAAGTAACTATATTTCCATTCTTATCATAAGATATGCTTTCATTGTAGCTTTGTGGTACAGGAACTGATGTGTTTGGTTTTTGATATACCGCTTTTTTCAATCGGTTCAAATTGTCATAACTATAACCGTAGCGTCTCAAAACATTGTCGGTATTGGTCAACCAAGTAGTTTCGGCTATATTCCCGTTATACAACGGAACTATGGTATTGCCTTCATTATTGGTGATGGTACTGTTGTAATTTATTTTAAAAGCAAATAAATCTTGTGGATTTGTTCCTTCGGATAAACTGGAAGTGTTGTTAATATCCGTCAACCAACCTCTAATGTTATACCTATAATCCACTTTTTGAAGCGGTAGTGCACTCGTGTTTCCTACTTTCTTAGAAAGTAATTGTCCTAGTTCATCATAAGTGTTCTCTGCCAATAGTTGTGGTGTTGCTCCATTAATACTATGGGTGTGTGTTCGCAATCGGTCTTGATCACTGTAGGCAAAGTCATCCCTAACAGTAATTACAGCACTTGCTGCCAATCTTTTGTGGGTGGTTAAAGTATAATTCACCCTACCAGTAATGGGTTCCAGTTGGCTATCCACTTGGGTAAAACCACCCAAATAATTATTGGTAAAGGTTCTCACAGCTCGCCCTTTATTATCATAAAGCATATAGCTCATTTCGGCTTTTATAGGTGTGGTAGTAGATAGTTCTGGTATTCTTGTCCAAGTAATCGTGGGTAATCCTTTTGATTTATTGGTCGTGTCATTATAAAAAACAGGATTTGGCGATATGGATGAAGTAAAGGACATTACAGGATTAAAAGTTAAGTTGGTACTGTAATCGTCATAATAGTTAACGGTCAATACATGATAAGCACTTGTTGGCCAAGCGGTATTGGTATAGCGAAATGCTACGGTATTAATTGTTGAATTACTTGTCGATTTTGTTTCACTCAAAATTGTTGCAGTATTTTGAGAACTTTGCAAAGTGGCTCTACCAGCACTAGTTACAGTGGTTGAGGGTAACCATCCTGTCAAAATAGGTCGATTGAAAGCGTCATATTTAGTAATAATCCAACCTACTATCGGTGTTGCAGGAGGAACAGATTGCATATCTGTGAACGGCGACAATGCAGGTCCAGTAGCAACCACTCGGTCGAGTTTGTCATACACGATAAACTCCCAATCTTTGCCCGGCAATTTCTTTTCTACAAGGCGGTTATAATCGTCATATCTATATTGATAGCATAGACTTTCTAATAGGATTGTAGGAACGTTATTCACAGAGGATACAGGTTGATAAAATTGGGTAGATATTTGAGAGTTAAAAGCTGTCATTGTTTGATTTTGTGGTATTCCTCCGATTTGTTCTACTCTTAATCGGTTATTTTCTATACTCACTTTATATTCATAATATAGATTATTTAATCTTACGTTACCAATTATCATATTTGGTAGATTACACTGCAAAGGTGTATTTTCAATGATAGGATTAGCACTACTATCGATGTAACAACTTGGAGAAAACCCGATAGCGCGGATTTATAATCCGTGCCCATAATCAACTTAAAACAAGCTTCGTGCCTACAATCAACTTCAAAACAAATCTAACAAAACTACTTCCAAATCATTATTTAAACCCGCATAATTTCTAGCTGAACTAAAATAATAATCCTCAGGAAAATCAACTATTTTAT
>NZ_JBCGDO010000054.1:0-3783 GCF_038739835.1 Flavobacterium aureirubrum
CTATCGTAAAGCGGTAAGTAGCGGTAGTAGCACCTGCAAAACTATAAGCTTGCGCTGCAACTCCCGTTGCAAATGATGGTAATACCGTGTTATTAGCCGTAGCCATATTTACCACAACTGGCGCACAACCTTCTGAACGTAAACCATTACAATTTTCGTCAACTCCATTCCAACAGATTTCTGTTGCACCTGGGTTGATACCTGCGTTGTTGTCGTTGCAGTCGCCAGTTAATGAGGCATAACCTGCTGGTTGAACACAATTAATCAATGTAGTAGTCGATACGCCAAAACCATCATTATCAGCATCAAGATACCAAGTAAAACTTGGTAAAACCTGCAATGTAACAGTGTTATTTGAAGAAACAGTTAAAATAGGACTAACAATGTCAGTACGTTCCACTTGAGAAACAGCAAGAATTTGACCATTATTGCCTTCCTGTAACACAATAGAAACAAAAGCTAAACCTGAGCCATTCGCAATAACGTTCGTAAGTGTTTGGTTAGAACCACTATTTATCGAATAGGTAATAGTCGAAGTGCTATTAGGTAATAATCCGGAAATAAAGAAAGTGGCACTTTCATTGTTACAAACCGCTTGGCTTTGAGAAATGGCACCAAATGTTGGAAGCTCAGCCGCTGTACTAACAGAAATAACATTAGAATTAATAGAGGTGCTGTTTGAACTAACCGCTCTAACTCTGTAATAATAAGTAGTACTTGCATTTAAGCCTGAAACTTCTTGTAATAAACCATTTACTTCAAGATTATCATAACCCGACACAAAAGAAGGAGTCGTATTATTAATGGTATGCAAACCTAAATCAGTAGGCGGAAAACTTGCATTGTACGGATTGGTAGATACGATCCATTCTGAGTTAGAAGTATTTGTACCCGCAGCAACTGTCCAATCAGTAGTAGGGCTAAGTACCGTTGGCTTTCTTACTAAAATTCTATCTACTGTAGCATTGGTAACTCCAGCAACAGACCAACCTGTTCCAGGATCCGCACCATCACTACCCACTGCATCAAGTAATGTAAAAACAGTACCTGAACCACCATTAAAAGCAAGACCTATCGCATCATCTCCGTTAAAATTCAGAGGTGCAAGGGTGGTATATAAATTGGCACCCGGAGTATCAGCTGCATTATTAGCAATAACATATTTTCCATCATTAGCTAAAGTTCCTGTTAAAGATAAGGTACTCTCAGGCCAGTTTCCACCGTTATTAATGCCCCATACTTGATAGTTGGACAAATCAACAGCTGCACCAGTTCCATTATAAATTTCAATATATTTTCTATTTCCTGGCGTACCTTCCCCATACTCCGAAATAATTAAATTAGTAGTTGGTGTAAATGTACCAAATACGGGTGACGTACTAACATCCAATCTGTAACTTGAAGCAGGAGCAATGGAAGTCCAATTAGCTTGAAAAGATGACTCAGTTACAGCAGTCGCCGCGGTTGCCACCGGAGCAGCAATCTGAAGAGTAGTAAAGTTAAGAACAGTACCAAATACAATACCAGTCGCATCTTCTGCAAAAGCTCTATAAAAATATTGGGTATTCGGTTGAAGATTGCTCACCGTTCCTGGCAAAGACGTTATTGTAGAACTTGAAACAAAGGTTGCAGTAAGACTATATTCAACTCCAGAACTAATAACAGTACTGCATCCTTGTGTAAATGTCGCAGCAAAGCCAACACTTGTGGAAGTAATGCTTGATGCTGCATTGGTAACAACATTCACTGGGGTAGTAACACCAGAACCTGTAACCGCTACATTTATACTTGTAGCACCAATACTAGAGATTACGATAGAACCCGAATAACTTTGAACAATAGTAGGTGTAAATCTTACAAATATTGTTTCTAAAACATCACCATTACCATCAGGCGTTAATGTTAATGTTGATGTATAAGTTCCGTTCAATGATGTGGAATAAGAATAGCCATCAAACGCGTTAATAATTAAATCATCGGTTAAGTTTTCTCCCAAAACAGCAAAACTAGTAGTTGCAGATGAAGTAATACAAACCGAACCGAACGCAGTTAATGGATCAGCAGTTAAAGTAGGAGCAGAATTTTCTAAAGTAGTTATAGAACTAGTAGGTCCTGCAACAGTAGAAACGTTAGCACCATTTCTTGCAAGAACTCTAACTACATAATTTGTATCGGCAGCTAATCCTACAATAGTAGTGGTAGCCCAAGCAGTAGCCGTTTGATAGAATGCTGTTGATGATACACTGCCATTAGATTGCACAAAATTTCCAATACCTACTTCGATTGCATACGTAGTGTTAGCTGGGTTAGCATCGCCACCACCTATAGCTACATCAAATCCAACATTCGTTGCGGCCGACAATACTGGAGCAGTTGGCGTATTCGCTAAGGTGAAAAAAGTCAAATTAGAACCATTGGTTGGTGTACCAGCAGTACCTACAATTCTAAAATTATATTGTGTATTCGCGTCTAAACCGGTAATTGAAGCCGACGAACTAGTCGCAGTGGAGCCGGTCGCTGTATTTGGTAAACCATTTACAGTAGTACCATAAGAGGTTGTTAGTCCATAATCAAAAGTAATCGCTGTCGAAGTTCCATTAGCATTAACAGTACCATTTAAAGTAGCGCCAGTTGTAGAAATGGCCGAAGCAGCCAAAGTAGTAACAGTAGGGGCAGTAGTCGCAATTAATCGAATAGAAAAATCATCAATGGCCATAGCCGAAGAACTTGCTGCGGTAGCATCAATCCAACGTAAAGTGAATGTGGCACCATCTGGAATGGATAATCCTGTTATAGTAACAGGTGCAATGACTGTTCTATTTGCCGTAGCATTACCATCTAATGTTAGAGCAGTGCCATTAACAGGAGTTGTAAAAGCCAAACCAGCTACAGTAGTCCATGATCCTGAATTAAGTGTAGCATTTCCTGCTTGGTAGGAAAATGTTAAGTTATCGGCTGCAACACTTCTTCTCCATGTTTCGCCAGTATAACCCACTTCAATAGAAGTGATCGTTTGCCCTGTATTGTTGGTAAACTTAAACCCAAGAAATGAGCTCAAACTACCAGATTGCAACATCCCTAAACCGCGATCGGAAACAGCATTAGTTCCTGCAACACCGAAAGAATAGGTGTTTCCAGCAGTATTACTCCCCGTTCCTGTGTCATAAGTGGCATTTCCATTGGACCCTGTTTCCACAAAGGACCATCCTGAAGCAAAAATTCCACCCGTCTGAGCTAAACCACTGCCAGTCGAAGGAAGTCCATCAAAATTTTGGGTGACAGTTGTATTAGTAGCTGTAATGCTCAACTGTGACCAAGATACTGTTGTAGAACAAACCAGCATCAAAACTAGTAATAATCTACACCACAATGTGTTAAGTACTTTAAATTTCATATAAATATTTTTTTATGTTCTGTGACAAAATTAATCATTAATTCAAAGAGTAAAGAATGTACACATTAAGTTATTGTTAATCCGTTGGGAATAATGCATTCATCGATTTAAAATGCAGTTCATCGTTTATACCGGTATTTATAATTATAAAAAGTAAGAATATTTGTAACTACATCTAAACTACTTTTTCAAAAAAAACATCTTTTACTTTGCGCTTTAACTTCATGTCCATAATACAACAAAAAAACATAAACACTAAAACCCCTTTGCGCACCTTGCGAACCCTTTGCGCACTTTGCGGTTAAATAAAAAATCCCCATCTTGCTCTTACACAAGACAGGGATTTTAAAACCTATTAAGTCTTAATACTTAATACTTAATACCTCGTA
>NZ_JBCGDO010000055.1:0-3217 GCF_038739835.1 Flavobacterium aureirubrum
GTCCAACTCCAACTAATCGTTGACCCGACACCCGAAGCCACGACCCCATCGCCTTATGCTTTGTGTGATTACACCGGTATTGCGGGCTTTGAGACCTTTGATTTAACCACTACCATCCCAGAAATACTAGGCAATATCGACCCATCGCTGACTACGGTCACCTTCCATACTACCCAAGGCGATGCCAATGCCGATACCAATGCCATCAGCAACGTAACGAGTTACATCAACCAGACCATTGATAGCCAAACCCTCTACGTACGCGTAGAGACCAACGCTACGGGCTGTTATGACACCGTAGAACTACAGTTAATCGTAAACCCGATACCCAACTCACTACAACCCAACTACCTGCCATACTCCTTGTGCGACGAGACAGGACAAGTAGGCTTTGAGACCTTTGATTTAGCCAGTAAAGTAGCCGATATTCTATTAGGCCAAACCGGCATGAGCGTTACCTTCTATCCAAGTCTAACCGATGCACAGAATGACACCAACGCCATCACCAACCTACAATACCAAAACCAAATCATCTTCGTACAAACCTTAGGGATAAGAATTACCAATACCGCTACCAGTTGTTTTGTCATCTCCACGATGGACATCAGAGTAGAGCCGTTACCAACACCGATACTACCGACACAACCCTACACCCTATGTGATGAAGACCAAGACGGCTTTACCAGCTTTGATTTAACCACACTAATTCCTGATTTATTACAAGGCGCCGTGTATACCATTACCTTCCACGAAACCCAAACCACCGCGGAAGAAGGCACCACCGCCATAGACACCACAGTACCTTATATCAACATCGAACCGTTTGTACAAACCCTCTATGTGAGAGCCGTTGACCCCAATACCGGTTGCTGGAGTGTTATCCCCATAGAGCTCAATGTCAATGCCAGTCCGATAGCCTTAGTAGGCTTAAACGACATCATCGTATGCGACAATGACAACAACCCACAAAACGCCAGTACCGGAGTAGACCTAACCCAGCGCACCCCCGATGTGTTAGCCCAGCAACCCGCAAGTGGCAGTTATACCGTGACCTACTACAACAGCCAGCCAGCAGCACAACAAGGCACCGCACCGATAATCCCCGCTACCAATTACTTTGGAAGCGATGGAGACACCATCTGGGTTAGAGTAGAAGACACCACCACGGGCTGTTACAACCTAGGCAGCTTCCAGCTCCAAATCAACACCCCATTGTTACTCACTACACCAGCACCATTGAGCGTGTGTGACGACGATACCAACCCCAATAACCAATTCCACAGTTTTGACTTAACCGTAAAAACCGCTGAAATCACCCAAAACCTAGTAGGATACACCGTAGCCTATTACCCAAGCTTGACAGATGCCCAAAACAACACCAATGTGATTACCACCCCAACGGCCTACACCAATATCTTCCCAGCCGTGCAAACCCTAGGCGTAGTAGTCACCACACCCGCACCCGCAAGTTGCCAAAGCATCACCACCCTAGACATTAGAGTATTGCCAGTGCCCACACCACGCACCGATCCGCAACCCCTAGCACCAAAATGTGACGACAACAACCCTGGCGATTTGTTGGAACTATTCGATTTAACAACCAATGCGGCTTACATTGCCAATGGCGACCCTAACGTAACCCTACATTATTTCCCTACGCAAGCCGATGCCCAAAACAACGTAGTAGCCAATGAAATACTGAACCCGACAGCCGCATTAGTAGGCGGTACCGTATGGATACGCGTAGAGAACAACAGAGTAGACTACCTAGGCAACCGTTGTGCCGTGATAGTAGCACAACCATTAACCGTAAACCCACTACCCACGGTAATCCAGCCATTGGCACCCTATAGAGTATGTGATGACAATGCCGATGGCATCGCCGTTTTCGATTTAACCAACCCCCAATTGGCCACCGCCATACTAGGCGCTGCCCAATTGCCAGCCAATTACACCATAAGCTATTACGCCACGGCAGCAGGCGCCAATCCGTTTACCAACACCGGACAAACCCCACTGCCAGCCAGTTATCAAAACACTACCCCAGACACCCAAAACATCAATATCAGAGTAGTGAACAACGCTACAGGCTGTGTGAATGCCACCGGAGTATTGACCTTAGTCGTGGAAGAATATGCCCAAGCCACAGGACCACAAACCTTCGCCAGCTGTGACGATTACCTTGACCCTTATGATGGCGTCTTCCAATTGGATTTAACCCAATACAACACCGCCATATTAAACGGGCAAGACCCGGCCGTTTTCCTGATTAGTTACTACACCACCCAAGCCGATGCCATAGCCGGAACCAATGCTATCCCGTTAGCCCAAGCCCAAGCCTATATCACCGCAGCAGACACCGACCAGATTTGGGTGAAAGTAGAAAACAGCAGCAACAGCATTACGCCAGTGTGTTATGCGTTAACCACGATAAACATCAACATCGAGCGTTATCCGAACCCGATAATCACCACCCCGAATGGAGTAGACACCATCTGTGTGAACTTTGAAACCGATGAAGTAGTGCGACCCTTAACCTTAGACAGTGGCATTACCAATGTAGCCGACTACACCTTTGCGTGGTTTGAAAACAACTCCACTACACCCATTGCAGGAGCAACAGGACCAACCTATACCGTAGACACGGCGGAACCAACAGGCGCCACGCGCACCTACACCGTGACCGCTACCAGCGTTAGTCCACTAGCCTGTGCGACCACATCGGCAGATTTCGAGGTGATACAATCAGGGCAAGCGGTGATAGCAGACGGTACGATAGGATATACCGTAACCAATGCCTTTAGCGATTCCCAAATCATCACCGTGTTAGTAGATGGCTATGGCACCTATGAATACAGTTTAGACGACGGACCACGACAAACGAGCAACATCTTTGAAGGCGTATCGTTGGGCACGCACATCATCCGAGTTTGGGATACCGAAGGCGGCAACTACAGCTGTGAAGAACTAGTAATCGAGAATGTTCAAATCATTGATTACCCGCATTACTTCACCCCGAATGGTGATGGTATCAACGACACGTGGAATATTGTTGGATTAGGTGGACAACCTAACGCAAAAATTTATATATTTGACCGCTACGGCAAACTACTCAAACAAATCAGTTCGACAGGACAGGGTTGGGATGGTACCTACAATGGACAATTACTACCTTCCACCGATTACTGGTTTACCGTAGATTATTTAGAACAAAACG
>NZ_JBCGDO010000056.1:0-3129 GCF_038739835.1 Flavobacterium aureirubrum
AGTATTAAAAACCATCCATTTTAACCCAAGTTGTTTCCCTAAAACAAGGAAAGAACTTGGCTTTTATAAAATCAGTCTTTTTAGACTTAAAAAACTCGTTTGTAAGCACTCCAAGTTTTACAACTTTAAATTATAACTAAAAAACTAACCTCCTTAAAATAGCTTCTAAAGAGGTTACTTTTTATAAATATTTTAAAATTTTAGTTTTTTATTGAGGTTGTGCAACAGTTACTGCTGTTAGCGGTTCGTTGTTTTTCTGCCTTGTGTTTTTCCATAGTAATTGTTGTCTAAAAAGCCGTCAGCAATTTGAGAAACTATTGAATGGCTTGAATTCCAAGAATAATATACTTCGTCCGCCCATTTTTTTATTAGTTCAATACATTCGTCTACTGTTGTCGCCTTAGTCAGGTCTTTTGCGGTAATTTCACCTCTGTCTAATGGTTTCGGGACCACAAGAAATTCATTAGGTCTATTTTGTTTATAATCGTTCAAAAAGTCGCTTAGCAACGGAGATTTTTTGTAGTCCCAAGTTTGCTTTTTATCAAGTATCAAATTCAACCTTGTCAAATGAAAATGATTGCTCCATCGTCCGTGAATTTCTGGATGTTGTAAAGCATGTGCGTCAACACTTAAAAATCTTGATATGTGATGTTCTGAATTATTAAAGTCCAAAAGCTGAAGTCCATTGTTATAATTGTCCATACAGTCAAAGATGCCTTTTTGATAGTCTGCACCACAAAACTGACATCTTCCTTTGTCGAGGAGAATTACACCATTTTTATTTGCTTGGTCTATAAAGTCTTGCATTATTTCTTTGTATTTAATCGTGATTTGTGTGCATCGTGCTTTAATGGAAGCTATCAGTGGTT
Organism: Flavobacterium aureirubrum; assembly: GCF_038739835.1. Lineage (NCBI taxonomy): Bacteria > Pseudomonadati > Bacteroidota > Flavobacteriia > Flavobacteriales > Flavobacteriaceae > Flavobacterium > Flavobacterium aureirubrum. The sequence goes on from NZ_JBCGDO010000056.1 coordinate 870, forward strand.
CGTTGTTCTATCATTTTTTATTGGCAATATATTCATTGTGCAACAGTGAATAAACAACTGAATCTACAAATTTGCCTGCTATAAGATAATGTTGTCTTAATAATCCTTCTTTAATGAAGAAATTGTTCTCGATGATTTTCAAAGAAGGAATGTTATAACTTCCAACAAGGGCTTCGATTCTGTGTAATTTCAATTCATTAAAGCCATAGTCAATAATTGAACTAACAGCTTCGGTCATCAATCCTTTTCTTTTAAAATTCTCATCAGAAATAGTGTAACCTATTTCTGCGCGCTGATGTTCTTTATTCCAATTATGAAGTCCACATCGACCAATTATTAATTTTGTTGTTTTTTCTGTCAGCATAAAGAGTATGAAACCCCTATTATAGGATGCATATCCATTCTTGTACTTATATTCTTCCATTTGATAATCTTCGTCTGTTCGGTGTCCTAATATTTTCTTTATTTCGTCCCTGCTGAAATTTTCAAAAATAAAAGTCATATCCTGAGATGAATAACCAGTCAGTTTTAGTCTTTGAGTTTCAATTATTACAGGTTCCAATTTCATTTTATGTTTATGCCTTTTATTTTCTGAATCATCCTTTACAATGACCGCTAACGTCAGACTGTGAAAAAACCTCCACAATCCTTGCACCAAATATAGTAAAATAGTTGTAAGAAAGTTATAGTTTTTTTATCTTTAACGATGCAACATATACAAGGAATAGCTCGCAACCAACTGCAAGTAAGCAGTCTAGAAGACACTGTTAGTCAGGACAATCCTGTTCTCCCGAAGCGTCGGGATTATAGATGCTTTCGTTAACCTTATCGATTTATAGAAAATAGGATTTACGCCAAGAGTATTAAAAACCATCCATTTTAACCCAAGTTGTTTCCCTAAAACAAGGAAAGAACTTGGCTTTTATAAAATCAGTCTTTTTAGACTTAAAAAACTCGTTTGTAAGCACTCCAAGTTTTACAACTTTGAATTATAACTAAAAAACTAACCTCCTTAAAATAGCTTCTAAAGAGGTTACTTTTTATAAATATTTTAAAATTTTAGTTTTTTATTGAGGTTGTGCAACAGTTACGCCTGTTATGTGCCGTTTTTTTTGTCAAGTAGTGTATTTAGTTTGTTATTAAATTCTTTTGTTTTGTTGTCAAGTGAGCCAAAGAACGATCTGTCAAATTGTTCAACTGTCTTAATTGCTTGTTTAATATTCTTAAGTCCAATTTCAGTAAGTCCAACCGTTTTTGCTCTTGTGTCTGTTTCGTGTTCCTGTCGTTTGATAAGTCCTTTCTTTTGTAAGGTTCTCAAAACTGTAGAAGTTGTCATTGGGTCAATTTTGGTGTGGTTAGATAACAAAATTTGTGTTACACTTTGTTTGTCAAGCGTCAGCCAATGAATACTCGCAAGTAATACAAATTGTGAATGTGTCAATTCATATTTCTCCAATGCTTTTTTGATTTCACGTTGCCACAAGTTTGTTACTTGCCACAATAAAAACCCTGTACTTTCTTCGGATTTGTCAAAACTAAAATCTGTCTTTGTCATTCTGTTTTAGTTTTTTTCTGCAAGTTCAATTAGTTTCTCAACTGCAATAGGTAGTCCAACTTTGATTTTACTTCCAATTACTTTTGAAAAAAAGAAAGTCATAATACCTGTCATTACAACCTTATGTGTAATTTCAAGTCCGTCTTTGGTTTCTGTCATTGTATGGATAAAGTCCATTTTACAAAGTGGTAAAAAGCTTCTGTCTGTAAATGATTTAAAGTTACTACATTCAATCATTTCAAATTTTGTTTTTGGTCCGCCTACTGGTTTCAAAACTCCTTTTGTCCCCGTTTGGAATTGTCCAAATAGTTCAGAGGTTTCCACTTCTGCGTCCCAAACATTCCAATTAGAAACGTCTGCCCAAAGTTTCCAAATTTGTTCTTTTGTTGCTGTCGTTTTACGACTTACTTCTGTTGTCCACATACTAAAATATTTTGTCTGACGAAATTGTCGGTACAAATATAATATGTGTACATATAATAAGCAAATTTATTTTCTTCTCGGGTCAGTTTGTCGGTTTGGGTGCGTCTCGGTAAAATGGCACATAACGTCAGACTGTGAAAAAACATCACAATCCTTGCACCAAATATAGTAAAATAGTTGTAAGAAAGTTATAGTTTTTTTATCTTTAACGATGCAACATATACAAGGAATAGCTCGCAACCAACTACAAGTAAGCAGTCTAGAAGACACCATCAGACAGGA
>NZ_JBCGDO010000057.1:0-3114 GCF_038739835.1 Flavobacterium aureirubrum
CACGAAGATTTCTCAGAGATTCACAGAGAAATTAAATGAATTAATTTTTTAAAAATCCGCGCTTATCTGCTTAAATCCGTTTTATCCGTGTGCCATTTTGTAAAAAACTTTGCGACCTTTGCGAAGCAAAATAGTTACACAGCGCCACACGAAGATTTCTCAGAGATTCACAGAGAAATTAAATGAATTAATGTTTTAAAAATCCGCGCTTATCTGCTTAAATCCGTTTTATCCGTGTGCCATTTTGTAAAAAACTTTGCGACCTTTGCGCAGCAAAATAGTTACACAGAGCCACACGAAGATTTCTCAGAGATTCACAGAGAAATTAAATGAATTAATGTTTTATAAAGCGCTGTGTATCTCTAATTTGTGCTCTGTGAAACTCTGTGTACCGAAAAAATGAAAACCAAAATTGCCATTACCTCTCTCGCTTCTTTATCACCTTTAGGAAATACTCCCGAAGGAATTTGGAACAATTATCTTTCTCCGAAAACATTAATTACAACAAAAGAGTTTAATGGTAAAGGCCAATTTGTGGCTACTATTCCAGCTGAAATCAGAAACGGAATTGATGCCTTGCGAAAAGAAGAGGTGAAGTATAAAGCATTGGACGAAACCGTTTTAATGGCCATATTGACTTCTCGAAAAGCTATTCAGGATGCGGGTTGGCAACAAGGCGATGATTTTGGGATTAACATTGGCTCGTCTCGCGGTGCTACTCAGTTATTTGAAAAATACCATTCTGAGTTTATGACTACGGGTAAAACGCCTACCTTAACTTCGCCTACTACCACACTAGGCAATATTTCATCCTGGGTAGCACACGATTTAAAAAGCAAAGGTCCCGAAATTTCCCATTCTATAACTTGCTCTACTGCATTGCACGCCGTTTTGAATGCGGTGGCTTGGTTACAATCAGGAATGGCGACAAAGTTTTTAGTAGGTGGCAGCGAAGCACCACTCACTGCTTTTACTTTGGCACAGATGCGCGCTTTAAAGATTTATGCTAATGAACCACAGGAGTACCCTTGTCGTGCTTTTGATTTAGAAAAAACTAAAAACACCATGGTCCTGGGCGAAGGCGCTGCCATGGCATGTTTGGAACTTGGTGAGAAACACAACGCGCTAGGCTACATCACAGGAATTGGTTATGCTACTGATGAATTGGAACACAATATTTCCATAACTGATGATGCGATTTGTTTCCAAAAATCGATGGCGATGGCATTGCAAAACACACCGCTCGATGAAGTTGATGTTATAGTAATGCATGCGCCAGGCACGTTGAAAGGCGACACTTCCGAATATAAAGCGATACAACAAGTGTTTGGTCACAATTTACCTATGCTTACCACCAATAAATGGAAAATAGGACACACTTTTGGTGCTTCGGGTATCTTGAGCATGGAAATGGCGCTGATGATGATAGAGCACAATACGTTTATTGGGATTCCTTATGTAACAAACCCTGTCAGGGTTCAAAACCCTGACAGGGTTATTAAAAATGTTTTGATTAACGCCGTTGGTTTTGGTGGCAATGCGGTGAGTGTTTTGGTTTCTGACCGATAATGTTTTCAATTCGTGCTAATGAGTTGTTCAATTGACCGCGGTCACTTAATAAAGTGACCGCGGTCGTTTTATAATTTGACCGCGGTCAAATATTGAACTCGTCAGGACGAATTTTTTGGGTGAACCTTACAAGATATTTAACCTTGCATGGCGCTTCGGTTCTAGGATTACAATAAAAAAAGCGGTGTCAGTCTGAGCTTGTCGAAGACATTTTCTGCTAGGTACTTAAGCACTTTGACACTTTAGCACTTCGACAGGCTCAGTGTGACATTGTGCTACTTATTGTATTTGTTGTGAAATGAGTATTTGTATTATCTAGGATTACAATAAAAAAAGCGGTGTCAGTCTGAGCTTGTCGAAGACATTTTCTGCTAGGTACTTAAGCACTTTGACACTTTAGCACTTCGACAGGCTCAGTGTGACAAACTGCTTCATATTGTATTTGTTGTAAAATGAGTATTTGTATTATCTAGGATTACAATTAAATACTGCGGTGTCAGTCTGAGCCTGTCGAAGACATTTTCTGTTAGGTACTTAAGCACTTTGACACTTTAGCACTTCGACAGGCTCAGTGTGACAATGCGCTTGTTATTGTATTTGTTTATATATTGGCACTTCGACAGGCTCAGTGTGACAATGCGCTTGTTATTGTATTTGTTTATATATTGGCACTTCGACAGGCTCAGTGTGACAATTTGCTTCTTATTGTATTTGTTTATATGTTGGCACTTCGACAGGCTCAGTGTGACAAACTGCTTCTAATTGTATTTGTTGTAAAATGAGTATTTGTATTATCTGGGATTACAATTAAATACTGCGGTGTCAGTCTGAGCCTGTCGAAGACATTTTCTGTTAGGTACTTAAGCACTTTGACACTTTAGCACTTCGACAGGCTCAGTGTGACAATGTGCTTCTTATTGTATTTGTTTATATATTGGCACTTCGACAGGCTCAGTGTGACAATTTGCTTCTTATTGTATTTGTTTATATGTTGGCACTTCGACAGGCTCAGTGTGACAAACTGCTTCTAATTGTATTTGTTGTAAAATGAGTATTTGTATTATCTGGGATTACAATTAAATACTGCGGTGTCAGTCTGAGCCTGTCGAAGACATTTTCTGTTAGGTACTTAAGCACTTTGACACTTTAGCACTTCGACAGGCTCAGTGTGACAATGCGCTTGTTATTGTATTTGTTTATATATTGGCACTTCGACAGGCTCAGTGTGACAATTTGCTTCTTATTGTATTTGTTTATATGTTGGCACTTCGACAGGCTCAGTGTGACAAACTGCTTCTAATTGTATTTGTTGTAAAATGAGTATTTGTATTATCTGGGATTACAATTAAATACTGCGGTGTCAGTCTGAGCCTGTCGAAGACATTTTCTGTTAGGTACTTAAGCACTTTGACACTTTAGCACTTCGACAGGCTCAGTGTGACAATGTGCTTCTTATTGTATTTGTTTATATATTGGCACTTCGACAGGCTCAGTGTGACAATGTGCTTCTTATTGTATTTGTTTATATGTTGGCACTTCGACAGG
>NZ_JBCGDO010000058.1:0-2942 GCF_038739835.1 Flavobacterium aureirubrum
TTGGTATATCCATAAAAGTTATTACTTTTAGAATGATTTATTAACATGAAGAGCCGTATGAAGGGAGACTTTCACGTACGGTTCTGTGGGAAGGCAAGGGTGCGATTCCCTTGCCTGACCCGATTAGGTGCCATTTTAGCAAGAGAACGGCACTTCAATCCATTGTCCTTTGACATTAGTGTAAATAAAACCTGCATACGAATCGCCTTCCATATTTGTACACCATTGGTCAATGTGGACATTTTTAAAAACTCCACAATGTTCCTTAATGTCACTTCCTTTTGGGGCATCAACAAGTTTTATTTTTTCGGTTACATTACAACAGTCCAAAAGCTCCTCAAAATCCTTTTGTGCTTTTTTGCCAAGTGATTTTAAAACTTGTTCGTTGTGGTCTGAAATTTCTTTTTCGTATGCAGCTAAATCGGCATAAACTTTATCAATTTGTTCTTGTGTCATAATCTGAATAAAAACGGCACATAACAAGGGTTTTGCGTAATAGCCCTACCAAGTGCCGTGGTTAATTTTAAGTTTCTACTAAGGGCTACTACGCAAAGCCCCGATACGTTACTGGCAACCTTGGGATATTTGGGCTTAATTATAAGGTTTAGGCTTTTTTGTAGTCGTCTTGGTGTTTTGTAATGTGGGTTTTTGTGGGTTTTTCGTCCAAAAAATTACGCAGTAGTAACTGAATGAGATAAGGCAGCCAGTAACAGCGGCTAGCCGCTATGGCTGGTAAGTGCTAGTTTGGCGTTTGGATTACATGAAAAACGTTTATCTTAGTAAGAAAAAATCGTTTCGCTTTGCCCGCCACAGTCGGCTAGCCACGGAACGTTACTGGCAACCCTAAAATACCGACAAGACACAACTGTCACACTCTGACATTTTGAGTATCTAACTGTTAAATCATCTAATTTGACAAAAATGAAAAAGACAATTTTAACAGTAATGACCATTGCAAGTTTAACGGCTTGCAATCAATCAAAAACAGAGAATCATAATGTTATGACAGAACAAAAACAAACAGTTGGACTGGTGGAAATTACCACCTTCAAACTAAACAATGGTGTTTCAAGTGCTGACTTTGTAAAATCGGCTGAACAGATGCAAAACGACTTTCTGAAAAGACAGGAAGGATTTATTAAACGAACCCTTACACAATCGGGCGACACACTTTGGACTGACATTGTTTATTGGACAAATAAAGAGAGCCACAGCCAAGCAATGAAACTTGCCGAAAAAACAGAAGCAGTAATTCCCTTTATGGAAAAAATTGATGTTAATTCCGTAAAAATGGATTTAACTAATCCTATGCTAAACAACGAATGACAGCAAAAGAATTAGAAAATTGGATTTTAATGAACTATCAGGATATAATTGTAACAGACGCATATCGAGAGCGCAGCTTTTTTTACAATCCTGATAGTTCGTTGCCCAAAGGCATTTATTTTGCGACCATTAAGGAAAGCGATGGACAAAACGATAAGGCTTCAAACCTTGACCGAGACGGCATTTATAGACTAAGTATTGGAATTGAAAAAAAGTATTATCAAAATTTGTTTGGCAACATTCCAACACGCCCAGCAAAAGGTGGTATCATAAATTACGAATTTGATTTCACCGAACTTGATGTCCTAATGCCTCACCCAATCTATGCTTGGCTGGGTTGGGTAGCTATTAACAACCCAACAGCAAACAACACAGATACTGTAAAACATCTTTTAGATATTTCGTATCAAAATGTTTTGCTTAAATTCAAAAAGAAAAAATGAAAAATCCATTTCATACAACATACAACGACAGAGACGATATAGAACTTATTACTTCTGCAAAGAACGGTTCTAAATCATCACTGGAAAAATTGGTTAAGAAACATCAACATTACATTTACAATGTTGCTTTGAAAATGACTTTAAGTCCATTTGATGCCGAAGACATCACGCAGGAAGTTTTAATTAAGGTAATAACAAACCTTGCCAATTTTAAAGGCGAAAGTAATTTTAGAACTTGGCTTTATCGCATAACCTTCAACCATTTCTTAAAAATGAGAAAGTATTGGTTGGAAGATTATATAACATCGTTTTCTAAATACGGAAAAGAACTGGACCAAATGCAAGACATAGAACTTTCAATAATTGAAAAATCAGAAATGAAAGAATTTATTGAAGATGCAAAAATTGGTTGTATGAGTGGTATGCTTCTGTGCCTTGACAGAGAGCAACGACTTGTTTATATACTTGGTGAAATATTCGGTATAGACCACACAATCGGCTCTGAGATGCTTTACATTTCCAAAGACAATTTCCGCCAACGACTTTCAAGAGCAAGAAAAGACCTTTACCAATTTATGAATAACAAATGTGGGCTTATCAACAAATCAAATCCGTGTCGTTGCGACAAAAAAACAAAAGCATTTATTCAAGCAGGTTGGGTGGACAAGGAAAATTTGAAATTCAACACTTCATACTTAAAACGAATTTCAGAAGTAGCACCTGACAAGTTAAACGATTTAAATGACTTGACAGAAATCAAATATGCCGACCTTTTTAAAACTCAACCATTCCAAGAAAAAGAACACAGCAAAAAACTATTTGTAAATCTACTATCCGACAACAAAGTTAAGGACATCTTTAACTTGAACTAACAAGAAGGGCAGCCGATAACAGCGGTTTGGCGTAATGGCGGGTGACGTTCTTCGTATGAACATTTGTGCTATATTTGAACTGTGTGCTTCGTTTCAACATTTGTGGTAGAAATCCGCCACTACGCCAAGCCGCAAAACGTGTGTGACTTGAACAACAATCAACAGATTGTTGGAGCTTTAAAACAGATGAGAGTAGGTCTCTCAATGGCGACTTTCAGGAGTAGCCATTAAACCACCTTATGCTGCGAGTTTTGGAAACAATCTGGTGGTGAGCGATAAGGAAAAACGGTAACAACGATTA
>NZ_JBCGDO010000059.1:0-2812 GCF_038739835.1 Flavobacterium aureirubrum
TCCTGTCTGATGGTGTCTTCTAGACTGCTTACTTGTAGTTGGTTGCGAGCTATTCCTTGTATATGTTGCATCGTTAAAGATAAAAAAACTATAACTTTCTTACAACTATTTTACTATATTTGGTGCATGGATTGTGGAGGTTTTTTCACAGTCTGACGTTGGTAGCAATATTTCCCAAAATCGTAGAAAATGAACGATGAAATTTTAGACAATTTAAATGAACAACAACTTCAAGCTGTAAAAACAACTGAAGGTTATGTTCGTGTAATTGCGGGAGCAGGTTCAGGAAAGACAAAAGCTTTAACTTCAAGATTTGCTTATATTGTAAATAGACTTGGAATAAATTCTTCTAATATTCTTTGTGTAACTTTTACAAACAAAGCTGCACAAGAAATGAAGAAAAGAGTAAAAGCCATTATTGGAGATACATTTGATGTAAGCCTAATTACAACATATCACGGTTTTTGTGTTAGATTTTTACGAGAAGAAATAAATAAAATACATTATCCAAAAAGTTTTATAATTCTTGATGTTGAAGACCAAAAAACAATTTTAAGAGACGTTTTTACAGAGTTAAATATTAATTCCAAAGAATTAACATTTAAACAAGTATTAAGATTTATTTCAAAGTCTAAAAGTGGTTCTGAATATTTAAATTATATCATTGAAAACGATACAATTAAAAATAAAGAAGAAGAAAATTTACTTGAAAAGGTTTTTCAAAAATATTTAGAAAAACAAAAAAGAAATTATGCTTTAGATTTTGATGATTTAATAAATTATACAATCTATATTCTGAAAAACTTCAACGATGTTTTATTGAAATGGCAGAAAAACCTACATTACATTCAAGTTGACGAAGCTCAAGATAGTTCTGACAATCAATTTCTGTTAGTAGAAATGCTTTCAAGAATTCATAATAATTTATTTATGGTTGGCGACCCAGACCAAACAATTTATGAATGGCGTGGTGCAAAACCAGAGTATTTAGTTGATTTTGATAAATTATTTCCCAATTGCGAAACGATAATAATGAACCAAAATTATCGTTCAACTCCTAACATTTTAAAATTAGGTAATCATATTATCAAAAATAATAAAATTAGAGTTGATAAAGATATGATAACTCAAAACCCAGAGGGTTTTGAAGTTATCCACTTTCACGGACAAAATGAATTTGAAGAAACACTCTGGGTTTCTAGCGAAATAAAAGAAATTATAAAAACTGAAAATGCCAAATATTCAGATATTACAATACTTTACAGAGCCAATCATATTTCAAGAAATATAGAACAATCTCTCATAAGAGAAAATATACCATATACTGTTTTTGGCGGAATAAAATTCTTTGAAAGAAAAGAAATAAAAGATGTTTTATCATTTTTAAGGCTTATTGTATTTGAAGATGATATTTCGTTTTTAAGAATGTATAATAATCCAACAAAAGGTCTTGGAAAAAAATTTATCGAAAATCTAAATTCAATTGCTCAATCTCAAAACCTTTCTCTATTCAAAGCACTTGAAAAAAATATTGAACATAAAGAACTATCAAAAAAAGGTTCTTTAGAATTTATAAATTTAGTCAAAGAATTAAAAGAAATATCAAAAACAAAATCAATTTCTGATTTAGTAAAAGATATACTAGACAAAAGTGGTTTATCTGAACTATATAGAAAAGATGGAGATGAAGATAGATTAGAAAACATAAAAGAATTAGTTAATTCAATGATTATTCTTGAAAATGAAAATAAAGAAATTATAAACATTGAAGAGTATTTACAAGAAGTATCATTATTTACAGATTTAGATACAAACAATGATAATAATGACAAGGTAAAATTAATGACAATTCATATTTCAAAAGGATTGGAGTTTCCATATGTTTTTCTTTGCGGTTTTACCGAAGGAGTTTTGCCGAGTGCAATGTCAATAAAAGAACGTAGAAAAAGAGCTTTAGAAGAAGAAAGAAGGCTTACTTATGTTGCAATAACAAGAGCAGAAAAAAGGTTTTATATGACCGAGTCCGAAGGTTTCAATTTCACGAACGGTTTAAATAAATATCCGTCAAGATTTCTCTTCGAAATCAGTGATGAATTTTACATTAGAAAAGGAGAATTAAGCCAAGAAATAATTGACGAAGCAAAATTACAACTTAAAAGAAATGATATTGAGAACACAGAAGTTTTTAATATTGGCGATTTAGTTTTTCACGACATTTGGAAAAAAGGAATAGTTAAAGAAGTTGATATTGATAAAAACGAATATCTAATTGATTTCTTTGAAACAGGAAAAGAAAAACCAATAGATTTTTCTTTTAGATTTCTAAAAAAATTCGTTGACGAAGAAGTCTTAACAGATGAAATGATAATTGAAAAAAAACAATCTGATGACGATTGGGAAATTTATATGCAATCATTGAATAATCCAGTTCAAGAAAATGAATTAGAAAAAAATATTTCTTCACAAAAAATCATCAAAAACGATGAGCAAATAAATGTTGTTGAAAACAATTTAGTTTTTGAAAGTGAAAATTTAAAAGATGCTATTTTTGAACAAAAACAAAAAGATTTTGATAAACAAATTGAGAATTTAGAAATTGATTTAAAAGATGACAAAAAGAATTCTAATGTTAAAAATGAAGAAAAAAAATGGTGGAATTTTTGGAACTAAATATTAATACTGCTACCAACACACGTAACTGTTGCACAACCTCAATAAAAAACTAAAATTTTAAAATATTTATAAAAAGTAACCTCTTTAGAAGCTATTTTAAGGAGGTTAGTTTTTTAGTTATAATTCAAAGTTGTAAAAC
>NZ_JBCGDO010000060.1:0-2539 GCF_038739835.1 Flavobacterium aureirubrum
TTTGACCGCTACGGCAAACTACTCAAACAAATCAGTTCGACAGGACAGGGTTGGGATGGTACCTACAATGGACAATTACTACCTTCCACCGATTACTGGTTTACCGTAGATTATTTAGAACAAAACGCAGTTAAACAGTTTAAAGCGCACTTTGCACTGAAACGATAAGTATAGAATAAGATAGAACAACCCATCCACCGCAAGTAGGATGGGTTTTTTTATTGAAGTAAACTGTAAGTGAATAAGGAGTTGCGATATAGTCCAAAGCAATGAAACACATTAAATATACGATAGATATACGATAGGTATACGACATATATACCATATAACCATAAACAAATCCTATATTTGCTACTTATAAATGCATAAGAAATGGCAACACAAAAAGGAATTATTACCCTTGTAGGCACAATTGATGGTATTAACTTTTATATTAGAAAAGGGAAAGCTGTGGCTCGCAAGGCTGGAGGAGGTTTTAACGGAAAGGCGATAAAGAATAAGCCCAGTATGGTAAGGGTGAGGGAAAATAACTCCGAGTTTGGACATTGTTCGAGAGTCAAGAAGGAATTTAGGATCGCACTTTTTCCTTTTTTGACACATTATAAAGAAAGTACATTGCATGGTAGGATGATGCAGTTGTTTCAAGGGATTAAGGATTGTGATACCTCCTCTGTTAGAGGTTCAAGAAAAGTAGGTCTAGGGATTGTTACAGCTGCTGGTTCAGCCTTATTCAAGGAGTTTCAGTTTACGCCTAAATGTGACGTGAGCGTCGTGGTGCCTATGAATGGTATTTACGATGCAGTAGCTTGTGTGTATAATGTGGTGGATTTTGCTATTTCTTTGGTACGGTTTCCGGCAGGTGCTACCCATATGGAGTTGCAATTTGGGGTTTTAGGAGTTGACTTTGATTTGGGTATTTATAAGCTGTTTATGGGTAATGCTATTGTATTTGAAAGAAATGTGGAAGTCAGCAATTTTACTTTGTATCCTTCTGTTATACCCGAAACAGGATTGCTTCGATACGCCTTTCTTGGTGTCACATTTTATCAAGAAATTAATGGCGTAAAATATGTATTAAAAGAGGATGGAAATGTTGGAATAATGTATGTTGGTTAATTAAACTATTGGTCCCACTTTAAAATTTCTGTACTTCTTATAAACCTTACTATTGAACTTAGTTTATTATGTAAAAGGTATTGTATGCGACACGTGTTGTGTTGCTATTATTTGTTTGACTAGACTGTAAATTTGATCGAACTTGTTTTGTCTTGTCCTAAATTAGGTTTAAACGAATATCTAAATTTATTAACCCTCGCAGTCCCGACGCTTCGGGATGAACCCTGCGAGGGTTGGGGTTGGAATACCTTTTGGTAATTACTCTACTACTTTATTTCTTTCTTTCATCAATCTATCGGTTTTGGAGAGGTATTTGTTGCTACGAAGTTGGGAGGCTTCGCAGACCTGGTTGTTTTCATAAAGAATAGGCTGTTTAAAAAACAACCCGCCTGCTGTGTGCGGGTTGTTTTGTTGTTAGTATTAATGGGTAATCAATAGTTTTTTTTAAAAATGTCTTACAATGTCAGGTTGTGAAAAAAACTCCACACTCCAGCGATAGCCAACAGACGAAGTAATCCTTCCACCAAATATAGTAAAATAGTTATTGAACTTTAACTAAAAAAACAAACCTCCTTTAAATCTCCCGAGACTTCGGGATTAAACGAGGTCAAGATTTTATGTTTTGGTAAATTGATTTGAGAAAACGCTAGTTGTGCAACAGTTACCGCTGTTAGTGGCTGTAATTATTGGGTTTTATAATTTTTTCGTTGCATAACCTTTTATGAATTCAACTAAATTTAATTTCAGAAATTCTTTTAAATGTTCTGAATTAAGATGTTTTTTAAATTCACTTTCATTTTCAAAACATTCCCAAATTATGAATTCATTTTTGTTTTCTATTGATTGTTGAATTTCAAATGTTATGTTTCCAATTTCGTTTTTTGTTTGTTTTTGCAATTCAAATAACGCATTCTTTGTTATCTCAATATTTTGCTCTTCAATAACTTTTAAAATTCCTGTTGAGTAAAATTTTTCTTTTTTCTCTTCAATAGGTTCAATTAAGTCCCATAAATTTCCATAACAATCCTCAAAAACTAAAACTTTTCCGTAGCTTTCAACTTTAGGTTCTCTTATAATTTTTACTTTTCTATTTTGTAAGTTTTCATAATCTTTTTCAAAATCATTTGTGTTTAAGAATAAAAATACTCTTCCGCCAGTTTGGTTTCCAATTCGTGTTTTTTGTATTTCGTTTGACGCATTTTTGCTATATTTGAACTTCGTGCTTCGCATAAAGAATAGTGTTAAAAAGCCCACCCGAACTCAAACCGCAAACCGTCAGGCTGTGAAAAAACTCCTTTTTCTCTACTGTTTTACTTTTTAAAACTGCTGTAAACGGGTTTTAAGCCATGCTGATTTTTGATTTACTTTGACTGGTTTTAAAAAGAATTGAGGCTAAAAACAGCTTTATATAGGTCGTTTTTAT
>NZ_JBCGDO010000061.1:0-1911 GCF_038739835.1 Flavobacterium aureirubrum
GATTTGTTGCTTCATAAGTCATAGACGTAATTTTGAATTCTCGGCTATATTCTTTTGTTGTTAGAATAATATCTCTGTAAGTTGTCGACTTAATTTTATATTCGTCATATTTCGGTGGACTTTTTAATTTTACATTTATAGAAACCAACTCATTATTTGGTAATGAGTTGTCACGAAAAGCTAGATAAACAAATGACAAAATCATTATCAACGAAATTGTAATAACTACAATTTTATCACTTTTCGAGATAGGTTTATAAATTTTTACTTTCTTTTGATTTTCTCTTGTGAGTTGTCTTTTCTCGCGTCGTGTCATAAAATTACTGGTAACTTCTATATACCCGCTACAAAGTACCGCATATACACCCAAAATAGGGTGGATAGGCGCTATTGAATAGCGTATTTGTTTCAAAAATAGAAATAAAAGTTGTATTATAAATCATCAAACGGGCTTTTGATTTGTTGAATACTTTTCGTACTAACAGGAGTATATATTTCAGTTGTTTTACTACTACTATGACCTAGCAACTCTAAAATATACCTCAAATGTGTACCCCTCTCAAGTAAACACCTCTAACCACCATCCGCTCACTACCGCCAGAGGCGCACTCCGTCAGTTTCTGGCGGAGCCGTCTACTCGATTACCAGAGGTTGCGGTATTTATTTTGTTATTAAAATTAAAAACTTATGATGAATAAATTCGTTTTTCTCATTTTTAAATCCTATATGAAGATTTAAAGTATCATTTTGGAAACTTTCTCTTTTCGGAGTAATTGATAGATTTACTTCTTCTGTTGGTTTATCACTTTTCATAAACATAATTCCTTTTGCAGACATTGTCATTTTTTTTGTGTCAATGTTTTCCACTCTTAGTTTTATAATTGAATTTTTTTCCCAAGTTAGTGTTTTAGCATTATTATCAATGCTCAAAATGACTTTTTGGTTTTCATTCGTAAAAGTGAAATTATCTTGTACAATTAGTAATGATAAAAAAACAATGGACAGAATTCCTTTCATAATTGATTAGTTGTATGTTCAGTGGCAATCTCTGGTAACTCGTATATACCCGCTACAAAGTAGCGCATATACACCCAAAACAGGGTGAATAGGCGCTATTGAATAGCGTATTTGTTTCAAAAATAGAAATAAAAGTTGTATTACAAATCATCAAATGGCCTTTTAAATTGTGGAATACTTTTCGTACTAACATGAGTATATATTTCAGTTGTTTTACTACTACTATGACCTAGCAACTCTGAAATATACCTTAAATCTGTACCCCTCTCAAGTAAACACCTCTAACCACCATCCGCTCACTACCGTCAGAGGCGCACTCCGTCAGTTTCTGGCGGAGCCGTCTACTCGATTAGCCGACGTTGTATTCTTTCCATAAACTTCTCATTTGTGGAGTTATTTGCCAACACTCTTCTACGTTTTTATTTTCAAAGTATGACCAGTAAAAAATTGAATATTCGTGAACTCCAAAATTTGCTTTTAAAAATTCCTTTACTACTTTCCAATACTTTTTAAGTTTCTCTTCTTCCTGATCAGTCAACGCCTGAATTATAATTTCCATTAACGTAAACTTTTCATCATCATCTTTTAAGCTTTTGTAATGTTCGATATATTTTTCAATGTGCTTTGGGTTTGCGATTTCCCATTCCCAATCCTGCATTCCGGAATTATATTCCAAATGTAGTTGTTTAGCAATTTTAAGAATTGCCTCGTTTGTTGAGCATCGAAATTTTGGTTCAATCATTATGCGGGTTTTAAGCCATGTTGGCTAATCGGGTCAGGCAAGGGAATCGCACCCTTGCCTTCCCACAGAACCGTACGTGAAAGTCTCCCTTCATACGGCTCTTCATGTTAATAAATCATTCTAAAAGTAATAACTTTTATGGATATACCAAT
>NZ_JBCGDO010000062.1:0-1881 GCF_038739835.1 Flavobacterium aureirubrum
ACGTCACTTCGAGTGGTTTTACGCAATGTAATGGAGTAAAATTGTATCGAGAAGCTTCCTAAAAACAACGGTTCTCGATATTATTTTCTATTTCAAAAACTAGCGTTTTCAAAATAGAAAATCACTCAAACTGACGATAGCTGAAATGACAGATATGCTGATTACGTCACTTCGAGTGGTTTTACGTAATATAATGGAGTAAAATTGTATCGAGAAGCTTCCTAGAAACAACGGTTCTCGATATAATTTTCTATTTCAAAAACTGGCGTTTTCAAAATAGAAAATCACTCGAACTGACGATAGCGGAAATGACAGATATGCTGATTACGTCACTTCGAGTGGTTTTACGCAATGTAATGGTGTAAAATTGTATCGAGAAGCTTCCTAGAAACAACGGTTCTCGATATAATTTTCTATTTCAAAAACTGACATTTTCAAAATAGAAAATCACTCGAACTGACGATAGCGGAAATGACAGATATGCTGATTACGTCACTTCGAGTGGTTTTACGTAATGTAATGGAGTAAAATTGTATCGAGAAGCTTCCTAGAAACAACGGTTCTCGATATAATTTTCTATTTCAAAAACTGGCGTTTTCAAAATAGAAAATCACTCGAACTGACGATAGCGGAAATGACAGATATGCTGATTACGTCACTTCGAGTGGTTTTACGTAATATAATGGAGTAAAATTGTATCGAGAAGCTTCCTGGAAACAACGGTTCTCGATTAGCTTCGCTCCGTTCGGCTGCGCCTCGGGTCAATTTTCTATTTTAAAAACTGGCGTTTTTAAAATAGAAAATCACTCGAACTGACGATAGCGGAAATGACAGATATGCTGATTACGTCACATCGAGTGGTTTTACGTAATATAATGGAGTAAAATTGTATCGAGAAGCTTCCTAGAAACAACGGTTCTCGATAAAATTTTCTATTTCAAAAACTAGCGTTTTTAAAATAGAAAATCACTCGAACTGACGATAGCGGAAATGACAGATATGCTGCTTACGTCACTTCGAGTGGTTTTACGTAATGTAATTGAGTAAAATTGTATCGAGAAGCTTCCTAGAAACAACGGTTCTCGATATAATTTTCTATTTCAAAAACTGGCGTTTTCAAAATAGAAAATCACTCGAACTGACGATAGCGGAAATGACAGATATGCTGATTACGTCACTTCGAGTGGTTTTACGCAATGTAATGGTGTAAAATTGTATCGAGAAGCTTCCTAGAAACAACGGTTCTCGATATAATTTTCTATTTCAAAAACTAGCGTTTTCAAAATAAAAAATCACTCGAACTGACGATAGCGGACATGATAGATATGCTGATTACGTCACTTCGAGTGGTTTTACGTAATGTTATGGAGTAAAATTGTATCGAGAAGCTTCCTAGAAACAACGGTTCTCGATATAATTTTCTATTTCAAAAACTGGCGTTTTCAAAATAGAAAATCACTCGAACTGACGATAGCGGACATGATAGATATGCTGATTACGTCACTTCGAGTGGTTTTACGTAATATAATGGAGTAAAATTGTATCGAGAAGCTTCCTAGAAACAACGGTTCTCGATAAAATTTTCTATTTCAAAAACTAGCGTTTTTAAAATAGAAAATCACTCGAACTGACGATAGCTGAAATGACAGATATGCTGATTACGTCACTTCGAGTGGTTTTACGTAATGTTATGGAGTAAAATTGTATCGAGAAGCTATTTTTAAAATAAATCTCCTTCTAAGGGTTCTCGATAAAATTTTCTATTTCAAAAACTGGCGTTTTCAAAATAAAAAATCACTCGAACTGACGATAGCTGAAATGACAGATATGCTGATTACGTCACTTCGAGTGGTTTTACGTAATATAATGGAGTAAAATTGT
>NZ_JBCGDO010000063.1:0-1826 GCF_038739835.1 Flavobacterium aureirubrum
ATCGGGTCAGGCAAGGGAATCGCACCCTTGCCTTCCCACAGAACCGTACGTGAAAGTCTCCCTTCATACGGCTCTTCATGTTAATAAATCATTCTAAAAGTAATAACTTTTATGGATATACCAATAACCAGTGGGCAAATAAATTGGGTTTTTCTTTGTATTTGGTTTTCAGATATTTTACTGATTCCATTTTATATAAGTCCTTTTCCCATTTTACCCATTTCAGTATTCGTGTGTTCAATTGTTTCCACACCATTCGCATGTCGTCTTTCCAAAAATAATGGTAATAATTGATAATTCCTCGTATTACTGGATTGATTTCTTTGGCTAATACTTCCAAAGGTTTTCTGCGCTTGTGTATGTTTAATTCTTTGAACTTCTGCATGATGCTTGTTTTTGACTTCTGACTTACGCAAATACACGGAATGGATTTCACTTCGCCTGTGCCTTTTGTTTTGTAAGCTCTTGGACGAATCGTGAATCCTAAAAAATCAAATCCTTTGGAATATTTCGTGTTTGAAAAGCCTCTTAGATTGACTATTTTGCTTTTCACTTCATGCAACTGTAATTTACACAATTCCATGCGCACCTTAATTTGCCTTAGCATAAATATAGCTTGCTTTTCAGTTTTACAATGCACAACTATATCATCCGCATAACGCTCAAATGGCTTTTCAGGATGATACTTATTCATCCATTTGTCGAAAACTACGTGTAGAAAAAGGTTTGCTAAAAGTGGACTTATTACTCCGCCTTGTGGTGTTCCTGAAATTGATGGCTTAAAGTTTCCATCTTTCTGAACAACTCCTGCTTTTAACCATCTTTCTACATACATCAGTACCCACTTATCAGAACAATAATGCCTTACAGCTTTCATGAGTAATTCGTGGTCGATGTTATCAAAAAATCCTTTGATGTCTAAATCAATAGCAAAATCATGATTGAATGCGTTCGCATTGGCTTGTTCAACGGCTTGATGACAACTTCGATTTGGTCTGTAACCAAACGAACTATTGTGAAATTGTGGCTCTAAAATTCTTTCCAAGTGCTTTCTTACTACTTGTTGCGCTATTCGGTCTAAAATCGTTGGAATGCCGAGTAATCGTTCTCCTCCTGCTTTTTTGGGAATAGCAACTTGTTTGACTGCTTTAGGAAAATAACTTCCAGAACTCAAGCGATTCCATAGCATGTAGAGTTCTTTACTTGCGTTTTTCTGCAAGTATTCCCAACTCATTTTGTCTATACCACCACTTCCAGCATTGGATTTTACTTCCTTGTATGCTTGCCAAACCATTACTTTGGTTATTGGCTGTGATTTTGTTTCATAGTAATCAATCATCCCTTTTAAGGTTGTAAATTGTTTTGAAACCTAACACGCTCAGCCCTTCGCTCCATGCTCATTACAAACACTTCAGCACTACTACGACTAAGTCTGTCCCCAACATCTCAAGCACATCCTTTCTTGTCTGTTTCCTCTTTCGATTTTACAGAACGATGTTGAGTTCACTTGTTCCTTAAAACAGCCTAAATACATGTCCTGCCAACTTAACCCCGGATGCCGTGTACCCAGTAATCAGGTGTCCAATACACTCTTATCATAGGTACAAACGTAACTACCTATTTTTGACATCGTCTATTGCTCTTACGAGGCTTCATCATTGGTTCACTTTCGTTCAGCTCTTTGTATTCGCACCTACAGTAATCGTTGTTACCGTTTTTCCTTATCGCTCACCACCAGATTGTTTCCAAAACTCGCAGCATAAGGTGGTTTAATGGCTACTCCTGAAAGTCGCCATTGAGAGACCTACTCTCATCTGTTTTAAAGC
>NZ_JBCGDO010000064.1:0-1698 GCF_038739835.1 Flavobacterium aureirubrum
GCTGTGTGTGCCCTGCATGAGCAGGACACACGCTGTAAGCTCGAATAAAAATTGAAAATTACAAATTTCAGATTATAAAACAAACTTACAGCGTGTTATTTTTCCAGAGGGTGTAAGTCCCTTATGGGCGGATTAACAAACCGAACCATTAGTACGTCGCAAGGTGGTCAACCGTGAGGTTGGAACTAAAGGAAGCGAACCGACAAACTCCGGTACTGACGAACAGAAACGTCATAAGAGGCAAATTAAAGCGGATAAGCGTCCACAGCAACGCAACGTCCAAAGTTTACCCAAACTTTAATTTGTAGATGACGCAGGAATTGGAGGAAGGAAAAAGCTCTTACCAGAGGGAGGTCTTTGCAACCACGAGATGGTTAGGCAAAGAAGTCAGCAGAAGTCATAGTACTTGAAAGTAACGAGGTGCGAATAAATACCGCACAGGTCTCACAAACAAGGAAGGACAGAACGTAAAGAGGTTTTCAATGAGTAGCAGAACGCAAGTAGCTCTAATCAACGAAAACAGGTTAAAAACAAAACTAAAATGATTGAACGAGTAGTACAACCTTACAACCTTCAAAAAGCATTGGAACATGTCATAGCCAATAAAGGCAGTGCGGGTGTCGATGGCGTTTCAACTAGCGAACTCCGCCAGGTGTTCACACAGAATAAAACGCAACTTATTGAAGCTATAAACCAAGGGAACTACAAGGTACAACCCATTTTAGGGATTGCCATTCCAAAAGCAAACGGAAGCACCCGATTATTGGGCGTTCCCACCACCACAGAGCGAGTGTTGCAACAAGCCATAGGGCAAAGTATCACGCCACTTTTTGAACCTGAATTCAAGGCAAACAGTTTTGGATTTAGACCCAACAAAAATGCCCGACAAGCCGTTGGACAATCACGGGACTACATCCATCAAGGGTTGAACCATATAGTGGATATCGACCTAAAGAACTTCTTTGACGAAGTAGACCATTGCCTGTTACTGAATTTACTTTTTCAAAAAATAAAATGCAAAGCTACGATGCAACTCATTAGGCAATGGCTCAGAGCACCCATTAAAATCAACGGAAAACTACACAAGCGCAGAAAAGGCGTTCCGCAAGGAAGCCCATTAAGTCCACTATTATCAAACATCTTACTCCATCAACTGGATAAGGAAATGACACGAAGAGGACATAAATTTGTGCGTTATGCCGATGACTTTAGTATTTATTGCAAAAGCCACAATCAGGCAAAAGCTACCCGAGTAGTGATTGAAAAGTTCCTAAAAAACAAACTCAAATTAACCATTAATCAAGAAAAAAGTGGGATTAGAAAACCCATTAATTTTACGATTTTAGGATTTGGGTTTGTACCTAAGTATGAAAAAGGAAGCAAGAACAACTACCAACTCATAGTAGCCGAAAAGGCATGGAAACGACTAAAAGAGCGATTAAAAGCAATTACCCGCAAAACCACACCAGCCACTTTTGAAGAACGTATTGCCAAAATAAACGAAGTGCAACGAGGATGGTTGACCTATTTTCAAGGCACGAATATTTTAGGTAAACTACGAGATTTAGATGGCTGGCTAAGAAACCGACTTCGCTACTGCATTTGGCACCATTGGAAGAAACCCGAGCGAAAGAGAAAAAATCTTATACGATTGGGTGTCGACCAAGACCATGCCTACGCATGGAGCAGAACTCGAAA
>NZ_JBCGDO010000065.1:0-1610 GCF_038739835.1 Flavobacterium aureirubrum
GTTTTTTAGTTATAATTCAAAGTTGTAAAACTTGGAGTGCTTACAAACGAGTTTTTTAAGTCTAAAAAGACTGATTTTATAAAAGCCAAGTTCTTTCCTTGTTTTAGGGAAACAACTTGAGCTAAAACACTTGGTTTTTTGATGGTAAAACGCAGGTATTTCTTGAAGTTATAGGTCAAAGCTGCCATCAGTACATGTTTGTTGGCGTTTTTAATACCTCTTGTGTTTACTCGCTTCATATTAGTAAAGTTTACCAAAGTACCTATCACTGGTTCTACGGTTTTGCTTCGTATTCTTGACATCTTCTTGGCATATTTCTCGTTTTGTGTAAGTTTTTGATGCATGCGGTCGTAGTGTTCTTTGTGAATGCTGTCGTCTATTTTTTTGAACTTGGTGCTTTTGCCACAGCATTGTTCTCGCAGTGGACAGTTTTTGCAATCGCTTTCGCTGCTTCGATAGGTTCGTTTAGTATAGCCTTTACTATCGGTTTTTTCGCCTTTAAAAAGGAGTTTGGCTTGGTTGCCTTTGGGTTTAGTGCATTGATAATAGTTTTCTTCTTTATGAAACGTAAATCCTTCTCGCTCGGGTTTGTATTGTCCAAAGTTTGGAATATAGGCATCGATATTCTTTTGGTGTAAATAGGCTAAAGCTTCGCCACTACTGTAACCACCATCGGCTAAAAGTTCTTGGAGTTCAATGTTGTTTTGGTTTAGGTTTTCTTGGGTAAGTTCCACAATTTGTTCTAAACACTGACTGTCGCGTTTGTCTGCAAAGTCAGAACATGCACCTGTGATGACATGGTGCGCATCGTCTACAGCGATTTGTCCAAAATAATTCAGTTGGCGTGCTTTGCCTGGTTTTACACTTACTCTCGCATCGCTATCTGTTGGTGAATAATGCGTGTGATTTGACAAATATTTTGGTCGGATAATATTCCCAAATTCGTCTATCTTGTCTTTGCCAGTTGCATTAGGCATTCCTTTATAGGCTTCTTCTTTCCAAGCGTGATGTTGTTCTACTAGTTTCTTTCTAGTACTTGTAGTTTTAAATTCGCTGTTTTCTTCCAGTTCATTTACAAAAGCACTAGCATCGTCCAAAACTTCTTTCTCTACCAAACTATCCATACTCGCATTTGCTTTGATAAAAACGCTATCAACTGCTTGACGCTTGCCACGAACCATGCCTTTAGAAACACACATCTTCAATACTAGCTTGAATAAGTCTAGAAAAATTTCTTCGCCATACAAACTTCGGGTTCTACTTATAGTACTGTGCCAAGGCAATGGCTCGTGAACATCATAACCTAAAAACAAACGAATTGACAAACTATCGCTGCAAAAAGCAATTAATTGTCTATCTGAGTTGATGTTATTCAAATAGCCAACCAACAAAATCTTAAAGAAAACAACTGGATCAATGCTCTCTTGGCCTTCTTTGCCATAGTACTTTTGGGTAGCTTTATAAATAAAATGTAAATCGAGTTCGGTGAGTAGTTTTCTATAAAAATTATCTGCCGGAACCAGATCCAACAAATTTACCGATACAAATAACTGTGGTGTAAATGTCTTTTTTCCTTGCATGAGTAAATTTAAAAAAAATCAAATTTATTT
>NZ_JBCGDO010000066.1:0-1520 GCF_038739835.1 Flavobacterium aureirubrum
TTGAAGCTGGTGACGGGAAATTCCTGATATGTGTTGCATGGTTAAAGATAAGAATACTTTGTTCTTCTTACAAATATTTTTGTATATTTGAAAAAGGATTGTGAAAGTTTTTTCACAGTCTGACGTTGTGTGCTATCTAACCTGAAAAAACGTAAAAAATGAAATTCTTAAATATTTTAATTATCTTATTTTTATTTTCTTTAACTAGTTGTGCAACATTTTCGAATAAGATAACTTTTGAAAATCAAGTTAAATTAAATAAAAACACACTTTCAAAAATTAATGGATTTTATGAAACAAATAGTGTTAAATCAATAGTTAAATATCAATACTCAAAACCTGAGGAAATTGAAAATGATACCGTTAATAGATATCCGCTATATTCAACACTACAAACAAATGATGGCTATGCAACTGGTTCTGTTGTGAAACTTGAAAATTATTCCACAAAAATTGAAGTTCAAGACAAAAGTAAAATAGTAATAACTTATTTGAATAAAGATAAAATAATTGATAAAGTAATTTTAAAATACAAACTTAAAAATGGATATTTATACCTGAAAAACAACAATTTTAAAACAAAGTTAATTCCTGGATTATGTGGCAATTTTGAAGTCGACCGAACAAGAATTGGACTTAATTCAGAAAATAATTTAATAATGAATCATTCGCATTATTTATATGGTGCAATTTTGTTTATTATTGGTGACACGAAAAAAAGTAGTTTTGCAGGTGAATATAAAAGAAAAATATAGACAGCACACAACAGCAGTTTGCAAAAATGGCGGGTTTTGGGCTTAATTTAAAGTTGGTTTTTATTTGAAAAGTCAGTGAAAAACCGAAAATTTAGGCTTCCTTAATCCGCCACTTCTGCAAGCTGCAAAACGTCAGGCTGTGAAAAAACTCCTTTTTCTCTACTGTTTTACTTTTTAAAACTGCTATAAACGGGTTTTAAGCCATGCTGATTTTTGATTTACTTTGACTGGTTTTAAAAAAAATTGAGGATAAAAACAGTTTTATATAGGTTGTTTTTATCAAAAACAAGCCTTTTCTCTTGTAAGGTGAGTTCCATGCTTTGAGTTTGGCTATTAAATTGGGCACGCCGAGGATGTTGATGCTGCGTTTGATGTTGTAGACTAGCATGATCAAACTGTGTTCGCCGTTTACTTTTTCTAATCCTATTAAATCAGTGTAATTGTATCCCCATTTTCGTTTGATTGTGCCAAAAATATGCTCATTAATTTCTTGCCTCTTTCGGTACAGTTGTGGGTTGGCTTGGTAGCGCTGGTGATTTTCTTCTACTGCTTCGGCATACTGGCTTCTATCAATTTCTCTTCCACCTTTTCTACTGGTGCATAAGTCTTTTACTGGGCAGGTTTTGCAGGCTGGTGTGCGGTATTTTTGGTACATATAACCGCTTTCTTCGGTGCGACCCGTTTTTTTGTGCCAGCTACCTGTGGTGGTGAGGGTTTGTCCTTGTGGACAGGTATAGGTGTTTGCTTCTTTGTTGTAAATGAACT
>NZ_JBCGDO010000067.1:0-1436 GCF_038739835.1 Flavobacterium aureirubrum
CTTGAAGCTGGTGACGGGAAATTCCTGATATGTGTTGCATGGTTAAAGATAAGAATACTTTGTTCTTCTTACAAATATTTTTGTATATTTGAAAAAGGATTGTGAAAGTTTTTTCACAGTCTGACGTCAGGCTGTGAAAAAATTCCTTTTTCTCTACTGTTTTACTTTTTAAAGCTGCTATAAACGGGTTTTAAGGCATGCTGATTTTTGATTTACTTTGACTGGTTTTAAAAAGAATTGTGGCTAAAAACAGTTTTATATAGGTCGTTTTTATCAAAAACAAACCTTTTCTCTTGTAGGGTGAGTTCCATGTTTTGAGTTTGGCTAATAAATTAGGCACGCCGAGGATGTTGCACAACTCTCCAAAAAACTATCCCGAAGTTTCGGGATTAAAATAAATCCAAAAACTGACCTTGTTTATCGCGAAGTGTTGGGGCTATATAGTATAGTTATTGAAGAGATTGAAAGGGTGTTTGGTGGGTTGTGATAAAATAAAACGCAATAGCTGTTGAGCAAAGCTATCTTAAAATGGCTAACTTTGCTCAACTTAACAATAAAAAACTGAGCATATAAACAAGTTAGCGGTCATGCTATTACGACAGTGCAAACCCAACAGACAGTGCATTAACAAAAGAAATCTTTAAACAAAATAGACAATATGAAGTTTGGAAAAAATCGACTAACAGTATCTAAAGAAAAACAGTTAGAGAAGCGACATTACAACATTGTAATTGGACTTATGATTTCTTTCGTTACCTATTATTTCTTATTTGAACCCAATCTAATCGGACACGACAGCAGATATACGATTTACGTTTTTTTACTCCCAACACTTTTAGGACTTCTGACACTTGCCGTTTATCGCAGACGATTTTTAACACACAAATTTACAACAAACAAAGGCTTCAGACTTTGGACATTTATGACGGTCTTATACTTAGTTCAAGGAATTGTTTTTTCATATCTAAGTTTCGGACAAGTTGCCAAAATCTCTTGGGACATCTTGAACGATAAGACTGCAAAGCAGAATATTGAAGAAGTTTTTGACTGTCAAGTTACACGGTTCTGGAATGGCAAGCGTTCAAGCATTGACTTCCTTTTTAATGACAGACATAATAAATTTGATGTTCAATACGAGACCATAAAAGATTATATAAATAAAAACCCTGACGACTACTACTTGACAATTACAGCACGGAAAGGACTTTGGAATTATTATCTTGTGGAACGTTGGGATATTAAAAACAAAAAAACAAGCGGACAATAAAAAATGGGACGACACACATTTGCGCACAGAGAAGCACGAACCGCTAATCGAGTAGACGGCTCCGCCAGAAACTGACGGAGTGCGCCTCTCACACCACCGTACGTACGGGTCTCGTATACGGCGGTTCGCAAAGAGATGGGTTGAGTTGGATGTGTAATTCGGTTAAGGA
>NZ_JBCGDO010000068.1:0-1423 GCF_038739835.1 Flavobacterium aureirubrum
CGAACCCTTTGCGCACTTTGCGGTTAAATAAAAAATCCCCATCTTGCTCTTACACAAGACAGGGATTTTAAAACCTATTAAGTCTTAATACTTAATACTTAATACCTCGTATTTCGTACCTCGTACCTTCTAATTATCTCTTAACTACCCTAACCGTTCTCACTTCCTCGCCTTGGGTTACTGTTACATTGTAAACCCCACTTGGATAACGATCACCGATAGTCATAGTCTCTAACTCATTAACTTGAGCTGATTTTTGCTCAATTAATCTACCTACCATGTCATATACTTTAACATCGATTGGTGTACTCTCAGCAGATGTAGTAACATCTAACATAAAGCCACTCGCAAATGGATTAGGATAAGCCGTAGCTCCAAACGTTACTTTGGCAGTTCTAGCTACTAAAGTAGCAATATCACAACCTCTTCCATCTGGACCAAACTCGCCATTCAATTGAACCGATACGGTTACTACATAGTCTTTATTAACCGTAGCACCTGCAAACATGTTCAACATAAAGTTAGCAACAGGTCTATCAATTGTACCTACTGGTACTAAATCCTCTCCTACTCGCTCAAACAACGATACGCGGTAAATAGTCGCACCTGATACTGGTAGTATCGTCAATGACTGATTTAATGCCGTAGTCGGTTGTCCACACAATGATGGCGTTACTTCTGTCGTTGGGAACGCTGGAGTGGTCAAAATACAATCCGGGCCATAGCCTGACAATACCTCTATACCATTGTTCAACGTTCTGTATTGTACAGATAAAGTATACGAAGTACCAAACTGTATGGTCAATCCTTGGAATGACGATAACGTAGAAAAACGACTTGCACTTGGGTTGGTAAAGTAGTACACTGGTGTCGGACCATTGTCACTAGTCAAGCGTATTCTGAATTGATACTGTAGTGCTGAAAACGCCGGTGTAGCAGATATAGTAGCTGTTCTAGCCACTGTAGTACCACACGTTGGTGAACTCAATCGAATTAACGGTATGCTCGGTGTAGTAACCGTACAAGCATCGCCATAGCCTGATTGAACTACCGCATTAGATACAATATCCAAGAACGAATACTGTACGTCTATCGTATAGCTAGTACCAAACTGTGGAACTAATCCTGGGAACGAATTCAAAGTAACAAAACGTGATGCTTGTGTTACCGTATAGAACGTTGGCGTAGGTCCATTGTCATTCGTTAATCGTGCTCTAAAGGTATACGATATCGCATTAATTCCTACCGTAGAACTAAGGTTAGTACCAATAGCGCTTAGAGTAACTCCACAATTAGCTGGAGTTAATTTTACTAATGGAACTATCGGACTTAATACAGTGATAGTATTACCCGCATATGGTACATTCTCTCCATCTATTACAGCAGCAGCTGTTACTGAGTAGCTGATGTTAAAGTTACGCAT
>NZ_JBCGDO010000069.1:0-1411 GCF_038739835.1 Flavobacterium aureirubrum
TGGTATATCCATAAAAGTTATTACTTTTAGAATGATTTATTAACATGAAGAGCCGTATGAAGGGAGACTTTCACGTACGGTTCTGTGGGAAGGCAAGGGTGCGATTCCCTTGCCTGACCCGATTAGCTGCAAGGCGTAAACCCGTAAAACGAGAAATTATGAGCATCAAAGATATTTTTGAAATAAAAAAGCTTCCATCGGTGTTTTTTCTGGTAATTGCTGTAGTTGGAACTTTTGTTTTTTATGGAGGTAATTATGTGTTAATTAAAGCCGACCCGAAAACAACTGTCGGATTTTATGCTTATATAATTTGGTTATTAGGTTGTGGGTTACTCATCACAAATATTATTAAATTCATAATTACTCAAATTCGAGTATTCTATTTGACAATTCAACTAAAAAAAGAGTACAGAAAAACACTTGAAAATTTAGATGCTCATGAAATTTCTGTCATTAGAGAATTCTTCATTCAAAATCGACACGCTTTGGATTTTCCTTTCGACCATCCTGTCATTACAGGATTGATTAGTAAGGACGTGCTCTTTATAACATCATCTCTTGGCCCTAATAGCTTTATGATTAATGGTAAAAAGACAACTTTCACAATGAACAAATACATGCGTTCTGTAATAAATCCAAATGAATATTTTGGGTTAAATAAAATGACGCAAGAACAAATTGAACAAAGCAGACCGCATTTTCTTGAGAAAGGAATTTGGAATTACTAATTCGCCCAGCAGCTAACAGCCGCTAGCCGCTATGGCTCGAATGTGCTAGTTCGGTGTTTGGTTTACACGAAAAACGTTTATCTTAGTAAGAAAAAATCGTTTCGCTTTGACCGCCACAGTCGGCTAGCGGCGGAACGTCAGGCTGTGAATAAACCCTCTTTTCTCTACTGTTTTACTTTTTAAAACTGCTTTAAACGAGTTTTAAGCCATGCTGATTTTTGATTTGCTTTGACTGGTTTTAAAAAGAATTGTGGCTAAAAACAGTTTTATATAGGTCGTTTTTATCAAAAACAAGACCTTTCTCTTGTAAGGTGAGTTCCAACTCTTGAGTTTGGCTATCAAATCGGGGACACCAAGGATGTTGATGCTGCGTTTGATGTTGTAGACTAGCATGATCAAACTGTGTTCGCCATTTACTTTTTCTAATCCTATTAAATCGGTGTAGTTGTATCCCCATTTTCGCTTTATGGTGCCAAAAATGTGCTCATTAATTTCTTGCCTCTTTCGGTACAGTTGTGGGTTGGCTTGGTAGCGCTGGTGATTTTCTTCTACGGCGTCGGCATATTGGCTTCGATCAATCTCTCGTCCTCCTTTTCTACTGGTGCATTGGTCTTTTACTGGGCAGGTTTTGCAGGCTGGTGTTCGGTATTTTTGGTACATATAACCGCTTTCTTCGGTGCGAC
>NZ_JBCGDO010000070.1:0-1352 GCF_038739835.1 Flavobacterium aureirubrum
CCAAACCACTGGCACACTCACAATGAACACCCAGCACTATCCTAATGGTGTATACCTTATAGTAGTGTATCACCAAGACCGCATTATAGCACAAAAAAAACTATTAATTACCCATTAACAATAACAACACAACAACCCGCACGCAGTGTGTGGGTTGTTTTTTAAATAACTTATTCCTTATGAAAACAACCAGGTCTGCGAAGCCTCCCAACTTCGTAGCAACAAATACCTCTCCAAAACCGATAGATTGATGAAAGAAAGAAATAAAGTAGTAGAGTAATTACCAAAAGGTATTCCAACCCCAACCCTCGCAGGGTTAATCCCGAAGCGTCGGGACTGCGAGGGTTAATAAATTTAGATATTCGTTTAAACCTAATTTAGGACAAGACATACACGCAAGCTACTGCATCGTAGATACCATTCATAGGCACCACGACGCTCACGTCACATTTAGGCGTAAATTGAAATTTTTTAAACAAGGCAAAACCAGCAACTGTAGTAATGCCCACACCTATTTTTCTAGAACCTCTAACAGAAGAAGTATCACAGTCCTTAATCCCTTGAAACAACTGCATCATCCGACCATGTAAAGTCCCTTCTTTATAACGACTCAAAAAAGGAGTAAGAGCTATTCTAAATGCTTTCTTCACCTTAGAACAATCACCAAACTCGGAATTGTTTTCTCTTACTCTTACCATACTTGGCTTACTCTTTATTGCTTTTCCATTAAATCCTCCTCCTGCACGGCGAGCCACCGCTTTCCCTTTTCTAAAATAAAAGTTGATACCACCAATTGTGCCTACTAGAGGAATAATTCCTTTTTGAGTTGCCATTTCTTATATTTTTAAAGTTAGCAAAGATAATGATAATATATAGTTATATCGTATGTATATCGTATATGTATCGTATATGTACCGTTTACATATGCTATCAAAACAATACCAAATAGTACAACGATATATAACAATACCCCGTAAAATCCCTCCAACCCGTGGCTAAAACCCCCAAAATTTACCTTAATTCGTGTAATTAGCGGTGAAAAAAATCAGTGCATCTGTGGCTAAAAACCTTCGCGCCTTTGTGTCTTCGTGAGATAAAACAAGTTAGCTCAAATTTATACGCTAGTCAAACAAACTGTATCAACCAACATGCATTATTCCAACATTTGCATAACCTTATTGATACACTGATCAAAAAAAAACCACTCTCGCGAGTGGTTTTTTGATTATCGTTTCAGTGCAAAGTGCGCTTTAAACTGTTTAACTGCGTTTTGTTCTAAATAATCTACGGTAAACCAGTAATCGGTGGAAGGTAGTAATTGTCCATTGTAGGTACCATCCCAACCCTGTCCT
>NZ_JBCGDO010000071.1:0-1337 GCF_038739835.1 Flavobacterium aureirubrum
GTCTAAAAAGACTGATTTTATAAAAGCCAAGTTCTTTCCTTGTTTTAGGGAAACAACTTGGGTTAAAATGGATGGTTTTTAATACTCTTGGCGTAAATCCTATTTTCTCTAAATCGATAAGGTTAACAAAAGCATCTATAATCCCGACGCTTCGGGAGAACAGGATTGTCCTGACTAATAGTGTTTTCTAGACTGCTTACTTGTAGCTGGTTGCGAGCTATTCCTTGTCCCGAAGCGTCGGGATGTTGCATCGTTAAAGGTAAAAAAACTATAACTTTCTTACAACTATTTTACTATATTTGGTGCAAGGATTGTGATGTTTTTTCACAGTCTGACGTTAGCTGTAATTTTTAAAGAACGATATTGAATAATTGAGAAACCTAAAAAAGTGAAAATGAAGCCAAAACTCTTTTTATTACGACCAAACTTTAGAGACCAAAAAGTTTCAAAAAGTCAGCTTTTCTATTGTCCTCACAGTGCAATGGTAGAAGGTGTTTTGATGTATTATCCGCAATTAAAAGACCAAATTGATGTTGAATACGTATCTTTTGAAAGACCAAGAACAACAGTCATTGAATTGTTGGGTGAAAAAAATCAGCTTTGTCCAGTTTTAATTTTACCTAGCAATACACCAAATACAGAAAAGTTTAATGAGTTTAACAATTTACTTTTTACAAATGATAAGTTTGAAATAGCTAGTTACTTCGGTAAAACATATAATTGTGGAACTTGGCATCCATAGATTTTACATCAATTCCTTAATAAAAGTAAATATGTACATAAGCAACGAAACTTTTGAGCAAACCGAAACGAGACTTGAAAAAGTAATTAAAACAGCTAACTTTAGAATTTTCGAAGGGTTATATTATTTCAAAGAAATTCCACTGGCAGAATTTGTTTTTGACAATGAAGCATTAGCTATTGTAAGAGATAACGAGGTTTGGAGTTTATTGATACCTGAAACAAAAGATGTTTGTGAAAAATTTAAAATATTTAGTTTTCATTTTCAAGAAGGTCTTGACAATAGTGGTTTTGTAGGTTGGTTGGCAACTAAAATAAAACAACAACTGGGGACAGGCGTATTTGTGGTTTGTGGACAAAACTCAAAGCAAGGGGGAATATTTGACTATTGGGGTTGTCCCGTTTCTATCGCAGAAAAGGTTATTGAATTGGTTGAAGGACTGAGGGAATAAAACTACCGCTAACAGCAGTAACTGTTGCACAACCTCAATAAAAAACTAAAATTTTAAAATATTTATAAAAAGTAACCTCTTTAGAAGCTATTTTAAGGAGGTTAGTTTTTTAGTTATAATTCAAAGTTGTAAAACTTGGAGTGC
>NZ_JBCGDO010000072.1:0-1326 GCF_038739835.1 Flavobacterium aureirubrum
AATATATACTCATGTTAGTACGAAAAGTATTCAACAAATCAAAAGTCCTTTTGATGATTTGTAATACAACTTTTATTTCTATTTTTGAAACAAATACGCTATTCAATAGCGCCTATCTACCCTGTTTTGGGTGTATATGCGCTACTTTGTAGCGGGTATATACAAGTTAACTGTAATTTTACAGAAAACGCGTGAAAACAAAAATATTATTTAAAAAATAATCTGAAATTAGAATATTTAGCATATTATGAATTTTTGGAAAGAAATAGAAGAAAATCTTTGGGACGAAGGCTTTGATGTATTGAATGAAAATGGTTTAATTGAATGGGAAAGCGAAAAAGGCAACCATAGTATTGAATACAAAAACATTTCAATTGATAAAAACAAACTTGCTTGGTATCAAGGCGAAGAATATGGAAGAAGTTGGGTGAAAATAAAACATTCAAATGGCTTAATTTTAAATTGGAAACTGAAAAGTAACCATTCAGATTATGGGTTTGACTTTCGATTTATAAAATGGATTGGAGATAAATTAATTGTGATATATACTGAAAAGCATAATGATTATGTATTTAGTATTGAAAATTTAATTGTAACCGAATTATACTCTGGAAATATTAGTGAGATAAAGTTAACAGATAATGTAATTTACATAAAAAAAGAAAATGAAACTGTTGAACTAATTAATTTAGAAACTGATCAAATCACATTCAGCAATATGACAATCAATGATTTTAATATTTTACATCAAAATGTTGAATTAAAACCATTTTGGAATTTAGCTTTAGACAAAGAATACAATAAAAACTACAGTTAACAGGCGTAGCCGTTGCACAACCTCTCTCAAAGATTAAATATTTTAAATAGATACAAAAAACAACCTCGTTTATCCCGAAGTGTCGGGACTTTAAGCGAGGTTTTTTTTTGAATTAAAGTTATAGTTTGTAAAAAATAATGCGCTTAAAAACCAGCTTTTCAAGTCAGTGAAAGCCGTTTTTAGTAAGGTCTGTGCTTTTGTTTCATTTTCACATACTATTCCAGCTTTTGTTTTGGTTTTTTTGGTGATAAACTTCAAATATTTCTTAAGATTATAAGTTAATGCTGCCATCAAAACGTGTTTGTTGGCGTTTTTAATTCCTCGCGTATTTACTCGCTTCATATTGGTGAAATTGACTAATGTTCCAATTACAGGTTCTACTGTTTTGCTTCTCACTCGTACCATTTTCTTAGCATAGTGTGGGTTTTGTGTGAGTTTTTGGTGCATTCTATCGTAGTGTTCTTTGTGGATGCTGTCGTCTATCTTCTTGAACTTGGTGCTTTTTCCAC
>NZ_JBCGDO010000073.1:0-1164 GCF_038739835.1 Flavobacterium aureirubrum
TTTATCAAAAACAAACCTTTTCTCTTGTAGGGTGAGTGCCATGCTTTGAGTTTGGCTATTAAATTGGGCACGCCGAGGATGTTGCACAACCCTTCAAAAGACTATCCCAAAGTTTTGGGATCAAAATCATTCCAAAAATTGAGCTTGTTTATTGGGAAGTGTTGGGAGTATGTAGTATAGTTATTGGAGGGATTGAAAGGGTGTTTGGTGGGTTGTGATAAATTAATAATTATATTTGAAGTAAATACGCTACTGAGTAGCGACAATCTACCCAAATATGGGTGTATAGTCGCTATAAAGTAGCGACTATAAACTAGTTAGCTGCAAGTTTTGAACACCAGAGTATGAAACAACTAATCTTTTTAATTATTCTATCTTCTCAGTTTTGTTACTCTCAAACTAAGTTTGAAAGAAATGCAAAATGTACAAAAACAAAAAACTTTACAGAAAGTCAAAGATTGAGTAATTTTCCTTTCTCTGAGACTTCACAAATAAAGCTAATTTCATTTGAAAGTAAAAAACTAGAATTTACAGGCGAAGAATTATCCAATCATCTGAATTCAATTAAGCTTAAAATAGACTTGTTTGATCCAACAATTTACACAGAAGTCGCAACATTGAGTTCTGTTCAAATAAATAAATTAACAGATATAATCTATAATTACAGCTACAAAAAATTTCCTTATTCAGTTGGTGAAGCCAAATGTTATGAGCCAAGAAATGCAATAATTTTTCTTGACAAAAACAACTACATAATTAGCTTTATAGAAATTTGTTTTGGATGTGACCGGTATAGAACTAGTAGTCAAGAATTAAATCTTGGTGAAGAATGCACTGAAAAATTTGAAATGATAAAATCAATATTCAAAGAATGTAAAATTGAATATGGTATAACGCGTAGAGATTAAACCTGCAGCTAACAGCCGTTAACCGCTATTGCTGGATTTTCGTGGTTTCACGTCTATTTTTCACGTAAAACTATTATCTTAGCAGACAGTACGCAGTTCGCTGGCTTCGCAACAGTCGGTTAGCGGCGAAACGTCAGGCTGTGAAAAAACTCCTTTTTCTCTACTGTTTTACTTTTTAAAACTGCTATAAACGGGTTTTAAGCCATGCTGATTTTTGATTTACTTTGACTGGTTTTAAAAAAAATTGAGGCTAAAA
>NZ_JBCGDO010000074.1:0-1127 GCF_038739835.1 Flavobacterium aureirubrum
TTCTTTAAAATCCTCTTAGTGGGTTATCTAAACAATCTTAATTCCGATAGGCAATTAATAGCCTATTGCAGTGATAGTTTATCGATTCGCTTGTTTTTAGGTTACGATATTCATGAGTCATTACCTTGGCACAGCACCATAAGTAGAACCCGACAATTGTATGGCGAAGAAGTATTTCTAAGCTTGTTCAAAGCCGTTTTAAAACTATGTGTTTCCAAAGGGATGATTCGTGGCAAGCGTCAAGCAGTAGATAGCGTTTTTATCAAAGCCAATGCCAGTATGGATAGTTTGGTGGAGAAAGAAGTTTTGGAAGATGCCAGTGCCTTTGTCGATGAATTAGAAGAGAATAGCGAATTCAAAACCACAAGCACCAGAAAGAAACTGGTGGAACAACACCATGCATGGAAAGAAGAAGCCTATAAAGGCCAACCCAATCCTAACTTCAACATCGATAAAGTAGATGCACATGGCAATTTAATTCGCCCAAGATTTGTATCCAATCACACACATTATTCTCCCACAGATTCTGATGCCAGGGTAAGTGTAAAACCAGGCAAAGCACGTCAGTTAAATTATTTTGGACAAATAGCTGTAGATGATGCTCATCATGTAATAACAGGAGCTTGTTCAGATTTTGCCGATAAACGCGATAGTCAATGTGTAGAAAAAATAGTTGAACTTACAGAAGAAAACCTAAACGAAAACGGTATCGAATTAGAAGAACTTTTAGCCGATGGAGGATATAGCAGTGGAGAATCTTTAAAGTATTTGCACCAAAAAAATATCAATGCCTACATTCCTAACTTTGGGCAATACAAACCCGAGCGAGAAGGCTTTATCTTCAATAAAGAATTGCACCAATATGAATGTATCAAAGAAGGAGGCAACCGAGCCATTCTACTATTTAAAGGTGAGAAAACCGACAGCAAAGGCTACACCAAGCGCACCTACAGAAGCAGCGAGAGTTCTTGTAAAAACTGCCCACTACGAGAACAGTGCTGTGGAAAAAGCACCAAGTTCAAGAAGATAGACGACAGCATCCACAAAGAACACTACGATAGAATGCACCAAAAACTCACACAAAACCCACACTATGCTAAGAAAATGGTACGAGTGAGAAGCAAAAC
>NZ_JBCGDO010000075.1:0-980 GCF_038739835.1 Flavobacterium aureirubrum
CGCTACTTTGTAGCGGGTATATACAAGTTAGTAGTCATTCTGTGAGAAAATCCAAAATCAAGAATATCATTATGAAAAAACAAATATTACTTTTAATTACATTTTCTATATTTTTCATTTCTTGTAATAAAACAGAGAATAAAACTACTGAATTTTTAAAAAAATATGACAAAATCAGACTTATCTCTTACAACAAACACAGAAATGTTTACAGACCAAAAAATGAATTAAAAATAGAAAAAGACACTATTAATATACCAAACATAAAAGTTATTGATAATATTATTTTAGACAAATACTTTTCTAGAAAAATAGCAGAAGTTTTACTTTCGACAGAAAAGGAATGTTTAGTTGCTGATTGTTACAATCCAAGACATCTAATCTTATTTTATAAACAAAATAAAATCGTTGACTTTTATGAGTTTTGTGCAGAATGTGGCGGAAGTAGGCAATCAAAAAATATTAATTTTCCAGATTTATGCGCAAATAAAGGCAACAGAATAATTGAGGTTTTTAAAGAAATGAAAATGAAAAATGACGGAGAAGAAACTGAAAATTACAAATATTTCTAATAAGAACGAACTGCTAACAGGCGTTTGGTAAGATTGCGAATTTTGTTTAAGTCGGTTGTTGATTTTCCGCTGGAAAATCTTATTTTAGTAGAAATTATGCCGTCACGAAGTTCGCAACTGACGAGAAGCGGCGGAACGTCAGGCTGTGAATAAACCCTCTTTTCTCTATTGTTTTACTTTTTAAAACTGCTATAAACGGGTTTTAAGCCATGCTGATTTTTGATTTGCTTTGACTAGTTTTAAAAAGAATTGAGGCTAAAAACAGCTTTATATAGGTCGTTTTTATCAAAAACAAACCTTTTCTCTTGTAGGGTGAGTGCCATGCTTTGAGTTTGGCTATTAAATTGGGCACGCCGAGGATGTTGCACAACCCTTCAAAAGACTATCCCAAAGTTTTGGGATCAAAAT
>NZ_JBCGDO010000076.1:0-901 GCF_038739835.1 Flavobacterium aureirubrum
CTGCACTTACCCGTACTAATCTAGCTGGCACTTTAGATGGTTCAGGGCAATATACTGTTTTTGCTCCAACAAATGCTGCGTTTACAACATTTTTCACTTCGCTTGGTGCTAATGTTACTGTGAATAATGTTGATGTTAATGTACTTAAAGCCATTTTATTAAACCATGTTATTGGTTCAGAGATAAAGAGCACTGCTATTCCCGCTGCAACATATGCTTCTACATTATCACCAATAAACGCAACTACCAATGCACCAACTATCAGTATGTTTGTTCAAAAAGCTGGAGCAACTGTAACACTAAACGGAGGTGTTGACAGCAAAGGAGCTGTGGTTACCACTGCCGATGTGGATGCAAGTAATGGTGTTATTCACATTGTTAATAGAGTTATTCAAATTCCAACTCTAGTTGATCATGTAGTTGACAACCCTGAATTTGATACTTTACAGGCGGTGGTAACAAGCACAAGTGGTACTTTCGGAAATCAAAGTGCAGTATTAACCGCATTAAATGGTTTAACTGCTGCTGCTCCAGCAACTTTATTTGCGCCAAACAACGCTGCTTTTACAGCTGCTACCACGGGAACTGGTTTTTTAACTGGTACTGCAGTTACAGCAGCTAACGTGACAAAAGTATTGCAATATCATGTTACCACAGCTGGAAATGTTCGTTCAAGTCAATTGACGAATAATCAAGTGGTTCCTATGTTTACAAGTCCAGTACAAAATGTAACTGTAATTCTGGGAACAGGTACTGTAGATATTAGAGATACTGCAAATAATTTATCTCGAGTTTTCCAAGCTGATATTCAAGCTTCAAACGGTGTAATCCATGGAGTAAATAAAGTATTGAAACCTGTGTTATAATAAATAATGATTTCTGTAAAGAAAGAAGCCGTCTC
>NZ_JBCGDO010000077.1:0-879 GCF_038739835.1 Flavobacterium aureirubrum
TATCATTGCGACCCCATGCCCAGAGTGTACCATTACTTTTAATGCCATAAGAGCTGTCGAAACCAGCACTCACCGTCAGCCAAGTATCGGTTCCTATCTGTACAGGGGTATCTCTAAAAAACATTTCAGGGAGTGTATCCCCTGTTTGTCCGCTATCACCAGCACCCCACGCCCATAGGGTGCCATTGTTTTTTAGCGCCAGCGCATGAAAGGAGCCGGTATCTAAAAAAGCCCAATCGGTATCATTACTTAGCTGCGTTGGTACGGTTCGTACTGTGAGGTTAGAAGGACCTATAAGGCCAGTGACATTAGTACCCCATCCCCAGAGGGTACCATTGTTTTTCAGCGCAAGAATGGCAGAAGCCGTAGAGCAAGCGCTCACTTGTTTCCAATCGCTGGCGGTGCCTATTTGAATGGGGGTCAACTGATTGGCACAGCAGGTGTTGTTCCCCATTTGGTACTCGTTGTTTTGACCCCATCCCCAGAGCGTGTTGTCTGTCCTGATGCCAAAGCTGAAAAGAACCCCTGACTCTATCTGCCGCCAGTTGGTAGCAGTGCCTATTTGTACAAAAAAGGGAGAGGCTACGGTAGACCCGATGCCGAGATTACCTGTTGAGTTGGCTCCCGTACCCCAAAGCGTACCATCGCTTTTAATGACAAAGGCATTAAAACGCCCACATTCAAAAGTCATCACACTTCCTGTAATCATCACTGGGGTGGGTATAAATACGGTTTGGTCGTCGCCATTGCCTAATTGAAAAGAGCTATTCCAGCCCCAGTTCCATAGGGAACCGTCTGCTTTTTGGGCATAATTGCTTCGGAATGCCGAACTAATTTTAGTAAAACACTGCCCAGATGCCGTGTTGTGTAGTGCTATAA
>NZ_JBCGDO010000078.1:0-822 GCF_038739835.1 Flavobacterium aureirubrum
GAAAATCAAGAAAAAGAATTGAAACATTATTTTCACAACTATGCGACCAGTTCAGAATTAGAAACAATTATGCTAAAACTTTTGAAGGTTTTAAAACAAGAATATTAGCAAAAATTACAGCATTAACATTGGTTCAATATATCAATAAATTCATCTTTGATAGACCAATAAATAATATTAAAAATCAAATAATTTAATTACACCCAACGGGTTAAAATTATATTTTTTTGTTAAAACTTATTTTACTGAAATTCATATTTTTTAATTTTATGGAAATAAATGGTAATTAAATAATGTAAAAGTACTATATATGGAAGCTAATTTTGAAATCATTGAAAAAGAAAAAATTAACACACTATCTTTTCCAAACGAGGAAGTGTTGAATTCTAGTGAAAAAATTAAGCAGCGCTTTTTAGATTTAAATAGAGCTTTATCACTAGGCAACTTAGAGCATACTAAAACCAAAATTTATTTTGAGGATAATCAATCTAAAAAAGTTGTAGAAACTACTGTTTGGGCTTTAACAGATCATAGAGTGATTTTAAAACAGGGTTTTACTATTCCAATACATCGGATTTATAAGTCGTCATAATTTACAACCACTTTTCGAAGTGGTTTTTTTTTATTGTAAAAAATGTAATAGAGTAAATGCAAACTATTAATATTATAAGAATATATCCTATATTATTATTCGTATTATGTATTTCATCGATTTTTTTTGTTATTTAAACGGAATAAATAGTATTATTGTACAACAAAAACAAACAACACGTTCTTACCATTATTTAAATAAAGTGTTTGCCCCACATCTACCTAATTTAA
>NZ_JBCGDO010000079.1:0-798 GCF_038739835.1 Flavobacterium aureirubrum
ACTGATTTAGAAGTGGTTGCATTGAGTTTTACAGCTGAATTTATGTCTATTGATAGTGAAAATTCACTTTTTAAACAGATTTCTCTAAGTGAAATTCCAAATTTAATTGAGCGAAGTCAGTTTAATAAAAGACGAAAAAGTCTATTTTTATTTTCAGAACAAATTAGAACAAAATTAGCGTCTCAATTCCTGCGTTTTGAAGATTACTTTATTGTTGACAGTATGCCTTTAGAGATTTGTAAATTTTCACGACATAACAGGATAAAAATCTGTAAAGACGATTTTGAAACCGCACCTTCCAAAGGTTTTTGTGCTTCCCAAAATAGTTGGTTCTTCGGATATAAACTTCATGGTGTTTGCTCAGTTACTGGTGTTTTTCATTCATTAGACATTACTAAAGCCGAAGTTCATGATGTGCATTTTTTGAAAAACATAAAACAGCAAATGTCTGATTGTATATTACTTGGAGATAGAGGTTATCTGTCTGATAGTATTCAAATAGATTTATTTCAATCGGCAAATATCAAATTAGAAACACCAAAAAGAATCAATCAAATGAATTATAAACCACAACCTTACATATTCAAAAAATCAAGAAAAAGAATAGAAACATTATTTTCTCAATTATGTGACCAGTTCTTAATTAGAAGAAATTATGCTAAAACTTTTGAGGGTTTTAAAACTAGAATTTTAGCAAAAATAACAGCATTAACATTGGTTCAATATATCAATAAATTTATCTTTGACAGACCAATAAATAACATCAAAAATCAATTAATTTAATTTCACCCAACGGGT
>NZ_JBCGDO010000080.1:0-770 GCF_038739835.1 Flavobacterium aureirubrum
GTGGGTTTTTCGATCTGTCAAAATCAAACAAAACAATAATCAAACTATTTTATGGGAACACGAATTGGTTATCTTTTCATAAACATATTTGTGTAATATTTTCTACCGGTTTGACTGTCGGTGGTTACTGATACGCCAAAGTGGGTATAATCGCCTTCGATGTTAGCTTTATGAGCTGGACTATGCATCCAAGCACTAAAAGCACTCTCGGCCATTTGATAATTATAGGCAATGTTTTCGCCAACTCTTTCTGCACCTAAAACTTGGATAAGATTGTCTGAACGTCGTTGAAAATAATCGTGATTTACCACATTGTTGTCAATCATATAGAGGTTGTGCTCTTCTGATTTGTATGAAATGTGATTGATTACTTCTAAAGTATTTAAACCAATACTTTGACGGTGATTGTTGATTAGCGTTACTAATCGTAATTCGGTTTCGTTGTAATTGTAGGTAGTTACAACTCGGTTTTCTGTAGCGTTTTCTGCTGAATCGTCAGAAGAACAGGAGAACATAGTGAACACGATTGCTAACGGCAACAATGCTCTAAACATTTTTGCTTTCATAGTAGTAGGTTAAGTTTTTTTAAAGTAGATGTGGGGCAAACACTTTAAATGTTAATAAATTTGACAGAACGAATTATTTAAATTAGGTAGATGTGGGGCAAACACTTTATTTAAATAATGGTAAGAACGTGTTGTTTGTTTTTGTTGTACAATAATACTATTTATTCCGTTTAAATAACAAAAAAAATCGATGAAATACATAAT
>NZ_JBCGDO010000081.1:0-701 GCF_038739835.1 Flavobacterium aureirubrum
TCGGAATGCCGAACTAATTTTAGTAAAACACTGCCCAGATGCCGTGTTGTGTAGTGCTATAAAACTCAGTAGTAGTGTAAGTAGTGTTTTCATAAGGAATACGGTATTTAAAAAACAACCCACACACTGTGTGCAGGTTGTTGTATTGTTATTGTTAATGGGTAATTAATAGTTTTTTTTGTGCTATAATGCGGTCTTGGTGATACACTACTATAAGGTATACACCATTAGGATAGTGCTGGGTGTTCATTGTGAGTGTGCCAGTGGTTTGGCTTAAGTCAAAAGTGCCGAGTTCACGACCCGAAAGGTCGTATAAACTAACGGTAGCATTAGCCTCTACACCGCTGTAAGTTAAATTTACCTCGCTCTTTGCCGGGTTGGGGGCTAGGGTGAATATATCTTTATCAAACGTCGCTACATCAAGAGTACAACCTGTTACAGGGATAAGCAATGGTGTGGTAGCGGGAATATCGCTGTCATTGCCCAGTTCACCAAACGCGTTTTCTCCCCAAGCATAAAGTGCGCCATTGCTTTTTAGGGCTATGGCGTGCCTGGCACCGCCTTGTACTGCTATCCAGTCAGTATCGGTGCCTATTTGTATGGGTTGTCTTCGATTGATGGTGGTGCCATCGCCCAACTGGCTTTTATCATTGCGACCCCATGCCCAGAGTGTACCATTACTTTTAATGCCATAAGAGCTG
>NZ_JBCGDO010000082.1:0-694 GCF_038739835.1 Flavobacterium aureirubrum
GCCGAACTAATTTTAGTAAAACACTGCCCAGATGCCGTGTTGTGTAGTGCTATAAAACTCAGTAGTAGTGTAAGTAGTGTTTTCATAAGGAATACGGTATTTAAAAAACAACCCACACACTGTGTGCGGGTTGTTGTATTGTTATTGTTAATGGGTAATTAATAGTTTTTTTTGTGCTATAATGCGGTCTTGGTTATACACTACAACAAGGTATATACCATTAGGATAGTGCTGGGTATTCATTGTGAGCGTGCCGTTGGTTTGGCTCAGGTCAAATGTGTCCAGTTCACGACCCGAAAGGTCGTATAAACTAACGGTTGCATTAGCCTCTACACCGCTGTAAGTTAAATTTACTTCATTTTTTGAAGGGTTGGGAGCTAGGGTAACTATTTCTTTATCAAAGGTTGCTACGTTGAGAGTACAACCTGTTACAGGGATAAGCAATGGTGTGGTAGCGGGAATATCGCTATCATTGCCGAGTTCACCAAACGCGTTTTCTCCCCAAGCATAAAGTGCGCCATTGCTTTTTAGGGCTATGGCGTGCCTGGCGCCGCCTTGTACTGCTACCCAGTCAGTATCGGTGCCTATTTGTATGGGTTGTCTTCGATTGATGGTGGTGCCATCGCCCAACTGGCTTTTATCATTGCGACCCCATGCCCAGAGTGTACCATTACTTTTAATGCCATAAGAGCTG
>NZ_JBCGDO010000083.1:0-641 GCF_038739835.1 Flavobacterium aureirubrum
TGTATAGTCGCTATAAAGTAGCGACTATATACAAGTTAGCGGTTATTTTAAGGACGACCCGTAAATTGACAAAATAAGCAAAATGACAAGAACTAAATATCTATTGACAACTATAACTTTTGGAGTTTTAATTCAAATGCTAATTTCTTGTGGCGACAATTCAAAA
The DNA here is from genome assembly GCF_038739835.1 of Flavobacterium aureirubrum. Taxonomy (NCBI): domain Bacteria; kingdom Pseudomonadati; phylum Bacteroidota; class Flavobacteriia; order Flavobacteriales; family Flavobacteriaceae; genus Flavobacterium; species Flavobacterium aureirubrum. The sequence continues at coordinate 167 of NZ_JBCGDO010000083.1, forward strand.
ACGAAAATCAGACAAACTGACGAGAATATTATGACAAAAAAATCAAACCCTGTTGTGTATTTTGAAATTCCAGTGACTGACATTGACCGAGCAATAAAGTTTTATAAAGCAGTGTTTAGCTTTGACTTTGAAAAGGAAAATATTGACAATAATGAAATGGCGTTATTTCCTTTTGTGGACGAGAATTCAGGAATTTCAGGAGCATTAGCAAAAGGAGAAATCTACAAGCCGACAAAAGACGGAGTTGTAATATATTTCAAGACAGAAAATATTGACCAAACTCTCAAATTGGCTACATCAAACGGTGGACAAATTTTATATCCTAAAACAGACAATGGAATTGGACTTGTTGCAGAGTTTGAGGACACCGAAGGAAACAGAATTGCCTTATATCAAACCAAATAATGACGACAGAAAAAAACAACCGCTAATCGAGTAGACGGCTCCGCCAGAAACTGACGGAGTGCGCCTCTGA
>NZ_JBCGDO010000084.1:0-609 GCF_038739835.1 Flavobacterium aureirubrum
TTATTTTTCAGTGCAAGAACCGCAGATGTAGTGGAGCAAGCGCTCACTTGTTTCCAATCGCTGTCGGTGCCTATTTGAATGGGGGTCAACTGATTGGCACAGCAGGTGTTGTTCCCCATTTGGTACTCGTTGTTTTGCCCCCATCCCCAGAGCGTGTTGTCTGTCCTGATGCCAAAGCTGAAAAGAATCCCTGACTCTATCTGCCGCCAGTTGGTAGCAGTACCTATTTGTACAAAAAAGGGAGAGGCTACGGTAGACCCTATGCCTAGGTAACCAGTTGAGTTGCCTCCAGCTCCCCAAAGCGTGCCGTCGCTTTTAATGACAAAGGTATTAAGACGCCCACTTTCAAAAGCCATCACACTTCCAGTAATCATCACTGGGGTAGGTATAAATACGGTTTGGTCGTCGCCATTGCCCAATTGAAAAGAGCTATTCCAGCCCCAGTTCCATAGGGAACCGTCTGCTTTTTGGGCATAATTGCTTCGGAATGCCGAACTAATTTTAGTAAAACACTGCCCAGATGCCGTGTTGTGTAGTGCTATAAAACTCAGTAGTAGTGTAAGTAGTGTTTTCATAAGGAATACGGTATTTAAAAAACAACCCACACAC
>NZ_JBCGDO010000085.1:0-553 GCF_038739835.1 Flavobacterium aureirubrum
TGGTGGTGCCATCGCCCAACTGGCTTTTATCATTGCGACCCCATGCCCAGAGTGTACCATTACTTTTAATGCCATAAGAGCTGTCGAAACCAGCACTCACCGTCAGCCAAGTATCGGTTCCTATCTGCAAAGGGGTATCTCTAAAAAAAAGTATTGGGAGGGTATCCCCAGTTTGCCCATATTGATTTTCACCCCACGCCCATAGGGTGCCATTGTTTTTTAGCGCCAGCGCATGAAAGGAGCCGGTATCTAAAAAAGCCCAATCGGTATCATTACTCAGTTGCGTAGGTACGGTTCGAACCGTGAGGTTAGAAGGACCTATAAGACCAGTGACATTAGTACCCCATCCCCAGAGGGTACCATTATTTTTCAGTGCAAGAACCGCAGATGTAGTGGAGCAAGCGCTCACTTGTTTCCAATCGCTGGCGGTGCCTATTTGAATGGGGGTCAACTGATTGGCACAGCAGGTGTTGTTCCCCATTTGGTACTGGTTGTTTTGACCCCATCCCCAGAGCGTGTTGTCTGTCCTGATGCCAAAGCTGAAACTGGCGCC
>NZ_JBCGDO010000086.1:0-552 GCF_038739835.1 Flavobacterium aureirubrum
TTGCTAATATTCTTGTTTTAAAACCTTCAAAAGTTTTAGCATAATTGTTTCTAATTCTGAACTGGTCGCATAGTTGTGAAAATAATGTTTCAATTCTTTTTCTTGATTTTCTAAAGATATAAGGTTGGGGCTTATAATCTTTTTGATTAGCTCTTTTTGGAGTTTCTAATTTGATATTTACCGTTTGAAACAAATCTAATTGAATGCTTTGAGACAAGTAACCTCTATCGCCAAGTAACACACAATCAGACATTTGTTGTTTTATGGTTTTCAAAAAATGAACATCGTGAACTTCTGCCTTTGTAATATCTAAGGAATGGAAAACTCCATTTATAGAACAAACTCCATGTAATTTATATCCGTAAAACCAGTTATTTTGAGAGGCACAAAACCCCTTAGATGGAGCAGTTTCGAATTCTTCTTTGCAAATTTTAATTCTGTTGTGACGAGCAAATTTGCATATCTCTAATGGCATACTATCAACGATGAAATAATCTTCAAATTCTAAAAAATGTGAAGCAAGTTTTATTCTAACTTCTTCTAAAAATAAAA
>NZ_JBCGDO010000087.1:0-545 GCF_038739835.1 Flavobacterium aureirubrum
CGGTGCCTATTTGAATGGGGGTCAACTGATTGGCACAGCAGGTGTTGTTCCCCATTTGGTACTGGTTGTTTTGACCCCATCCCCAGAGCGTGTTGTCTGTCCTGATGCCAAAGCTGAAACTGGCGCCAGATTCTACCTGCCGCCAGTTGGTGGCAGTGCCAACTTGTACAAAAAAGGGTGAGTTGGCAGTTGACCCAATGCCGAGATTGCCTGTCGAGTTGCCACCAGCCCCCCAAAGCGTACCGTCGCTTTTTATGACAAAGGCATTAGAACGTCCAACTTCAAAAGCCGTCACACTTCCAGTAATCATCACTGGGGTAGGTATAAAAACGGTTTGCTGGTCGCCATTGCCCAATTGAAAAGAGCCATTCCAGCCCCAGTTCCATAGGGAACCGTCTGCTTTTTGTGCATAGTTGTGTCGGAATGCCGAACTAATTTTAGTAAAACACTGCCCAGATGCCGTGTTGTGTAGTGCTATAAAACTCAGTAGTAGTGTAAGTAGTGTTTTCATAAGGAATACGGTATTTAAAAAACAACCCACACAC
>NZ_JBCGDO010000088.1:0-535 GCF_038739835.1 Flavobacterium aureirubrum
TATTGTTAATGGGTAATTAATAGTTTTTTTTGTGCTATAATGCGGTCTTGGTGATACACTACTATAAGGTATACACCATTAGGATAGTGCTGGGTGTTCATTGTGAGTGTGCCAGTGGTTTGGCTTACGTCAAAGGTGCCGAGTTCACGACCCGAAAGGTCGTATAAACTAACGGTAGCCTTAGCCGCTACACCGCTGTAAGTTAAATTTACCTCGCTCTTTGCCGGGTTGGGGGCTAGGGTGAATATATCTTTATCAAACGTCGCTACATCAAGACTGCAGCCTGCTACAGGAATTAACAGTGGTGTGGTAGCGGGAATATCGCTGTCATTGCCCAGTTCACCAAACGCGTTTTCTCCCCAAGCATAAAGTGCGCCATTGCTTTTTAGGGCTATGGCGTGCCTAAGACCGCCTTGTACTGCTACCCAGTCAGTATCGGTGCCTATTTGTATGGGTTGTCTTCGATTGATGGTGGTGCCATCGCCCAACTGGCTTTTATCATTGCGACCCCATGCCCAGAGTGTACCATTACTTT
>NZ_JBCGDO010000089.1:0-533 GCF_038739835.1 Flavobacterium aureirubrum
AGTACCAAATGGGGAACAACACCTGCTGTGCCAATCAGTTGACCCCCATTCAAATAGGCACCGACAGCGATTGGAAACAAGTGAGCGCTTGCTCCACTACATCTGCGGTTCTTGCACTGAAAAATAATGGTACCCTCTGGGGATGGGGTACTAATATCACTGGTCTTATAGGTCCTTCTAACCTGACGGTACGAACCGTACCTACGCAACTGAGTAATGATACCGATTGGGCTTTTTTAGATACCGGCTCCTCTCATGCGCTGGCGCTAAAAAACAATGGTACCCTATGGGCGTGGGGTGCTGGTGACGACGGACAAACAGGGGATACACTCCCCGAAATGTTTTTTAGAGATACCCCTGTACAGATAGGAACCGATACTTGGCTGACGGTGAGTGCTGGTTTCGACAGCTCTTATGGCATTAAAAGTAATGGTACACTCTGGGCATGGGGTCGCAATGATAAAAGCCAGTTGGGCGATGGCACCACCATCAATCGAAGACAACCCATACAAATAGGCACCGATACTGACTGG
>NZ_JBCGDO010000090.1:0-529 GCF_038739835.1 Flavobacterium aureirubrum
TTCACCATTTTATCATCTGCTCAAATAATTGACGCTTATGATAGTAACATTATTACTGGCGAAATAGAAGGAGCATACTACAAAGATGTAAATAATTTTAGACAACATTTTGTAGGTACTTGGGTTTATTCACAAGGCAGTACACAATTGACAATTGCTATACAAAAAAGAGATAATTTAGTTAAATTTAATGGACTACGTAACTATAATATAGACGTCTTAGTTGGAGAATACCGCTATGTTGAAAATGGGGTAGAAAAAATTAATACACTACCTAATATAAACAATAATTACGGTACAACTTACAGAGAGAATAAAAAACACAATTTATTTGGTTGGCTGTTGTTAAGACGCTCAACAAGTTTCCCACGATGTAACGAATGTGAACCCAACGAAAAAAGAATCGAATTTTCATATAATGAACCAAACTACGATGGTATGGGCGTAGCAAACGGACATCTTGTCGTAAGACCATATCTAGAAAATGGAATAGAAAAAATCAAAGTTTGGTTTTACACCACAAACAACG
>NZ_JBCGDO010000091.1:0-517 GCF_038739835.1 Flavobacterium aureirubrum
TTTTACCGCGGTAAATTAGATAAGTTACGGCGGTAAATTGAATAAATTACCGCGGTAAATTTCTATCTTTGTTCTGACAAGTATTAATAGTAACTCTTATCCATTAAAAATATGGCCATACTCATTACGCCAATTGGAAAAACTAATCCAACGCAACCCGATGCACCGCTGCTTTATTACCCAAAAGCAACTAAAACAGGCGAAGTAGATTTAGAGAAAGTAACCGAAGAAATTGCCCAAGCTACATCGCTAACACAAGCTGATTGTTATGCCGCAGTCATTAGTTTAGTAAAAGTATTGGAAGACCATTTAGAAAAAGGCGAAATCGTTAGACTAGAACCTTTGGGCACGTTTCAAATAAGTGTGAAAGGAACTGCTAGTGATAGCGCAGCAGGTGTTTCTAAAGATAATGTAACTCGTGCTTCAATTATTTTCCGACCAGGAAAAAAGCTAAAAAAACTAGTAGGGAATTTGTCCTATGTTCGAAAAAAAATATCGTAATCTATTTTTTTCTACA
>NZ_JBCGDO010000092.1:0-498 GCF_038739835.1 Flavobacterium aureirubrum
TTAAAAAGTCCACCGAAATATGACGAATATAAAATTAAGTCGACAACTTACAGAGATATTATTCTAACAACAAAAGAATATAGCCGAGAATTCAAAATTACGTCTATGACTTATGAAGCAACAAATCACGAAGAATTTAAAACCGATATTAAATCTGGAGATAATATTGAACTTAAAGTTTTGAAATCTGAAGTTTCAGAATTAAACGAACATAGTCTTTGGAATGATTATAATGACGTTTACGGATTAACAAAAGACGGAAAAAATTATATAGACATTGAATTAAGAACCGAACTTAAAGATAGTGACAGCAAATGGTCATATTTTTTAGTTGCAATTGGACTGGTTATGCTTCCATATGGTTTTTTGAAAAGAAAACCTTTGATAAGTATGGAAAAAGCAATTACGACGATATGCGTTATTGGACTAATTTTAATTTTAATCGAAAACAGAATATAAAAACTACTGGTAACAGCCGTTCCTATGTAAAGCATCATA
>NZ_JBCGDO010000093.1:0-482 GCF_038739835.1 Flavobacterium aureirubrum
ATGAATTTATTGATATATTGAACCAATGTTAATGCTGTTATTTTGGCTAAAATTCTTGTTTTAAAACCTTCAAAAGTTTTAGCATAATTGTTTCTAATTCTGAACTGGTCACATAATTGTGAAAATAATGTTTCAATTCTTTTTCTTGATTTTCTAAAGATATAAGGTTGTGGCTTATAATCCTTTTGATTATTTCTTTTTGGTGTTTCCAATTTGATATTTACCGTTTGAAATAAATCTAACTGAATGCTTTGGGACAAGTATCCTCTGTCGCCAAGCAGCACACAATCAGACATTTGCTTTTTTATGTTTTTCAAAAAATGAACGTCGTGAACTTCTGCTTTTGTAATATCTAAAGAATGAAAAACACCATCTATAGAACAAACTCCATGTAATTTATATCCGTAAAACCAGTTATTTTGAGAAGCACAAAACCCTTTTGAAGGAGCAGTTTCAAACTCATTTTTACAAATTTTAATTCT
>NZ_JBCGDO010000094.1:0-424 GCF_038739835.1 Flavobacterium aureirubrum
TTTACTTTTTCTAATCCTATTAAATCGGTGTAGTTGTATCCCCATTTTCGCTTTATTGTGCCAAAAATGTGCTCATTAATTTCTTGCCTTTTGCGGTATAGTTGTGGATTGTCTTTGTATCGCTGGTGATTTTCTTCTACGGCATCGGCATATTGGCTTCTATCAATCTCTCGTCCGCCTTTTCGGCTGGTGCATTGGTCTTTTACTGGGCAGGTTTTGCAGGCTGGTGTGCGGTATTTTTGGTACATATAACCGCTTTCTTCGGTGCGACCCGTTTTTTTGTGCCAGCTACCTGTAGTGGTGAGGGTTTGTCCTTGTGGACAGGTATAGGTGTTTGCTTCTTTGTTGTAAATGAACTTGGATACTAAATACTCGGGTTGTGTGCCATTTTCGTTGCTTTTGCCTTGATCTGGATGGGCCACTA
>NZ_JBCGDO010000095.1:0-412 GCF_038739835.1 Flavobacterium aureirubrum
TTTATCAAAAACAAACCTTTTCTCTTGTAGGGTGAGTGCCATGCTTTGAGTTTGGCTATTAAATTGGGCACGCCGAGGATGTTGCACAACCCTTCAAAAGACTATCCCAAAGTTTTGGGATCAAAATAATTCCAAAAATTGAGCTTGTTTATCGGGAAGTGTTGGGAGTATATAGTATAGTTATTGGAGGGATTGAAAGGGTGTTTGGTGGGTTGTGATTAAAAAAATAATTATATATTTGGAGTAAATACGCTACTGAGTAGCGACAATCTACCCTAATATGGGTGTATAGTCGCTATAAAGTAGCGACTATATACAAGTTAGCGGTTATTTTAAGGACGACCCGTAAATTGACAAAATAAGCAAAATGACAAGAACTAAATATCTATTGACAACTATAACTTTTGGAGTT
>NZ_JBCGDO010000096.1:0-411 GCF_038739835.1 Flavobacterium aureirubrum
GGGAAATTCCTGATATGTGTTGCATGGTTAAAGATAAGAATACTTTGTTCTTCTTACAAATATTTTTGTATATTTGAAAAAGGATTGTGAAAGTTTTTTCACAGTCTGACGTCAGGCTGTGAAAAAACTCCAATTTCAATAAAATTTCACCTAATTAAAAGCTTATAAATTGGTTTTAAGCCAAGGTATATTTTGAAGTAGTTTCATTTGTTCCCAAAATAATACGAACTAAAAATAGCTTTAAATAGGTCGTTTTTATCAAAAACAAACCTTTTCTCTTGTAAGGTGAGTTCCATGCTTTGAGTTTGGCTATTAAATCGGGCACGCCGAGGATGTTGATGCTGCGTTTGATGTTGTAGACTAGCATGATCAAACTGTGTTCGCCATTTACTTTTTCTAATCCTATTAAAT
>NZ_JBCGDO010000097.1:0-397 GCF_038739835.1 Flavobacterium aureirubrum
CGGTGAGTAGTTTTCTATAAAAATTATCTGCCGGAACCAGATCCAACAAATTTACCGATACAAATAACTGTGGTGTAAATGTCTTTTTTCCTTGCATGAGTAAATTTAAAAAAAATCAAATTTATTTGCAAGGTTTTGTATATTTGAGTTGTGCAACATGCACAGCAGTTTGGCAAAATGGCGGGTTTAGTGCTAAATTCAACAGCAGTTCTTCGATTGAACTTTTGTGCAAAACCGAACATTTGTGCTTCGATTTCCGCCACTTCGCCAAGCTGCAAAACGTGTGTGACTTGAACAACAATCAACAGATTGTTGGAGCTTTAAAACAGATGAGAGTAGGTCTCTCAATGGCGACTTTCAGGAGTAGCCATTAAACCACCTTATGCTGCGAGTTTTG
>NZ_JBCGDO010000098.1:0-379 GCF_038739835.1 Flavobacterium aureirubrum
CAAATTTTAATTCTGTTGTGACGAGCAAATTTGCATATCTCTAATGGCATACTATCAACGATGAAATAATCTTCAAATTCTAAAAAATGTGAAGCAAGTTTTATTCTAACTTCTTCTAAAAATAAAAACAATTTTCGCCTTCTTTTATTGAACTGACTTCGTTCAATTAAATTAGGGATTTGTTGATTATTTATCTCCTTAAACAAAGAATTTTCACTGTCAATTGACATAAATTCTGCTGTTAAACTCAGCGCAACTACTTCTAAATCAGACATTTTTTCTTTTCTACCAACACCTGATTTAAATTCTAATTCACAATTCAAAGAACTTATAACTTCTAAAACTCTTAAATATTTTTTTACTATATTTGACATAGATA
>NZ_JBCGDO010000099.1:0-366 GCF_038739835.1 Flavobacterium aureirubrum
TGTTACTGATTTTTATAGCGTCTTCTTTTACATCGTTTTTGTCTAACTCATTGAGGTATTCTTGGGTTTTAAGTTCGATATATTCTTTGTGTTTGTCGATTTTTCTTTGGTTATAGTTGGACTTCTTGCTGTTGTGTGCTCTGGATTTTGTGCCATCAATGGCGATGGTTTCGCCTGTGATTAAATCGGCATTTTTTAAAAACGAAACAAAGAGTTTGAAGAGTTGTTTTAGGGCTTTTGGGTTGTCTTTGCGAAAGTCGGCTATGCTATGATAATTAGGGCAAATGGCTTCTAAAAGCCACTGCATTTCCAGGTTGCGATGGCACTCTTTTTCTAATCGCCTTGAAGAGCGAATGCCGTTTAAAT
>NZ_JBCGDO010000100.1:0-362 GCF_038739835.1 Flavobacterium aureirubrum
CCATAAGGGACTTACACCCTCTGGAAAAATAACACGCTGTAAGTTTGTTTTATAATCTGAAATTTGTAATTTTCAATTTTTATTCGAGCTTACAGCGTGTGTCCTGCTCATGCAGGGCACACACAGCACCTACCCAAAAGGCGGGGTTTCGTGTTCCAAAGAAAGTTTTGTGGTTAATCAAACATTAGTTTTTCAAATCAAGTTTTGTGGTAAAAGCCCCGCCCTTCGGGTAGCTGCAAAACGTGTGTGACTTGAACAACAATCAACAGATTGTTGGAGCTTTAAAACAGATGAGAGTAGGTCTCTCAATGGCGACTTTCAGGAGTAGCCATTAAACCACCTTATGCTGCGAGTTTTGGAAA
>NZ_JBCGDO010000101.1:0-348 GCF_038739835.1 Flavobacterium aureirubrum
CTTCTTTTACATCATTTTTGTCTAATTCATTGAGGTATTCTTGGGTTTTAAGTTCGATATATTCTTTGTGTTTGTCGATTTTTCTTTGGTTATAGTTGGACTTCTTGCTGTTGTGTGCTCTGGATTTTGTGCCATCAATGGCAATGGTTTCGCCTGTGATTAAATCGGCATTTTTTAAAAAACTAACAAACAGTTTGAAGAGTTGTTTTAGGGCTTTGGGATTGTCTTTACGAAAGTCGGCTATGCTATGATAATTAGGGCAAATGGCTTCTAAAAGCCACTGCATTTCCAGGTTGCGATGGCACTCTTTTTCTAATCGCCTTGAAGAGCGAATGCCGTTTAAATAGC
>NZ_JBCGDO010000102.1:0-345 GCF_038739835.1 Flavobacterium aureirubrum
ACGAGTTTTAAGCCATGCTGATTTTTGATTTGCTTTGACTGGTTTTAAAAAGAATTGTGGCTAAAAACAGTTTTATATAGGTCGTTTTTATCAAAAACAAGACCTTTCTCTTGTAAGGTGAGTTCCATGCTTTGAGTTTGGCTATTAAATCGGGTACACCAAGGATATTGATGCTGCGTTTGATGTTATACACCAGCATAATCAAACTGTGTTCGCCGTTTACTTTTTCTAATCCTATTAAATCGGTGTAGTTGTATCCCCATTTTCGCTTTATTGTGCCAAAAATGTGCTCATTAATTTCTTGCCTTTTGCGGTATAGTTGTGGATTGTCTTTGTATCGCTGGT
>NZ_JBCGDO010000103.1:0-343 GCF_038739835.1 Flavobacterium aureirubrum
GTGTTTTTCATTCTTTAGATATTACAAAAGCAGAAGTTCACGACGTTCATTTTTTGAAAAACATAAAAAAGCAAATGTCTGATTGTGTGCTGCTTGGCGACAGAGGATACTTGTCCCAAAGCATTCAATTAGATTTGTTTCAAACGGTAAATATCAAATTGGAAACACCAAAAAGAAATAATCAAAAGGATTATAAGCCACAACCTTATATCTTTAGAAAATCAAGAAAAAGAATTGAAACATTATTTTCACAACTATGCGACCAGTTCAGAATTAGAAACAATTATGCTAAAACTTTTGAAGGTTTTAAAACAAGAATATTAGCAAAAATTACAGCATTAAC
>NZ_JBCGDO010000104.1:0-318 GCF_038739835.1 Flavobacterium aureirubrum
GTTCGCGTCCGTTGTGATAGCCTTTGTCAACTAGTACGGTAAAAGTTTCTAGCGCTAGGTTTTCTTTGGCTTCTATAGCAATAGCAGACAAGGCATTTTTATCATTGCGGTTGATGGTGTGTGTGGCTACCACTAGGTTGTGTTTGTTGTCTACTGCGGCTTGAATGTTGTAGCTTATTTCTACTACTTGTCCTTGAACCAGTAGTGCTCTAGCATCAGTATCGGTGGTGCTTACTTGGGGTTCGCCACTGGTTTTGAGTTCTTCTTCGAGCAGTTCGTATTTGATTTTGTTTTGTTTTAAGCGTTCTATTTTTTGTT
>NZ_JBCGDO010000105.1:0-318 GCF_038739835.1 Flavobacterium aureirubrum
TGCTGCGTTTGATGTTGTAGACTAGCATGATCAAACTGTGTTCGCCATTTACTTTTTCTAATCCTATTAAATCGGTGTAGTTGTATCCCCATTTTCGCTTTATTGTGCCAAAAATGTGCTCATTAATCTCCTGTCTTTTGCGGTATAGTTGTGGATTGTCTTTGTATCGCTGGTGATTTTCTTCTACGGCATCGGCATATTGGCTTCGATCAATCTCTCGTCCTCCTTTTCTACTGGTGCATTGGTCTTTTACTGGGCAGGTTTTGCAGGCTGGTGTTCGGTATTTTTGGTACATATAACCGCTTTCTTCGGTGCGAC
>NZ_JBCGDO010000106.1:0-316 GCF_038739835.1 Flavobacterium aureirubrum
AGAACGTCCAACTTCAAAAGCCGTCACACTTCCAGTAATCATCACTGGGGTAGGTATAAAAACGGTTTGCTGGTCGCCATTGCCCAATTGAAAAGAGCCATTCCAGCCCCAGTTCCAGAGGGAACCGTCTGCTTTTTGTGCATAGTTGTGTCGGAATGCCGAACTAATTTTAGTAAAACACTGCCCAGATGCCGTGTTGTGTAGTGCTATAAAACTCAGTAGTAGTTTAAGTAGTGTTTTCATAAGGAATACGGTATTTAAAAAACAACCCACACACTGTGTGCGGGTTGTTGTGTTGTTATTGTTAATGGGTAAT
>NZ_JBCGDO010000107.1:0-315 GCF_038739835.1 Flavobacterium aureirubrum
CAAACTAAGTCTGTTAACAGTGCCATAGAGTTCCTTTTTCCGACGCCCGACTCCTTTTTCCGACGACTGTAGGTACGTTTCCGACGACTGTAAGATCATTTTCGACGACTGCAAGATCGTTTCCGACGACTGCAAGATCGTTTCCGACGCTCGACTCCTTTTTTCCGACGCCCAACTCTTTTTTCCGACGCCCAACAGTTTTTTCTCGCAAGACCACAAAGCATTTTCTATAAACACAATAATCCCTTCTTGTGTACTTTAACGTCTTTCACATATAATAAAATAACTGTAAGAAAAGTAAAAAAACTATTTTTT
>NZ_JBCGDO010000108.1:0-314 GCF_038739835.1 Flavobacterium aureirubrum
AACTCGCAGTTGGAACTTGTCTTGACCCACTACCACACCTGTTGTAGTAAAAGTTGTATTCAAATCTATCCAAGCCATCAACGTTGCTTGGGATAATCAACCTAATAATGAAACATTTTCTGCATAATCATTTCTACCATCAAAATCTAAATAAAGTTTGCGATTCAAATCTCTTGGAGAACCTTTAACGGTATCATTCGTATCAAAAACATCTAAAAGTCCATCGCTATCTGAATCACCTGAGCCATCTATTCTTCCATCTCCATTAGTATCGAAATTAGCATACAATCCTGTTTGAATGTCTTTAACACCAT
>NZ_JBCGDO010000109.1:0-313 GCF_038739835.1 Flavobacterium aureirubrum
TCAGGAAAATCAACTATTTTATCTTTAACGGGATTTGAATGAATGTATTCTATTTTTTGTTTTATAAATAAATTACTGTAAATATGTTCAGCATGATAACCATCTTGCCATACTTTATAGTGTTGTTCTCGTTTTAAATGTTGACAGGCTTTTTGAAAATATTCAAGCATCCATTCTCTTCTACTTTCGGGTTCATCAATAATGGTTTGAATAATTTTTTTTGAAGTAAATTTTTTAAAATCTCTTAGTACATCTGATAGGATAAAACCATTTGTTGCCTTGCAAAATATATGAATATGACTACTCATCAAAC
>NZ_JBCGDO010000110.1:0-313 GCF_038739835.1 Flavobacterium aureirubrum
AAGTTTCGAGCGCTAGGTTTTCTTTGGCTTCTATAGCAATAGCAGACAAGGCATTTTTATCGTTGCGGTTGATGGTGTGTGTGGCTACTACTAAGTTGTGTTTGTCATCTACTGCGGCTTGAATGTTGTAGCTTATTTCTACTACTTGTCCTTGAACCAGTAGTGCTCTTGCATCAGTATCGGTGGTGCTTACTTGGGGTTCGCCACTGGTTTTGAGTTCTTCTTCGAGCAGTTCGTATTTGATTTTGTTTTGTTTTAAGCGTTCTATTTTTTGTTGGATGTTACTGATTTTTATAGCGTCTTCTTTTACATC
>NZ_JBCGDO010000111.1:0-312 GCF_038739835.1 Flavobacterium aureirubrum
TATATAAGTTCAGTACCAGAGCGTACAGTTCGCGTTAGAAAAAAAGAAGACAAATGATACCTCACCATAAAGGGAGAAAGTACCAATAATGGAACTACACGAATGGAATGGGAACGCGAAATAAGTTTGGCCGATGCCGAAGCATTGCTTTCTATTTTTTAAAATGGAATTATCGATAAAATTCGCCACGAAATTAAGTTGGGAAAACACATCTATGAAGTGGATGTTTTTTCTGGAGAAAATGAAGGATTGATTATGGCGGAGAGTGAGCTAGAGTCAGAAAACGAAGTTTTCGAAAAACCCTATTGGCTT
>NZ_JBCGDO010000112.1:0-309 GCF_038739835.1 Flavobacterium aureirubrum
AGTTTTTGTGGAACTAGGATTTTTACATCGAGAAAATGATAGTTTGCAAAACGGATTATTGCAAAAAGTGAATACATCCCAATAGTATTATTTAAAATCAAAATTAATTCAAACCAAAAAAAGTGATTTAAGCTTATTTGTGAATTATAGAAACTTAAAATACGAAGACAATTCGCGTCAAGACGAACCATCACTCAATTCGAGATTAATTTTCAATGATCTATTTTTTAATCAATTCATCCAAGTTACAACTGCTTATGTAAATACTTCTGGAAGCGTTGCCCAACAAGAATTTACTTATCTTGAAGT
>NZ_JBCGDO010000113.1:0-309 GCF_038739835.1 Flavobacterium aureirubrum
GGATATCACTTTGCAAGATATTGAAAGAATGTTCAATCCTAAAATCGCTCAGTTAGTAGAAGGATTGACAAAAATTGCTCAAGTAAAAAAGGACATGAACATCTCGATGCAAGCGGAAAACATCCGGAAAATGCTATTGACCTTGAATGACGATGTTCGTGTAATTCTTATAAAATTAGCTGATCGTTTGCACAATATGCAAACCATGGACTCCATGCCCGATTAAAAACAAGTAAAAATTGCTTCTGAAACCTTATACATTTATGCTCCATTAGCGCATCGTTTGGGATTATACAACATAAAAACTAT
>NZ_JBCGDO010000114.1:0-308 GCF_038739835.1 Flavobacterium aureirubrum
GTTGCAGAGTTTGAGGACACCGAAGGAAACAGAATTGCCTTATATCAAACCAAATAATGACGACAGAAAAAAACAACCGCTAATCGAGTAGACGGCTCCGCCAGAAACTGACGGAGTGCGCCTCTGATGGTGATGAGCGGATGGTCGTTAGAGGTGTTTAACTGAGAGGAGTACAGATTTGAGGTATATTTTAGAGTTGCTAGGTCATAGTAGTTGTAAAACAACTGAAATATATACTCATGTTAGTACGAAAAGTATTCAACAAATCAAAAGTCCTTTTGATGATTTGTAATACAACTTTTATTTCT
>NZ_JBCGDO010000115.1:0-306 GCF_038739835.1 Flavobacterium aureirubrum
AAGAAGCCAAAGTATTTTCGGCTAGGTGTCCTTTTGCTCCACGATGTCCAATTAGTATCATTTAGTCAATAAAGCATTGGTACGACGGATGGCTTCTTCATCTGTATAGTCAAGCCACGCTTGCCCTTTTCTTTTTCGCATCCAATTATCATAGTGTCGAATAATGGCCACATTTGCAAATCCTTTCAATAAATTACTCGGTTTGCTTGCCAATGAACGTAAGCTTAATGAAAAACCGGGTGTTAAATACTTCATATAGTGCCACCAACCTTCGGGCATGTATAACATTCCGCCGTGCTTTAAGTG
>NZ_JBCGDO010000116.1:0-306 GCF_038739835.1 Flavobacterium aureirubrum
TAGCGGTTCGGCAAAACGTTCGTGATAAACCCACCAAGGTTTTTCTGCATAAAAATGTCCTTCTACTGCAAGGTTTGCCCAATCATTCATTACTTCAACCACATAGGTTTTTGCTATTTTTGGTTGCAAGCCTAATGAATTTCCTGTGAAATAAATCACATTTTTTTCTTTATGTTGCGGAAAAATAAATTCGTCTCGGTAGTGTTTTAATTCGTCTTGTTGATCAAGTTGTTGAGCGAATTCGCGGGTATTTTTATATGTCATTTTGTTTTGTTTGGATTGTAAAAATAGAAAAAAGAGTAAAGA
>NZ_JBCGDO010000117.1:0-305 GCF_038739835.1 Flavobacterium aureirubrum
GGCTACCAGTGTTTTCCCCGTTCCTGTTTGACCCACCATGATGATGTTACTTTTTTCAATTTCAACATCTTCTTCATTTTGTAGCTGCATCAATCTTTTGTAATGATTATACACAGCAACTGACATGACCTGTTTGGTTTGGTCTTGTCCAATGACATATTGGTCGAGGAATTTTCTAATTTCTTTGGGCTTTTTTAAAACTAAATCATTGGATTTCTTTTTTAAAGTTGTAGAGCCTTTAAGTTCTTCTAACACTATTCCATGCGCTGGCTCGATGCATCTATCGCATACGTGTGCATTGATTC
>NZ_JBCGDO010000118.1:0-305 GCF_038739835.1 Flavobacterium aureirubrum
CTCTGCGGCAAACGCAGCGTGCAATGTGACAATATGACACAGTAGTGTGTCCTCCAGGAAGTACAAAATGTGTCATAGGTGGTAAACTATCTTCCATTAAATCAATATCTTTTTCAAGAAATTCGATATCGGTTTCGAGAATTCCTAGGTTTTTAAGTCGTTTTTCGCCGTTTTTTTTAATTTCTTTTTCTGGTGGTGTTGCTAAAATAGCGCCAACTGTAAATAACCGGTCTTGTACTTCTATAAAAACATTTTTATACAATATATTGATGTTTTGGTCACGAATTAATCCGATGTGGGAATTG
>NZ_JBCGDO010000119.1:0-305 GCF_038739835.1 Flavobacterium aureirubrum
ATTACCAAAATCTTCGGGCGATCCCATTTTCATCGATTTTAAATCTGTAATTAATTGTTCTTTTACCGCTGGCCATAAACTTTGTGGAATATATTCTCTTGATGCAGCTGAACATTTCTGACCTTGAAATTCAAATCCGCCACGCGTAATTCCTGTCACAACTTGTTTTATATTCGCACTTGGATGTGCTATAATAATATCTTGTCCACCAGTTTCGCCTACAATTCTTGTATAGGTTTTATATGTATGAATATTGTTTCCAATTTTTTTCCATATTTCTTTAAACACAAAAGTGGAACCTGTAT
>NZ_JBCGDO010000120.1:0-304 GCF_038739835.1 Flavobacterium aureirubrum
TAAGATATAGATTTCAATCCAGTTGGGTTTTGCCCAATTTAAAATTTCTAGAATGATAGGCTCATCACTATTTTCTAAAAAACTCATTGCTTCTTCAAACGAAAGACTATCGGTTTTATCAAAAGTAGCTATAGCACTTAATGTAATGATCTCTTTAATTTTTTCGTCACCACGTATCCCCCAACTCCAACTGTTATCTTTGGGTTTTTTATAACCAGGTTCAAGCGATAAATCCACATAAGTCATCCAAGAGCGCTTGTTTTTTTTGATATGTTTTCGGATAGTGTCTAAATTTCCTTTTGTA
>NZ_JBCGDO010000121.1:0-302 GCF_038739835.1 Flavobacterium aureirubrum
ATTAATTTTTAAGTTGTTTTGTTGAAATACAAAAGCCAAAGAGTTTGTATTAATAATAGTTATTAAATCGGCGTCGACCTTTTTATTTTTCAAATATTGTTCGCCGTTGTATGTTAAACTAAAATCGTCAATTTGTGCCTCTGTATATATTTCAAAGACCGCTAAATCTAAATCACCCTTACCAGCATAATTGAAACCTTTTGCATCGATTAACATTTTAGTTGCTTTATCATCATAAACTAACCTTGTGTTTTCGATAACAATTTTCTCAAGTCGCAGTGCAGTTTCACTATCATTACTTT
>NZ_JBCGDO010000122.1:0-301 GCF_038739835.1 Flavobacterium aureirubrum
GAAAACCTAGCGCTCGAAACTTTTACCGTACTAGTTGACAAAGGCTATCACAACGGACGCGAACTCGAAACCTGCAAAAACCACAATATCAACACCCTAGTGGCCCATCCAGATCAAGGCAAAAGCAACGAAAATGGCACACAACCCGAGTATTTAGTATCCAAGTTCATTTACAACAAAGACGCAAACACCTATACCTGTCCACAAGGACAAACCCTCACCACTACTGGTAGCTGGCACAAAAAAACGGGTCGCACCGAAGAAAGCGGTTATATGTACCAAAAATACCGCACACCAGCCT
>NZ_JBCGDO010000123.1:0-300 GCF_038739835.1 Flavobacterium aureirubrum
AAACCCAAGTACCTACAAAATGTTGTCTAAAATTATTTACATCTTTGTAGTATGCTCCTTCTATTTCGCCAGTAATAATGTTACTATCATAAGCGTCAATTATTTGAGCAGATGATAAAATGGTGAAGAATAGACTTAGTATTAGTATATTAAATTTTTTCATTGTTTTTATCATAGAATGCGCTATCGGGGTTATTGGGTTAGAAAATGGATTATTGTTTTATTAAAATATATTCGCCAAAAGGGAGTTTAAACGGTTCAGGATTTTGGGTTGGGTTTCCTTGACCGTCTGTAAACAGC
>NZ_JBCGDO010000124.1:0-300 GCF_038739835.1 Flavobacterium aureirubrum
CCTAACTTTTTTGACTAATGTTCGATCTCCTTTTTGCTCAGTATAAAAACTACCCCAGCTATGAAATTACATTAGAGCTAACAGCTATTTTTTTGGTTTGCTAAGTGTTTGGTTTGCTAAAAAAAACAACATTTTGGTTTTCCCAACAGGAATTATCAACACGGCCATTTATGTTTATTTGCTTTGGAAATGGTCTTTGCTTGGTGACATGATGTTCAATTTTTACTATGTCATCATGAGTATTTATGGATGGTATCATTGGACACGAAAGAAAGAAGCGGTAGTTCAATTTCCCATTTC
>NZ_JBCGDO010000125.1:0-300 GCF_038739835.1 Flavobacterium aureirubrum
AATATGTATTGATTTTTGCCGAAGATAAAGAACTTTAAAATAGTGTTATGGCAACTTACTTTGCAGAAGAAAAAAAAAATGCTAATTACATAACATTTACTTTAAATTTTAATAAAGATGAAATGTGCTTTTTTAAAAACAGCATCTTAAATATTGATGGGGTTGATACTACTTTCTCTACAGTTTTTAGTGGATTAAATGGAAAAACTTATAGGAATAGAAATTCCGATATAATTTTATATGAACACTATAATAACAATTTAGGTAATATTATTGTAACTAATGAACTCAAAACTAATT
>NZ_JBCGDO010000126.1:0-300 GCF_038739835.1 Flavobacterium aureirubrum
TTTGCGTAGGTCCATTGTCATTCGTTAATCGTGCTCTAAAGGTAGACGATATCGCATTAATTCCTACCGTATAACTAAGGTTAGTACCAATAGCGCTTAGAGTAACTCCACAATTAGCTGGAGTTAATTTTACTAATGGAACTATCGGACTTAATACAGTGATAGTATTACCCAAATATGGTACATTCTCTCCATCTATTAAAGCAGCAGCTGTTACTGAGTAGCTGATGTTAAAGTTACGCATACTTAATGGGATAGTAATAAAACGTGTCGGTGAAGTCACTTCTTGACTCTCTAATG
>NZ_JBCGDO010000127.1:0-300 GCF_038739835.1 Flavobacterium aureirubrum
TGATGATTATCTTTATGTAAATTATTATTTTAATCATCCTGATAAACCATCGGTTGTTAAACCCTATTTGGCTGAAAAAATTTAAGATAAGAACTTTTCTAATGTGTTAAAATTTAGAACCACACCATTTAAAAAACTGCATCACTATTTATATCAAAATATTCAAGGTGTAATTGCTACTGATATTGATTATCATATTCCTCTACAAAACCATCCAAAATATTTAGGTTTACTTCCAAGTCCTATAAACCTGGACAAATTTACAAAAAACGAAATGGAAATAAAAGACACTATTGTTAT
>NZ_JBCGDO010000128.1:0-298 GCF_038739835.1 Flavobacterium aureirubrum
TTTCTTTATTTTTTTTAAAATTCTTTCTTTTATGAAAAATTGATTAGCATCTACACTAGCAGTATATTCTTTGGGCGTATTTGTACCAATTCCATGATAATACAATGGAAAAATTTGGAAGCGTAATTTCCCCAATAAAAACCAACGATCGCTGTCTGAATATATGGCATGGTCTAAACACAATCCATATTGTTGTTCTAAAGTAAAAAAAGTAAAACCACTTATCTCACTCAATCTGTTAATGGTGTCACGCTTGGCATAATAAACATACAAAGAACTCAAGCCTATCTCCCAGGTT
>NZ_JBCGDO010000129.1:0-297 GCF_038739835.1 Flavobacterium aureirubrum
TTCAACCAAGTTTTTGACGCCTTAGTTTTTAGCGACTTAATCCCTACAACTATAAAAACATTTTTCTTTGGTTTTTCTATTGGTTTAGTAGGTTGTTACAAAGGTTATAACTGCAAAAAAGGAACTGCAGGCGTGGGTTTAGCCGCTAATTCCGCCGTCGTTTATACCTCAATTCTGCTTTTTATAATCGATTTTATCGCTGTTTTTGTTACCAATATTTTTTACGGATGATTGTATGAGTAAAAATTATAATAAATCTAATCCCATTATTGAAATCAAAGACTTGAAAAAAAGCTT
>NZ_JBCGDO010000130.1:0-294 GCF_038739835.1 Flavobacterium aureirubrum
ATGGTTTTTATTTTCTATGCTCTTTTTTTGTCATGTTGACGCAGGAAACATCACACTTGTCTTTCACGTTTTTTATGTGATTAGTGAGTGTGATTATTCGTTCCTCAGAATGACAAAGTAATGAATTCTCTCTTTTTGTCATGTTGACGCAGGAAACATCACACTTGTCTTTCACGTTTTGTCTGTGATTAGTGAGTGTGATTCTTCGTTCCTCAGAATGACAAAGTAATGAATTCTCTCTTTTTGTCATGTTGACGCAGGAAACATCACACTTGTCTTTCACGTTTTTTCTGT
>NZ_JBCGDO010000131.1:0-293 GCF_038739835.1 Flavobacterium aureirubrum
CGACGTTGATTGCGTACTTTCTCAGTTTCTGTAACAGGAGTTGGTTCAGAAAAAATGCGAAAAGTTCGATTATCAATAACGCCATCATCGCCTTCAATATTGCCTATCATATCATTGTTTAAAACGCCTATGATTTACCAGTTATTAGCTTTGGCATACTCGGCAACACCTTTAACTCCGAAAAGTCCTTGCTCTTCGCCTGATAAACCAAGATACACTATACTATTTTCAAAGGAGTATTTCGAAAGTACACGAGCAGCTTCCATAGTTCCTGCCATTCCTGAAGCATTATC
>NZ_JBCGDO010000132.1:0-293 GCF_038739835.1 Flavobacterium aureirubrum
TTTTATCTTTTTGTTGTCCGTAACTTATAGAAAAACAGGAAGATAAGACTATTAAGCCCAGAAATAAAAGAAAATTTTTTAAATTATTCATGTTTTGTTATTAATTAGACATTACTTTTTTAAAAAATCTTACCTAGATAAAAAAAGCCCTTTTCAGGACTTTTAAATTAGTTATTCAACCACATTTTCCAAGGAATACGTATCAATATTAATAATAATCCAAGACCCTAGAAAACAGCAATTGATTTGAATTTTGCTGAACTTGTTTGTGCATTTTTGTGTTTTGACCAACC
>NZ_JBCGDO010000133.1:0-291 GCF_038739835.1 Flavobacterium aureirubrum
GAGACTATGACTATCGGTGATCGTTATCCAAGTGGGGTTTACAATGTAACAGTAACCCAAGGCGAGGAAGTGAGAACGGTTAGGGTCGTTAAGAGATAATTAGAAGGTACGAGGTACGAAATACGAGGTATTAAGTATTAAGTATTAAGACTTAATAGGTTTTAAAATCCCTGTCTTGTGTAAGAGCAAGATGGGGATTTTTATTTAACCGCAAAGTGCGCAAAGGGTTCGCAAGGTGCGCAAAGGGTTTTGAGGGTTTAAAGGATGTTTTTTGTTGCCACAGATTGTACA
>NZ_JBCGDO010000134.1:0-290 GCF_038739835.1 Flavobacterium aureirubrum
TGATTTAGAAGTAGTTGCATTGAGTTTAACCGCTGAATTTATGTCTATTGATAGTAAAAACTCCTTATTTAAAGAGATAAACAAAGAACAAATTTCTAATTTAATTGAGCGAAGTCAATTCAATAAAAGAAGGCGAAAATTGTTTTTATTTTTAGAAGAAGTAAGAATAAAACTTGCTTCACATTTTTTAGAATTTGAAGATTATTTCATCGTTGATAGTATGCCATTAGAGATATGCAAATTTGCTCGTCACAACAGAATTAAAATTTGTAAAAATGAGTTTGAAACTG
>NZ_JBCGDO010000135.1:0-290 GCF_038739835.1 Flavobacterium aureirubrum
AGTACATATTTGTATCGCTTTGATGTTGTAAAATTAGAGGTAAAGAAAGCTTTGCTTTTACACTAAAAGTGTAAAAAATGTTAAAGTGTATCTTTTATGAATAAACTGTGATTAAAAATTTTGTATTATTTGAACATAAAAAAAGACAACTCAATGTTGTCTTGTATTTTATAAAGGGTCTTGATTATTCTCTTATTCAGATTCCTTCTTTTTCTTCTTTAGAAAGGTTCCAGCTTTTTTGAAAGTCACAATTTAAAAGATAATAATTTACATTTATTCCTTTCTTTTTA
>NZ_JBCGDO010000136.1:0-290 GCF_038739835.1 Flavobacterium aureirubrum
TTTGCTGTGCAAACAGGCTATATTCATCAGTTTGATTACAAAATTAATGACGAAACGGGTCGCGCCTTTTTTAACATAGCGCTATTATATAGTTTTTATTTAAAGAAAAAAGAAGCGCATGATTTTCATCCATCAACAAATGACTAATTAAAATATTAATCATTTACTATTATCATTGAAGATTCAAGTCAACGAAAAAATTTATTTAAAAGACCCTGAGAAATCAGTACTTGGCAGAAAAATTATTCAAGAAAGTATTGTTTTAATTGATGAAATAGGGTTTGAAAACT
>NZ_JBCGDO010000137.1:0-290 GCF_038739835.1 Flavobacterium aureirubrum
CTTGTTTGAAGAAGGAAGAAAGTTTCAATACCAAGCCTTCAGCAAAAAATTGTATGGATAGGAGGAAAGCCGTTAACCGAAACTTTTACTAAGTCTAAAAAAGGAAGTTCACGACAAATGATAAAATTAATTTTTCATGACAAAAGAGATACTATTGAAATGTCCTTGGATAAAGACAAAGCAGAATGGCTTGTTACAAGCTTAGAATCACTTTCTGTTTTCCAAAATAAAAACCAAACCTTTGCGCAACTAAAACCGATTTTGAAATTCGTTTTGAAGATTTTGAACTA
>NZ_JBCGDO010000138.1:0-290 GCF_038739835.1 Flavobacterium aureirubrum
GAGAAAATGTTACCTGCTAACACCTCTTTGGTTTTCAATCAAAAAACCGAACAAAAACTCGATTTTATTAAACAATTACAAGACCACGGTAACAATGTCATGATGAGTGGTGATGGTTTAAACGATGCTGGAGAGTTGGCACAAAGCAATGTTGGGATTTCAATATAAGAAAATGTCAATGTTTTTTCGCCCGCTTGAGATTGTATCTTAGACGCGTCTCAATTTGAAAAAATCAGTTTTTTTCTTGCCTATTCTAAAAACGCAATGCTTACTATTTATATGAGTTTTAT
>NZ_JBCGDO010000139.1:0-289 GCF_038739835.1 Flavobacterium aureirubrum
GTCGTTATGAAATTCGTTACAAAGAGTTTGAAGATTTAATGAATCGAAATGTATTACTTCTTGAGGAGGAGTTGAAAATTAAGGACAGAAAAATTAAACTTCAACAGCAAGAAATAATCGAGTTAAAAAAAGAAAATAGAATTTTAAAAGCAAATGCAAAAAACACTACTACATAATCACAGCCTTTTAGATTTTACGCTACACCATTGCGGAACATTAAACGGTATCGTTCAAATGGCTGTAGAAAATAATATTGGTATTGCTGACTTTTTAAGTCAGGGTTCTGTTT
>NZ_JBCGDO010000140.1:0-288 GCF_038739835.1 Flavobacterium aureirubrum
AAAAAACCATGAGGATTGATAAAGGCTAAAATTCCACTTCCATTTTTATCAATAAAATGTTGTCCAAAACGCAAGAATTTTACATAATCATCATTTAACCAATGTTTACGCTCTTTAAAATGTTCTCCATCAACATATTTATAATCTTCAATTAAATCTGAAATCCATTTGCCATTATTAGAAGAAATTCCACTATCAGGCGGATTTCCAATAACTACCATCACAGGTGCATCGCGTTTTATGGCGTTGGCTTGGTCGGCTTCGTCACTTAGCCACGAACTAAAAAGT
>NZ_JBCGDO010000141.1:0-288 GCF_038739835.1 Flavobacterium aureirubrum
ATTTGAAAAACGTTTATTTAGATATACTTGCATCCAAGAATAAATAGGAAAAGCGATGACAATATGTTTGTGATATTTAGGAACCGATATTAAATAGCTTTCTAATTCAGCTAAGTCTAAAATCGAATTTTTATTTTCATTTTCTAGCGGATTGATTAAATTATAACACATGATCATCACTTTATCTACTGGTGGAACGCCCATTTTATCTGGATATTTATAAGGATACAATCGCAAGGTGCAACTGATTTCCTTTTTAGAAATTTCTTTTAGTTTCTTGAGAAAATA
>NZ_JBCGDO010000142.1:0-288 GCF_038739835.1 Flavobacterium aureirubrum
GGAATTTGATAAACTCAAGAAGGAAAAAAGTTTATTAAATCTTATTGCAGAACCTGGCGATGCTGTAATCACTACTTTAATACACAAATTTAAAGCAGAGGTAGATGCTTCTGTAACACCTTTTCTGTCTTCTGAAATTTTTGTATTAGTTGATGAAGGACATCGTAGTCAGTACGGTTCTTTCAATGTAAGAATGCAACAAGTTTTTCCAATTGCTTGTTTTATAGCTTTTACAGGAACTCCATTGATGAAAAAAGAAAAAAGTACCGCCAATAAATTTGGTGGCTT
>NZ_JBCGDO010000143.1:0-287 GCF_038739835.1 Flavobacterium aureirubrum
TCAAAATAGAAAATCACTCGAACTGACGATAGCGGAAATGACAGACATGCTGATTACGTCACTTCGAGTGGTTTTACGCACGGTCAGGGAGTCAAATTGTATCGAGCAGCTTCCTAAAAACAACGGTTCTCGATATTATTTTCTATTTCAAAAACTAGCGTTTTCAAACTAGAAAATCACTCGAACTGACGGGTGTAGTGAACTGGCGAGTGTAGTGAACTGATGGCTGTGGTTAAAGGAAAATCATGCTCTTAACGTCACTTCGAGTGATTTTTAGAACTACAAAC
>NZ_JBCGDO010000144.1:0-287 GCF_038739835.1 Flavobacterium aureirubrum
ATAGTCTGACGATGGCAGTAATTTAAGACACGTAAATCTAATGACACAAAACGAAATTCAAATAGTGCTTGAAATAATAATAATCGGGTTAGGATTATATTTGGCTTTTATCAAATCTTATAGGGAAGAAAAAGGGAAAAATTTAGCAACAAAAGAAGATATTAGTGCAATCACGAAACAAATTGAAGGAGTTAAATCTGAGATAGAAATTCAAAAAGATATTTAAAAACAAAAGCGGGAGCTAAAGTATGAAGCTTTGTTGAAATCATTAAATTTAATAGATGCAT
>NZ_JBCGDO010000145.1:0-287 GCF_038739835.1 Flavobacterium aureirubrum
TGGTCTTCCTTCAATGTGATTACGCTCTAACATGTGAACCAATTCGCCGTTTTTGAACAAAGCCATGCTTGGTGATGAAGGAGGAAACGGAAACATGTGTTGACGCGCATCATCTACTGCTTCTTTATCTACGCCAGCAAAAACAGTTACAAGATGATCTGGTTTTTTTGTGCCATCTAAACTCATTTTCGCTCCAGGACGAGCGTTTCTTGCTGCACAACCACAAACTGAATTCAAAACCACTAGTGTAGTGCCTTCAGCTTTTATTGCATTTTTTACTTCTTCTG
>NZ_JBCGDO010000146.1:0-285 GCF_038739835.1 Flavobacterium aureirubrum
ATCAGAAGGTATTGACGCCAATTACCAAGACATGATAAACTATTCTATATTCGCATTGATTTTAATGAAATTTGGACAATAACACTTGTCCCAAAACCTCGGGATTGCTCAGGGTTACAAAAAAAATAAAGTATGACAACATCTAAAAACAACATTACTTGGGGAATTAGAATTCTAATTTCATTTTTGTTCTTGCTATCAGCAGTTGCAAAATTATATCCTTCGCCTTACTTCGCCATTTCCACCTTTGAAGTAAAACAATTGTATCCAATGGGATTTTCAGAG
>NZ_JBCGDO010000147.1:0-285 GCF_038739835.1 Flavobacterium aureirubrum
GCACAATTAATCCCATAAAAAAGGCCAAAACATAATTAACTCCTGTTTTTGGTCCTAGTAATCCACCACCTACATCTTTTGCTGGGTCAATAAATATTATATCGGAAATATTTGCTGCTTTAACTATTGATGCCTCACTTCGTTTTTGAAGAAATGTATTGTAAATGTTGTCACTTAGGTTATATTTTCGTGATAATTTTAACCATTCTTGTTTATTTTCTGGAAGCTTATTTATTTCTCTTTCAAGAGTTTGTATTTTATTATTAGCTAAGTTTAAATCGTAAT
>NZ_JBCGDO010000148.1:0-285 GCF_038739835.1 Flavobacterium aureirubrum
ATGGACGCTACGTTCGTGATTTAAACTTTACAACCGAGAATGTAGCCGTTTTTGCTGAAAATCAATTTAAAGTAACTGAAAAATTTAGCGTGACACCCGGAGTTCGTTATGAATACATTCAAAATTCGGGCGATGGCCGATTTGGAATTAGTAACGGAAATGATGTTGCTATGCCCAATAAAAACATTTCAAGAAGTCATCCGCTTTTTGGATTGGGATTAGAATATAAATTTAGAACGACCAATATTTATGCGAATATTACACAAGCGTTTAGACCTGTTTTAT
>NZ_JBCGDO010000149.1:0-285 GCF_038739835.1 Flavobacterium aureirubrum
CCATGCAGCACCTTGTAAATTGTCTTGCGAAAAGTCTTTTTCCAAACCGGTCAATCTACATTTAAGCCTTGGTAAGGTACCTCGCGTATCATCGAATTAAACCACATGCTCCACAGCTTGTGCGGGCCCCCGTCAATTCCTTTGAGTTTCATTCTTGCGAACGTACTCCCCAGGTGGGATACTTATCACTTTCGCTTATCCACTCAGATTACTCCGAACAGCTAGTATCCATCGTTTACAGCGTGGACTACCAGGGTATCTAATCCTGTTCGCTCCCCACGCTTT
>NZ_JBCGDO010000150.1:0-284 GCF_038739835.1 Flavobacterium aureirubrum
TGATATGGGTTTATATATGTTGTACCTGCATAAGTACCTTCTAAATAAATACTGGCATCAACTGGAAGTAAATCATATTTATTCCAATCTTTTACTTTGGCAGTTAGGAAAACATTTTCATTCAGTAATGGTTCTGCAAAATATTCAAATTCAGCAGGAATTGTGAATTTGTCAATTTCAATCATATATGGAGTATCTAGTGATGGAATACTATAGTTTTTTGAGATTTTAAAAACTACAGTGTTTAATAAAAATTCTTTTTCATCTCCTGATCCTGTAACCTG
>NZ_JBCGDO010000151.1:0-284 GCF_038739835.1 Flavobacterium aureirubrum
CGTTACCTAACGGAGAAACCACGCCTGTATTTGGTCCGTCACGAGTGGTTGATTTTGAATTAGAAACGGCTTTCATTACTACAGATGCTAATATCATGGGGGAAAACATTCCAATTAAGGAAGCCGAAGATTATATTTTCGGGATGGTTTTATTAAACGATTGGAGTGCGAGAGACATTCATAAATGGGAATATGTGCCACTTGGACCTTTCTTGGCTAAGAACTTTGCCTCTTCCATTTCACCATGGATTGTAACGATGGATGCTTTAGAACCATTTAGAACC
>NZ_JBCGDO010000152.1:0-283 GCF_038739835.1 Flavobacterium aureirubrum
TCTTTGTGTTTGTCGATTTTTCTTTGGTTATAGTTGGACTTCTTGCTGTTGTGTGCTCTGGATTTAGTGCCATCAATAGCAATGGTTTCGCCTGTGATTAAATCGGCATTTTTTAAAAACGAAACAAAGAGTTTGAAGAGTTGTTTTAGGGCTTTGGGGTTGTCTTTGCGAAAGTCGGCTATGCTATGATAATTAGGGCAAATGGCTTCTAAAAGCCACTGCATTTCCAGGTTGCGATGGCACTCTTTTTCTAATCGCCTTGAAGAGCGAATGCCGTTTAAAT
>NZ_JBCGDO010000153.1:0-283 GCF_038739835.1 Flavobacterium aureirubrum
GAGAATATTCTACACCAAGAACATTCAGCACGAAAAGTAAAGGTGCACAAGAAGCACACGAAGCCATTCGTCCAACCGATATGTCGCGTCATACCGTTAACATCGAGAGAGACCAAGCGCGTTTATATGATTTAATTTGGAAAAGAACATTGGCTTCACAAATGAGCGATGCCGAATTAGAGAGAACCAACGTAAAAATTAGCTCAGACAAGCATTCCGAAATTTTTCAAGCCATTGGAGAAGTTATCAAATTCGAAGGTTTTCTAAAAGTTTACCTTGAAGG
>NZ_JBCGDO010000154.1:0-281 GCF_038739835.1 Flavobacterium aureirubrum
AAATCAAAAACATCGAAGTATAAAACAACGCAATTAAAATTATGGCCATTGGTCTAGAAGCAATTGAAATAGCGAATAACAAGCCAATAAAAACACAAAAATTTATACTTAAATTAATTTTTTTTAAATTTATGCTGTCTAGTATTATTAAAAAAGGCGGTACTAAAAAAACAAAAGATAAAAAATCCGATGTGCCAGAATACATCTGATTTGTTATGGCAATAGCACAGATAAAAAAAGTAATCTTATAAACCTTTTCGATGGCAGTACTTTGTATGGCT
>NZ_JBCGDO010000155.1:0-281 GCF_038739835.1 Flavobacterium aureirubrum
TGAAAGTTCATCGAATGCTTTTTTTCTTAGCATGAGTGATGGATGTACCATGAAATTATTTCTAAGTGAAGCTGATTTTATGTCTTCATGTTTTTCAGTAACTAGAATACTTTTTTGTGTTCCTATTATGGTATAAAATGAACCACAAACAATAACATCAGGATTTTTCTCTAAAAAAGCTATTTGTTTTGCAAAACGTTCTGGTAAACTAATATCATCTCCATCCATGCGAGACATATAGTCACCTTTTGCTATTTTGAAACCTAAATTTAAACTCGTGG
>NZ_JBCGDO010000156.1:0-281 GCF_038739835.1 Flavobacterium aureirubrum
ATAGAAATTGTAAAATCAAAATTAGTTGACAATGAAAGTGTATTTGGAATCAGACAATTAAGCGTGACGAGTGAAAAATTAAAAAAAATAATGATTAAGACAAAGATAAAATCTACAATTGACAAAACAAAGTTGAGTGCATTTTATCTTTTAGATGTCAAAAATAAAATTCGTTATAGACTTGCCGATTATAAAGTATATACTGGATTTATTGGATATCCTGAATTGATTCCATTAATAAAAGAAAGATTTTTTGATGAAAAAGGTGCTGAAATTGAAGG
>NZ_JBCGDO010000157.1:0-280 GCF_038739835.1 Flavobacterium aureirubrum
TGTTAATGGTTCAAGTATAAAATGTAATATTTCTGTTTCTGGTGGTACCTGTTTAACTTCAAGTGTTGCAAGTTCTAATACACTTAATTTTAATGTTAATAGTCCGAGTATAGTTTTAACTTCATCTGGAACAACACTTTGTACTGGAGCTAATGTTGTATTTAATGCAACCGCCTCCAATACATCTGGGTTAGGCACTATAACTTATGTTTTCCAACGTAACGGTGTCACTGTCCATAGCAGTTCATCCAACACATATTCTACAACCACTTACTCAAAT
>NZ_JBCGDO010000158.1:0-279 GCF_038739835.1 Flavobacterium aureirubrum
TTTTGATAAAAACGACCTATATAAAGCTGTTTTTAGCCTCAATTCTTTTTAAAACCAGTCAAAGTAAATCAAAAATCAGCATGGCTTAAAACCCGTTTACAGCAGTTTTAAAAAGTAAAACAGTAGAGAAAAGAGGGTTTATTCACAGCCTGATCGGGTCAGGCAAGGGAATCGCACCCTTGCCTTCCCACAGAACCGTACGTGAAAGTCTCCCTTCATACGGCTCTTCATGTTAATAAATCATTCTAAAAGTAATAACTTTTATGGATATACCAATAA
>NZ_JBCGDO010000159.1:0-279 GCF_038739835.1 Flavobacterium aureirubrum
AAGAATCACACACACTAATCACACAATACAAGAATAGCAAGTGTGATGTTTCCTGCGTCAACATGACAAAAAGAGAGAATTCATTACTTTGTCATTCTGAGGAACGAAGAATCACACTCACTAATCAAACAATGAATAAAAAAAATTCATTATTTTGTCATTCTGAGGAACGAAGAATCACACACACTAATCACACAATACAAGAATAGCAAGTGTGATGTTTCCTGCGTCAACATGACAAAAAGAGAGAATTCATTACTTTGTCATTCTGAGGAACGA
>NZ_JBCGDO010000160.1:0-279 GCF_038739835.1 Flavobacterium aureirubrum
GACAAAAAAACCATTTTTGCGCTTTCGCCACAATCGCCTTTGGGCAGTCAGTTGATGGGTAAAGAAGTTTGCGTTTCATTTGATATTAATGGGAAGCTTTATATTATTGAAATCGTTTTGTAAGTTGGTGTTTTCCCACTTCCAAAACGAACTTCACAGCTTAAAAACGAATGAATTGCTTCCAAACCGAACGAGTCACCCCATCAAAATAGGAAAACGAGGTTATTTGCTCCTTCGATGAGTTTATTTGCTACAAATAAGAGACTTTCTGCTTGCTAG
>NZ_JBCGDO010000161.1:0-279 GCF_038739835.1 Flavobacterium aureirubrum
CCTACTCAGGATACCACTATCCTTATCGTCTCTTACTTATACGGGCCTATCACCCTGTATCGTCTACCGTTCCAGGTAGTTCTACTTCAATCCGCAAGAAATGTCGTGGTCCTACAACCCCAGCATTGCCGTAACAACACTGGTTTGGGCTAATCCGCGTTCGCTCGCCACTACTTACGGAATCACTTTTGTTTTCTTCTCCTCCGCCGACTTAGATGTTTCAGTTCAGCGGGTTTGCCCACCTATCGGTGTACTATGTCTTCACCATAGTGGGTTGCC
>NZ_JBCGDO010000162.1:0-279 GCF_038739835.1 Flavobacterium aureirubrum
GTATTTGATTCATGTACTCATCACGATAGGTTTTTGCTAAAACAGAAGCTGCTGCAATGATCATAAATTTACTATCACCTTTTATAATAGTTGAAAAAGGAATATTGTTAATAGTTTTGAACCGGTTGCCATCAACAATGATATAATTAGGTGTGGGCTTCAATTTTGCAATACTTTCTTGAATAGCTTTTATGGATGCATTTAAAATATTGATTTCGTCAATAATGGTATGACTTATATGACTAACCGAAAAGAATAACGCATTGTTTTCTATGACAG
>NZ_JBCGDO010000163.1:0-278 GCF_038739835.1 Flavobacterium aureirubrum
GGAGTGAAATAGATCCTGAAACCATACGCTTACAAGCGGTCGGAGCCCTTAAGTGGGGTGACGGCGTGCCTTTTGAATAATGAGCCTACGAGTTAACGTTGCTGGCAAGGATAAGAGCTTAAGGCTTGGATCCGTAGCGAAAGCGAGTCTGAATAGGGCGCTTTAGTCAGTAGTGTTAGACGCGAAACCGTGTGATCTACCCATGGGTAGGATGAAGCTGTGGTAACACATAGTGGAGGTCCGAACCGGTTGACGTTGAAAAGTCTTCGGATGACCTG
>NZ_JBCGDO010000164.1:0-278 GCF_038739835.1 Flavobacterium aureirubrum
GGATTTTTTGTGGAAGGTTTGTCAACAGGCACGGTTACTTATACTAACGCGATGCGAGAGCCTAGAAACAACGCGCAGTTTTATAGAACAAATGGTAGTAATCAAACCAATTCCATTTTAGAAAAGCACCGTTACTGGTTGAATATAACTGCAGAACAAAATGCCTTCAAACAGGTTTTGGTAGGTTATATTGAAACGGCAACCAATGGCATGGACCGTTTGTTTGACGGAAAGATGATAGATGCTACCAGCTCGGTTACTTTATATACGAAAGTGGA
>NZ_JBCGDO010000165.1:0-276 GCF_038739835.1 Flavobacterium aureirubrum
GTTCGCGTCCGTTGTGATAGCCTTTGTCAACTAGTACGGTAAAAGTTTCTAGCGCTAGGTTTTCTTTGGCTTCTATAGCAATAGCAGACAAGGCATTTTTATCATTGCGGTTGATGGTGTGTGTGGCAACTACCAAGTTGTGTTTGTTGTCTACTGCGGCTTGAATGTTGTAGCTTATTTCTACTACTTGTCCTTGAACCAGTAGTGCTCTTGCATCAGTATCGGTGGTGCTTACTTGGGGTTCGCCACTGGTTTTGAGTTCTTCTTCGAGCAGTT
>NZ_JBCGDO010000166.1:0-270 GCF_038739835.1 Flavobacterium aureirubrum
TGCACCAAATATAGTAAAATAGTTGTAAGAAAGTTATAGTTTTTTTATCTTTAACGATGCAACATATACAAGGAATAGCTCGCAACCAACTACAAGTAAGCAGTCTAGAAGACACCATCAGACAGGACAATCCTGTTCTCCCGAAGCGTCGGGATTATAGATGCTTTTGTCAACAGTATCGATCTAGAGAAAATAGGATTTACGCCAAGAGTATTAAAAACCATCCATTTTAACCCAAGTTGTTTCCCTAAAACAAGGAAAGAACTTGGC
>NZ_JBCGDO010000167.1:0-266 GCF_038739835.1 Flavobacterium aureirubrum
TTACAAGAAATGAAAAATATAGAAAATGTAATTAAAAGTAATATTTGTTTTTTCATAATGATATTCTTGATTTTGGATTTTCTCACAGAATGACTACTAACTTGTATATACCCGCTACAAAGTAGCGGAAATAAACCCTAAACAGGGTAGATAGGCGCTATTGAATAGCGTATTTGTTTCAAAAATAGAAATAAAAGTTGTATTACAAATCATCAAAAGGACTTTTGATTTGTTGAATACTTTTCGTACTAACATGAGTATATATT
>NZ_JBCGDO010000168.1:0-265 GCF_038739835.1 Flavobacterium aureirubrum
GTGGTGAGGGTTTGTCCTTGTGGACAGGTATAGGTGTTTGCTTCTTTGTTGTAAATGAACTTGGATACTAAATACTCGGGTTGTGTGCCATTTTCGTTGCTTTTGCCTTGATCTGGATGGGCCACTATGGTGTTGATATTGTGGTTTTTGCAGGTTTCGAGTTCGCGTCCGTTGTGATAGCCTTTGTCAACTAGTACGGTAAAAGTTTCGAGCGCTAGGTTTTCTTTGGCTTCTATAGCAATAGCAGACAAGGCATTTTTATCGT
>NZ_JBCGDO010000169.1:0-259 GCF_038739835.1 Flavobacterium aureirubrum
AAAAAGTAAATGGCGAACACAGTTTGATCATGCTAGTCTACAACATCAAACGCAGCATCAACATCCTCGGCGTGCCCGATTTAATAGCCAAACTCAAAGCATGGAACTCACCCTACAAGAGAAAAGGTTTGTTTTTGATAAAAACGACCTATATAAAGCTGTTTTTAGCCTCAATTCTTTTTAAAACCAGTCAAAGTAAATCAAAAATCAGCATGGCTTAAAACCCGTTTACAGCAGTTTTAAAAAGTAAAACAGTAGA
>NZ_JBCGDO010000170.1:0-256 GCF_038739835.1 Flavobacterium aureirubrum
CCTTGAAGAGCGAATGCCGTTTAAATAGCCGTATAGATAGATTTTTAAAAAGACCCGGGTATCAAAGCTTGGGCGACCTTCGGTTTTTAAAACTCGGGGTGTAAATCCTAGTTTTTCTAAATCGATAAGGTTAACGAAAGCGTCGATAAACCTGATTGGGTTGTCCTGACTAATGGTGTCTTCTAGACTGGATACTTGAAGCTGGTGACGGGAAATTCCTGATATGTGTTGCATGGTTAAAGATAAGAATACTTTG
>NZ_JBCGDO010000171.1:0-255 GCF_038739835.1 Flavobacterium aureirubrum
TACAATTTTACTCCATTACATTGCGTAAAACCACTCGAAGTGACGTAATCAGCATGTCTGTCATTTCCGCTATCGTCAGTTCGAGTGATTTTCTATTTTGAAAACGCTAGTTTTTGAAATAGAAAATTGTATCGAGAACCCTTAGAAGGAGATTTATTTTAAAAATAGCTTCTCGATACAATTTTTAGAACCACAAACTAGCGTTTGTAGTTCTAAAAACCACTCGAAGTGACGTTAAGAGCATGATTTTCCTTT
>NZ_JBCGDO010000172.1:0-255 GCF_038739835.1 Flavobacterium aureirubrum
TGATTTAGAAGTAGTTGCATTGAGTTTAACCGCTGAATTTATGTCTATTGATAGTAAAAACTCCTTATTTAAAGAGATAAACAAAGAACAAATTTCTAATTTAATTGAGCGAAGTCAATTCAATAAAGGAAGGCGAAAATTGTTTTTATTTTTAGAAGAAGTAAGAATAAAATTAGCCTCTCGATTTTTAGAATTTGAAGATTATTATATTGTCGATAGTATGCCGTTGGAAATTTGCAAGTTTGCTCGTCATAG
>NZ_JBCGDO010000173.1:0-255 GCF_038739835.1 Flavobacterium aureirubrum
CACGAAGATTTCTCAGAGATTCACAGAGAAATTAAATGAATTAATTTTTTAAAAATCCGCGCTTATCTGCTTAAATCCGTTTTATCCGTGTGCCATTTTGTAAAAAACTTTGCGACCTTTGCGAAGCGAAATAGTTACACAGCGCCACACGAAGATTTCTCAGAGATTCACAGAGAAATTAAATGAATTAATTTTTTAAAAATCCGCGCTTATCTGCTTAAATCCGTTTTATCCGTGTGCCATTTTGTAAAAAAC
>NZ_JBCGDO010000174.1:0-253 GCF_038739835.1 Flavobacterium aureirubrum
AAGTTTCGAGCGCTAGGTTTTCTTTGGCTTCTATAGCAATAGCAGACAAGGCATTTTTATCGTTGCGGTTGATGGTGTGTGTGGCTACTACTAAGTTGTGTTTGTCATCTACTGCGGCTTGAATGTTATACGAAACTTCTACTACTTGCCCTTGAACCAGTAGTGCTCTAGCATCAGTATCGGTGGTGCTTACTTGGGGTTCGCCACTGGTTTTGAGTTCTTCTTCGAGCAGTTCGTATTTGATTTTGTTTTG
>NZ_JBCGDO010000175.1:0-251 GCF_038739835.1 Flavobacterium aureirubrum
TTCGCAAAGAGATGGGTTGAGTTGGATGTGTAATTCGGTTAAGGAAACATAACCTCTTTTCTTCAAGCGTTGCAAAGTAATGGTTGTGCCTAGAATAGGACTTTGTGCAATTGCCCAACCCCCTTTTCGAGTTCTGCTCCATGCGTAGGCATGGTCTTGGTCGACACCCAATCGTATAAGATTTTTTCTCTTTCGCTCGGGTTTCTTCCAATGGTGCCAAATGCAGTAGCGAAGTCGGTTTCTTAGCCAGC
>NZ_JBCGDO010000176.1:0-247 GCF_038739835.1 Flavobacterium aureirubrum
CCTGTCGAAGTGCCAACATATAAACAAATACAATAAGAAGCACATTGTCACACTGAGCCTGTCGAAGTGCCAATATATAAACAAATACAATAAGAAGCACATTGTCACACTGAGCCTGTCGAAGTGCCAATATATAAACAAATACAATAAGAAGCACATTGTCACACTGAGCCTGTCGAAGTGCCAACATATAAACAAATACAATAAGAAGCACATTGTCACACTGAGCCTGTCGAAGTGCCAATAT
>NZ_JBCGDO010000177.1:0-245 GCF_038739835.1 Flavobacterium aureirubrum
ATAGAATGCGCTATCGGGGTTATTGGGTTAGAAAATGGATTATTGTTTTATTAAAATATATTCGCCAAAAGGGAGTTTAAACGGTTCAGGATTTTGGGTTGGGTTTCCTTGACCGTCTGTAAACAGCACGTTGTTTGTGGTGTAAAACCAAACTTTGATTTTTTCTATTCCATTTTCTAGATATGGTCTTACGACAAGATGTCCGTTTGCTACGCCCATACCATCGTAGTTTGGTTCATTATATG
>NZ_JBCGDO010000178.1:0-239 GCF_038739835.1 Flavobacterium aureirubrum
GAAGCTTTTCGATACAATTTTACACCATTACATAACGTAAAGCCACTCGAAGTGACGTAATCAGCATATCTATCATGTCCGCTATCGTCAGTTCGAGTGATTTTCTATTTTAAAAACGCTAGTTTTTGAAATAGAAAATAATATCGAGAACCGTTGTTTTTAGGAAGCTTCTCGATACAATTTTACTCCATTACATTGCGTAAAACCACTCGAAGTGACGTAATCAGCATATCTGTCAT
>NZ_JBCGDO010000179.1:0-239 GCF_038739835.1 Flavobacterium aureirubrum
TGACGGGAAATTCCTGATATGTGTTGCATGGTTAAAGATAAGAATACTTTGTTCTTCTTACAAATATTTTTGTATATTTGAAAAAGGATTGTGAAAGTTTTTTCACAGTCTGACGTCAGGCTGTGAATAAACCCTCTTTTCTCTACTGTTTTACTTTTTAAAACTGCTTTAAACGAGTTTTAAGCCATGCTGATTTTTGATTTGCTTTGACTGGTTTTAAAAAGAATTGTGGCTAAAAA
>NZ_JBCGDO010000180.1:0-226 GCF_038739835.1 Flavobacterium aureirubrum
TGACTTCGCTCAATTAAATTAGAAATTTGTTCTTTGTTTATCTCTTTAAATAAGGAGTTTTTACTATCAATAGACATAAATTCAGCGGTTAAACTCAATGCAACTACTTCTAAATCAGACATTTTTTCTTTTCTACCAACACCTGATTTAAATTCTAATTCACAATTCAAAGAACTTATAACTTCTAAAACTCTTAAATATTTTTTTACTATATTTGACATAGATA
>NZ_JBCGDO010000181.1:0-220 GCF_038739835.1 Flavobacterium aureirubrum
AGAATAAAACTTGCTTCACATTTTTTAGAATTTGAAGATTATTTCATCGTTGATAGTATGCCATTAGAGATATGCAAATTTGCTCGTCACAACAGAATTAAAATTTGTAAAAATGAGTTTGAAACTGCTCCTTCAAAAGGGTTTTGTGCTTCTCAAAATAACTGGTTTTACGGATATAAATTACATGGAGTTTGTTCTATAGATGGTGTTTTTCATTCTT
>NZ_JBCGDO010000182.1:0-220 GCF_038739835.1 Flavobacterium aureirubrum
TGCTTACTTGGGGTTCGCCACTGGTTTTGAGTTCTTCTTCGAGCAGTTCGTATTTGATTTTGTTTTGTTTTAAGCGTTCTATTTTTTGTTGGATGTTACTGATTTTTATAGCGTCTTCTTTTACATCGTTTTTGTCTAACTCATTGAGGTATTCTTGGGTTTTAAGTTCGATATATTCTTTGTGTTTGTCGATTTTTCTTTGGTTATAGTTGGACTTCTT
>NZ_JBCGDO010000183.1:0-219 GCF_038739835.1 Flavobacterium aureirubrum
ATATCGAGAACCCTTAGAAGGAGATTTATTTTAAAAATAGCTTCTCGATACAATTTTTAGAACCACAAACTAGCGTTTGTAGTTCTAAAAATCACTCGAAGTGACGTTAAGAGCATGATTTTCCTTTAACCACAGCCATCAGTTCACTACACTCGCCAGTTCACTACACCCGTCAGTTCGAGTGATTTTCTATTTTGAAAACGCTAGTTTTTGAAATAG
>NZ_JBCGDO010000184.1:0-219 GCF_038739835.1 Flavobacterium aureirubrum
ATATGCTGATTACGTCACTTCGAGTGGCTTTACGTTATGTAATGGTGTAAAATTGTATCGAAAAGCTTCCTAGAAACAACGGTTCTCGATATAATTTTCTATTTCAAAAACTGGCGTTTTCAAAATAAAAAATCACTCGAACTGACGATAGCTGAAATGACAGATATGCTGATTACGTCACTTCGAGTGGTTTTACGTAATATAATGGAGTAAAATTGT
>NZ_JBCGDO010000185.1:0-214 GCF_038739835.1 Flavobacterium aureirubrum
GAAAATCAAGAAAAAGAATTGAAACATTATTTTCACAACTATGCGACCAGTTCAGAATTAGAAACAATTATGCTAAAACTTTTGAAGGTTTTAAAACAAGAATATTAGCAAAAATTACAGCATTAACTTTAGTTCAATATATCAATAAATTCATCTTTGATAGACCAATAAATAATATTAAAAATCAAATAATTTAATTACACCCAACGGGTTA
>NZ_JBCGDO010000186.1:0-214 GCF_038739835.1 Flavobacterium aureirubrum
AGTTCATTTACAACAAAGAAGCAAACACCTATACCTGTCCACAAGGACAAACCCTCACCACCACAGGTAGCTGGCACAAAAAAACGGGTCGCACCGAAGAAAGCGGTTATATGTACCAAAAATACCGAACACCAGCCTGCAAAACCTGCCCAGTAAAAGACCAATGCACCAGTAGAAAAGGAGGACGAGAGATTGATCGAAGCCAATATGCCGA
>NZ_JBCGDO010000187.1:0-211 GCF_038739835.1 Flavobacterium aureirubrum
ATAAAAAAATTCATTATTTTGTCAATCTGAGGAACGAAGAATCACACTCACTAATCACAAAAACAAGAAAAAACATGACATTTCTTTTGTCATTCTGAGGAACGAAGAATCACACACACTAATCACACAATACAAGAATAGCAAGTGTGATGTTTCCTGCGTCAACATGACAAAAAGAGAGAATTCATTACTTTGTCATTCTGAGGAACGA
>NZ_JBCGDO010000188.1:0-205 GCF_038739835.1 Flavobacterium aureirubrum
TGCTTACTTGGGGTTCGCCACTGGTTTTGAGTTCTTCTTCGAGCAGTTCGTATTTGATTTTGTTTTGTTTTAAGCGTTCTATTTTTTGTTGGATGTTACTGATTTTTATAGCGTCTTCTTTTACATCATTTTTGTCTAATTCATTGAGGTATTCTTGGGTTTTAAGTTCGATATATTCTTTGTGTTTGTCGATTTTTCTTTGGTT
>NZ_JBCGDO010000189.1:0-205 GCF_038739835.1 Flavobacterium aureirubrum
GTGTGCCATTTTCGTTGCTTTTGCCTTGATCTGGATGGGCCACTATGGTGGTGATGTTGTGGTTTTTGCAGGTTTCGAGTTCGCGTCCGTTGTGATAGCCTTTGTCAACTAGTACGGTAAAAGTTTCTAGCGCTAGGTTTTCTTTGGCTTCTATAGCAATAGCAGACAAGGCATTTTTATCATTGCGGTTGATGGTGTGTGTGGC
>NZ_JBCGDO010000190.1:0-204 GCF_038739835.1 Flavobacterium aureirubrum
GAGGGTTTGTCCTTGTGGACAGGTATAGGTGTTTGCTTCTTTGTTGTAAATGAACTTGGATACTAAATACTCGGGTTGTGTGCCATTTTCGTTGCTTTTGCCTTGATCTGGATGGGCCACTATGGTGGTGATGTTGTGGTTTTTGCAGGTTTCGAGTTCGCGTCCGTTGTGATAGCCTTTGTCAACTAGTACGGTAAAAGTTTC
>NZ_JBCGDO010000191.1:0-202 GCF_038739835.1 Flavobacterium aureirubrum
AAAACGCTAGTTTTTGAAATAGAAAATAATATCGAGAACCGTTGTTTTTAGGAAGCTTCTCGATACAATTTTACTCCATTACATTGCGTAAAACCACTCGAAGTGACGTAATCAGCATATCTGTCATTTCCGCTATCGTCAGTTCGAGTGATTTTCTATTTTGAAAACGCCAGTTTTTGAAATAGAAAATTATATCGAGAAC
>NZ_JBCGDO010000192.1:0-200 GCF_038739835.1 Flavobacterium aureirubrum
TATGATAATTAGGGCAAATGGCTTCTAAAAGCCACTGCATTTCCAGGTTGCGATGGCACTCTTTTTCTAATCGCCTTGAAGAGCGAATGCCGTTTAAATAGCCGTATAGATAGATTTTTAAAAAGACCCGGGTATCAAAGCTTGGGCGACCTTCGGTTTTTAAAACTCGGGGTGTAAATCCTAGTTTTTCTAAATCGATA
>NZ_JBCGDO010000193.1:0-200 GCF_038739835.1 Flavobacterium aureirubrum
TTTAATCTCTGGCTAAAATAACTTTTGCGCTCTCTGCGTAAACCTTTGCGAGCTTTGCGGTTAGAAAATTTTAAAAATCCGTTTAATCCCTGGCTAAAATAACTTTTGCGCTCTCTGCGTAAACCTTTGCGAGCTTTACGGTTAAAAAATCTTCAAAATCCATTTAATCTCTGGCTAAAATAACTTTTGCGCTCTCTGCG